>NZ_JASKLY010000013.1:0-435304 GCF_030125545.1 Arthrobacter sp. zg-Y1219
TGCACTAAATTCGAAACCAGCTAAAAAAGTCCTCCCAACCCACGGGGTGGGCGGAAGAACCAGTTCAACCAATTAAAATAATTGGTATCAATAAACTTGGCACACTATTGAGTTCTCAAACAACAGATGCATCCGAAATACTCGGAAAAACAATTGAATGTCTTTCTTTTCTCTTCGCTGCAGTGTTTCTTTATTCTATTTCATCCGGACTGTTTTAGCAATTCGGTATATTCCGAAGACTGCTTCATTTTGTCCGGAGAAACCCACGCCAAATCCCCGGCTTTCCGCTCCCGGGCTTCTCAGCGCAGGATGGATCACCAGGATGTTTTTGGTGTGGTGTGGCCGCCATGCTCGTGAAGTTTTCCAACTCCCGGCCGCGGCGACTTAGAAGACTCTACACAGGTTTGGCCGGGCCCGCAAATCGCCCCGGGAGCCTCCCGGCAAGCCGATCCGTGGACCTTTCGGCACCCCGGGGCAGGGTGTCTGTTCCTATCTGCCGGGCACGCTGCCTGGCCGTGCTTACCGGGCAGGGTGTCCCTATAAGGGTTACTCACGGCAGGGTTGCCCACCCCACGGCAGTGACGCGCCCTTATGTAGGGAGATGCAGGGAGGTTGTTGGCGTCGGAGGTTGGCACTATGGAGAGGAAGCACCGAAATAGAGGGAGAGCATCGAGAGACGGGAAGGCTGGTCATGACCGCGGCGCGCAGACGACGAACATCCGGCCCCCCTAAGCTGCCCGTCCTCAGCAGCCCTCGGCCTTCCGGCGTCGAGGCGACAGCCGGCGGAGCCATCACCGCGGCGACCCGCCCCCGGGTGACACTCCGGGCCTTCACGGCCGCCGACGTCGTACTGGTGCAGTCGGCCTCGCAGGATCCGTTGATTCCCCTGATCACTTCGGTTCCCTCCACCGCCGGGCGCGATGAGGCGCTGGCCTTCATTGAACGGCAGCATCACCGGCTTGCCAGCGGCGCCGGGTGGTCCTTCGCCGTCGCCGATGCCGCCACCGGCGTCGGCGTGGGCCAGATCGGGCTGTGGCCGGGCCAGTCGTCGCGCCGGACCGGGAACCCCGACACGATCGGCTACTGGATCGGTCCCGACCACCGGAATCGGGGATACGCCGGCGCCGCCCTGGCGCTGCTGACCGACTGGGCGATGACGGTCCAGCAGATGCCGCGGATCCACCTGTATATAGAGCCGTGGAACGAGGGCTCCTGGCGGACCGCCGAAAAGGCCGGCTATCGAAGGGATGCGCTGCTGCCGTCCTGGCAGAAAGTGGGCGCCAAGTGGCGGGACATGTACCGCTACATAAGGACGGGAAATGAGGGCGCCGAACCGCCTGAAACCGGTGCCCGCAAAACCGGTCCAAAAATCGGGTAGACTGGTTCGCGGCCCCTCATGTGGTGTCATCCTGTGAACTCCCCCAGGACCGGAAGGTAGCAAGGGTAAGCGGGCTCTGGCAGGTGCATGAGGGGTCTTTAATTTTTTCAGGACCAACTGGTTTTCCCCGCCCCTGGCGCCGGGATGCAAACCGTCAGTGCCAACCGATAGGGTTCTATCTGTGAGTACAGCCCTTTACCGCCGCTACCGTCCCGAGAGCTTCGCGGATGTGATCGGGCAGGAGCACGTCACGGAGCCGCTGATGGCGGCCCTCTCGAAAAACCGCGTTAACCACGCCTATCTCTTCTCCGGCCCGCGCGGCTGCGGCAAAACCACGTCCGCCCGCATTCTGGCCCGCTGCCTCAACTGCGCCGAGGGCCCGACGCCGGTCCCCTGCGGCAAGTGCGACAGCTGCGTCGAGCTGGCCCGCGACGGCTCCGGCAGCCTCGATGTCCTCGAGATCGACGCCGCCAGCCACGGCGGCGTGGACGACGCCCGCGATCTGCGGGAACGCGCCACCTTCGCTCCGGTCCGCGACCGGTACAAAATCTTCATCATCGACGAGGCCCACATGGTCACCCCGGCAGGCTTCAATGCGCTGCTGAAGATTGTCGAAGAACCGCCGGAACACATCAAGTTCATCTTCGCCACCACGGAACCGGACAAGGTGATCGGCACCATCCGGTCCCGCACCCACCACTATCCGTTCCGGCTGGTTCCGCCCGAACCGCTCCTGGCCTATCTGGACCGGCTCTGCCAGCAGGAAAACGTTCCGGTGGCTCCCGGCGTGCTGTCCCTGGTGATCCGCGCCGGCGGCGGCTCGGTCCGCGACTCGCTGTCGGTCCTGGATCAGCTGATGGCCGGTGCCGGACCCGACGGCCTCGACTACGAGCTGGCCGTCAACCTCCTGGGCTACACGCCCATCTCACTGCTCGACGACGTCGTCGACGCCTTTGCTGCCGGCGATTCCGCCACCGTTTTCCGGGCGGTGGACCGCGTGATTCAGACCGGCCAGGATCCCCGGCGTTTCGTTGAGGACCTGCTGGAACGGTTCCGCGACCTGATCATCGTGCACGCCATGCCGGACAGCGCCGCCGCGGTGCTGCGCGGCATGCCCGAAGACCAGATCAACCGGATGAGCACCCAGGCCGCACAGCTGGGCGGCGCCGAACTGTCCCGGGCCGCTGACATCACCAATACGGCGCTGACGGAGATGACCGGAGCCACCTCCCCGAGGCTGCATCTGGAACTGCTGTGCGCACGCATCCTGCTGCCGGCCTCCGACCAGACCGAACGCGGCACCGCCGCACGGGTGGACCGCCTCGAACGGCGCCTGAGCTACGCCGGCGACAGCACCGAGGCGGTCGGCCGCGCCGCCGCCGCATCCTCGCCCGTCGAGTCAATCCCCGCCGGACGCCCGACGATGACGCCGGAGACTCCCGCTGTGGTGGCGGACGCACCGTCAGCTCCGGCTGCTTCCTCGCCCGCTCCGGCCGCTGCAGAGCCTGTCCCCGCGGTTCCCGCCGGTGCGCCTGCGGGCACGGCGCAGGACAGCTCTCCCCTGGACTGGGGCGGAACCTGGGCCACCGCCCCGGAACCGCAGGCTTCTGCACGCCCCGCAGCGGCAGCCCCGGCGTCGGCTCCGGCCTCAGCCCCGGCGTCGGCTCCGGAACAGAACCGCCGTCCGGCCGCATCCGGACCGGAACGCCCGCAGGTTTCCCAGCCAGCATCCGCCGCGCAGCCGTCCGCACAGGCTAACCAGCCCGCGGCCAACGGTCCGGTCCCCGCAGGTTCGGGTGCCGCTCCGGGTGCCGCTCCAAGCGGCGGGCAGATCGAAATGATCCGCCGCGCATGGCCGGAAATCATGGATGCGCTCACCGGAATCCGGCGCGCAACGTGGCTCAACGTCAGCAAGAATGCCAGCCCCAAGTCCTTCGACGGACGAATCCTGGAACTGGCCTTCAGCAACCAGGGCGCTGCGACCAACTTCAACCGCCCGGATCATCTGGAAAACCTTCGAAAAGCGGTCAGCCAGGTGCTCGGCGTGGACTGCCAAGTCAACGTGGTGCACGACAGCTCAGCGGCAGCGGGTGAGTCGGGCCCAAAAGCAGGTAGCCGGCTAACCCCGGCGCCGGCTTCCGCACAGGTCCAGGCTCCGCCCCAGCAACAGTCCGTCCAACCGCAGTCCGCAGAGCAGCACTCCGCGCAGCCGCAGTCCGCACAAGCGAATTCCGCGCAGAAGACCTCTGCCGTCGCTCCGGTCGCGGCTGCATCCAGGCCGGCTCCGGCTGCTCCTGCCCCCGCGGCACAGCCGTCTCCTTCGGCATCCGCACCCGCACCCACACCCACTGCTCAGGCGGCTCCGGCCGCATCGGCTTCCCCTGCACCGGCTGCATCCCCGGCCCGCGACGTGCAGGGTGCCGCACCCGTTGCCTCCGGCCCGGCAGCTGCCGCCGCCCTCAACCGGCGCCGCGGCCAAAGCAACATGCCGGATTCCGCCAGCCAGGCGCCCCGCAACGAACGGCAGTCCGCGCCGCAGCCCGGCCGTGCCCGCAAGGCCGCCCCGGGCGGCCCCCTTCCCGAGGACTGGCAGCAGGAACCCCCGGAGGATCCCTATGCCGGCGGTCCGGAAAGCAATGCCTGGGAACAGGCCGAGCCGCCCGCAGACGTGTACTCCGCAGGCCATTTGTCGGACACCGAGTGGGCTGCCACGAACTGGGCGGGAACCGGGTCTTCACCGGCACGCCAGGGCGCGCGCGAAGCACAGGGAACTTCGGCCCGCGGTGACGCGGTGGCACCAGGCACTGCTGCCGCTGCGCCCTCAGGGCCGAAAGCCGCGGCAGGGCCAGGCCTTCCGGGCGTTTCCTCGGCGCCAACCGAAGCCGGCAGGCCGGCAGCGGCTCAGGGGGGCCCGCCGCAGGCCTCCGCTGCTCCAGCTCCGGCTCAGCCACAGTCGCGGCCCCAGCAGCCGTCCCAGCCGGCGCCGTCGGCCCCCGCCCCGAACGGAACCGGCCGACCGCTGAGCCGCTACCAGAAGCTGCTGAATGAAGCTGCCCAGCGCGGCGTCCCGGCAAACGGCTCCGCCGGGCGCGGCAACGTAAACTTGGTGGAAGACGTCCCCAGCGCAGATGACATCAGGCTGGAAGATTCAGGGCTGGTGGGCAGGAAAGCCATTGAGCGCATTTTGGGCGGCCGGCTGATCGAGGAACGCAGCCTCGACGGCCGCTAACCCCACTCGTTCCGGATCTGCGGCCGGCGGAACCGCCCGCCGGCCGCAGATCACCAGCACAGCCACAGCGCACATCTATCCAGCAGAGAAGGTCACGTGTACGAAGGTGCCGTTCAGGAACTCATTGATGAGCTCGGCAGGCTCCCGGGCATCGGGCCCAAGTCTGCCCAGCGCATTGCCTTTCACATCCTGGAGGCGGATCCGGACGACATGCGGAAGCTCGCGTCCTCCATCGTCACGGTGAAGGACAAGGTCAAGTTCTGCAGCATCTGCGGCAACGTGACGGAGCAGGAAACCTGCACGATCTGCCGCGACACGCGCCGCGACCCGACCATGATCTGCGTGGTGGAGGAGTCCAAGGACGTCATTGCGGTGGAGCGCACCCGATCCTTCCGCGGCCGGTACCACGTGCTGGGCGGCGCCATTAATCCCATTGCCGGAATCGGTCCGGACCAACTGCGCATCCGCGAACTGCTGAGCCGGCTGTCCGATGAGCAGATCTCCGAAATCATCATTGCCACCGACCCCAACCTTGAGGGTGAAGCAACAGCCACCTACCTGTCCCGGATGCTCAAGACCCTGGGCATCAACGTCACGCGGCTGGCCTCGGGCCTGCCCGTGGGCGGAGACCTGGAATACGCTGACGAAATCACGCTCGGCCGGGCCTTCGAGGGCCGCCGCAGCATGTCCTAGCGCTCACGGGCAGCCTTCCGGCCAGCCGCCGGAACCGGCAGCGCAGCACGTGACGTTAAGTGCATAAGTCCGGAACATTTCGGCCCGCCGCGACTCCAACGATAGACTTTTGCTGATCGGCCACAGTATCCGTGGCCCGGCTTCCCGGCACACCCCGGGGAAGAAAATCACATGCACCGCGCCGAAGATGTCGCCGGGCAGCAACCGGAAGTAATTCAGAGAGCGTGTACGCATGAGCCTGATAGTGCAGAAATTCGGCGGTTCCTCCGTGTCGGACGCCGAAGGCATCAAGCGCGTCGCCAAGCGGGTCGTTGACACGCATGCCGCCGGCAACGAGGTCGTCGTGGTGGTCTCTGCCATGGGCGATTCCACCGATGAACTTCTGGACCTCGCGGGACAGATCACCACCGGCGGAAATGCCCGGGAAATGGACATGCTCCTCAGCGCCGGCGAACGCATCTCGATGGCGCTGCTGGCCATGGCCATCAACGAACTCGGCGGCTCCGCCCAGTCCTTTACCGGCAGCCAGGCCGGCATGATCACCGACGCCATCCACGGCAAGGCCCGCATCATCGATGTCTCGCCGCACCGGATCAAGACGGCCATCGAAAAGGGCGACGTCGCCATCGTCGCCGGGTTCCAGGGCATGAGCCAGGACAGCCACGACATCACCACCCTGGGCCGCGGCGGCTCCGACACCACCGCCGTCGCGCTCGCCGCCGCGCTGGGCGCGGACGTCTGCGAGATCTACACCGACGTCGACGGCATCTACACGGCCGACCCGCGCGTCGCACCGTCAGCCCAGAAGATCGACACGATCTCCAGCGAGGAAATGCTGGAAATGGCCGCCTCCGGCGCCAAGATCCTGCACCTGCGCTGCGTGGAGTACGCCCGCCGCTTCGGCGTCCCGCTGCACGTGCGGTCCTCCTTCAGCCAGCATGAGGGAACCTGGGTCCTGCCCAGCCCCGATGACAAGATCAAGATTCAAGAGGGAGAACCCTTGGAACAGCCCATCATTTCCGGTGTTGCACACGACCGCTCAGAGGCCAAGGTCACGGTGGTCGGCGTTCCCGACATTCCCGGCAAGGCCGCAGAGATCTTCGGCATTGTGGCCGGCGCCAACTCGAACATCGACATGATCGTCCAGAACGTGTCGACCCAGGGGTCGGGCCGGACCGACATCTCCTTCACGCTGCCGATCATTGACGGCAAGGACGCCATCGATGCATTGAACGCCGCCAAGGAAACGGTCGGCTTCGACACCATCGACTACGACGAGCAGATCGGCAAGCTCTCGCTGATCGGCGCCGGCATGCGGTCCAACCCGGGCGTTTCGCACCGGTTTTTCCAGGCGCTGCACGAAGCCGGAGTGAACATCGACATGATCTCCACCTCCGAGATCCGCATCTCCGTGGTCACCGACGCCAAGCTGCTGGACACGGCGGTGCGCGCCGTCCACGCTGCCTTTGGGCTCGACGGCGACGACGAAGCCACCGTGTACGGCGGCACCGGGCGCTAGGGAAGGTTGTGGCCGGTCAGGTTTCCGGCGCATTCAGCGGCGGCCGGCCCGAGTAATACGGATAGATCACTCCCGGATTGGGCGTCACGGGTTTTGCTTCGATCCTCCGGACGCCGTAGTGGTGCCCCTGCTCGTCCGTTTCCACATTTATTGCCTGCAGCTGATTGTCGATCTCAGCTTCCAGGCTGTCGTGCCGGTGGATGACGGGACGAGGCGAAGCTTCACGTTCCGGAGGTCCGAAGAACCCGAAGGCCAGCCTGTCCAGTGCTCCCAGCACGGAGTGGCGCCGGCGGGCCGGGCCGGAAGTGGGTTGTTGCTTTTCGTCGCTCATGGGATTTCCCCCTGTGCGGTTGAACGAGTGTGTGCGGTTGAACCGGGCTGCCCGCGCCGCGACCAAGCGGCGCGGCCGGGTGACTGTTTTCTGATGAATTAACGGTACGCGGCCGGCAGATGCGTGAACCCGGGCGACGAATAGTTTTTTCGTTGAGGGCGGCGATCCGCGCTCAGTCCGGCTGGCGCGGAAGGATGTAGGAGCTGCCGTCGGCGCGCTTGACGGTTTGCCACTGCGCCTTTTCCTGCGCCTGCTGCTCCTTGAGCAGTTGCTGGTTCTCCTCTGTCATCGGATGATCCAGGGAACTGGTCTGCGCGGGACCGAAAATCAGCCGCACCTTGCCGGTGGTCCGCATGAATTTCGAAGTAAAGCTCTCTTTGTCAGCCATATCCCGCACCTTTCCACAGCGACTTCTCCTGCTGCCATAGTACGCTAATCATTAGTGCACTAATGATTAGGAAAAGTTGGGATGTGGAAACAGTGGACCAGACTGACGAGGACCTCCTGTTGGAGCATCAGCTGTGCTTTGCCCTCTCTGTGGCTTCCCGGAGCGTTGTCGGCGCCTACAAGCCGGTCCTGGAAAACCTGGGACTCACCCATCCGCAGTACCTCGTGATGCTCGCGCTCTGGGAGCAGAGTCCGCGCAGCGTCCGCAGCCTCGGCGGCGCCCTCGCCATGGACCCGGCCACACTGTCGCCGATGCTGAAGAGGTTGGAGGCAGCCGGCCTGGTGGCCCGCAACCGCGCGCCCGGAGACGACCGGTCCCTGGCCGTCGACCTGACGGAGACCGGCCGGGCGCTGCGCCAAAAAGCCGCTGCCGTGCCGGGCACCATGATGGGCCGGCTGGGCCTGACCCGGGCACAGGTGCAGGAACTGAACGGCACCATGCGTCAGCTGATCACTGCCGCGCAGACCGCCGCGGCCAGCCCCGAACCGAGCCGGCCCGGGAACAAGCCGGCCGGGGTATAGGCCGGCTGGGTTAGGCGGTTGGGTTAACTGGTTGGTCAGGCTGCGCATGCCTGGCCTCCGCCTCCGTTGCACGACAGCGGCGCCGGCACGCGGGATAATGGGTTGGTGAGCCCTACCCGATTTTCCGCCGTGCTGGCCGAGCACCAGTGGCTGCCGCTGAGCCGGCAGCACCGCGAGCGCGTACAGCCCTTTGTGGACGGTTTCCTCGCCCGCCGTTCGGCGGGACGGAAGCACCCGGTGGAGGATTTCCTCTTTACCTATTACTCACAGAAGCCGGGGCAGCTGCTGCGCTGGCATCCCGGGGCCGGCGTCGTCCTGACCGGACCGGCGGCTGCCGAGCGCACGGATTGGAAGTTCCACCGCACGCTGACCGCGGCGGAACTGGCCAGCGCGGGGCTCGACGCCGGCACCACTGCCGTCACGGTCGATCTGGCTGCGTTCACCGAAGCACGGGGCAGCACCGTGGACTTCACCCGAATGCTGCTCTCCCGCACCGCCGCCCGGAAGCCCTCGCTTGGCTGCTTCGGTTTGCACGAGTGGGCCATGGCCTACAAATCCGAAACCAACGGCATCCGGCATGACTACCTGCAGCTGCGCCTGGGCGCACAAGGGACCGACGAGCTGGTGGAGAAGAGCCGGATCCGCTGCACCCACATCGACGCGTTCCGGTTCTACACGCCCCAGGCCGTGCCGCTGAACGAGCTGACGCCCACCCGCGAGACCCAGCCGGATCTGGAACAACCCGGGTGCCTGCATGCCAACATGGACCTGTACAAGTGGACGTACAAACTGGTGCCGCTGCTGCCCAGCGACCTGGTGATGGATTGCTTCGAGCTGTCCTGGCGCATCCGGGAGATGGACATGCGCGCGTCCCCCTATGACCTGGAGGACTGGGGCTACACCCCGATCCCGGTCGAGACACCGGCGGGCCGCGGACTATATGCTGGCGCCCAGCGCGACTTCAGCGCGGAATCACAGCAGCTGCGGGCCCGCATCCTGGGCCTGCTGGAACCTCTTCAGGAGCAGCCGTGCAACCAGAACCCACCGGTCGGATCCACCGCACCGGACCCCAGGCCTACGACCTGACGTTAACCCGAAGCTTCACCGCACCGCCGCCGGTGCTGTGGCACAGCTTTGCCAACCCGGTCCGGGCCGCGCAGTGGTTCGGGCGCTGGGAGGGCACGCCCGTCCGGGGCGGGAGCCTCGACCTGCAGATGCTGTACGAGGACGGACTTCCCTGGAGCCGGCTGCAGATCGCCGAATGCTCCGCGCCGGAGTTGCTGCGCCTGCTGGTCGAGGACGAATACGGCAGCTGGGACCTGGAAGTCCGATTTCAGGAAAGTTCCGGCGGCACCCGGCTGGACTTCATCCACCATCTGGATGACCCGCTGGCCGCGGAGAGCGTTGGGCCGGGCTGGGAATACTATCTGGACCGGCTGGCCGCCACTCTTACCGGCGGCGCCGTTCCCGAGTTTGACGATTACTACCCCGGTCAGGGTCCGTATTTCCTGGCCCAGGCGCGGGCAGCCGCGGATTACAGTGATCCTCCGGGGACTGGCGGCGGGACTGGCTAGGCTGGGACCACCCTATCTGGAGGTCTCACTCATGTTCCGTCCCCCGTATCGAAGCCTGCTGATCGTGGCTGCGGCCGCCCTTGCCCTCACCGGGTGCGGCGACTCGGCCGGCTCCGCGCCGTCCGATTCACCTTCCCCGGCGTCCTCCAGCGCGGCTCCGTCCTCTCCGGCGGCCACGTCGCTGACCGTCGAGTTCAGCCCCAAGGGGACCGAGGTGCAGGACACCTACACGCTGGAGTGCGAGGGCGCCGCGCCGGCGGGCAGCTCCGCCGCGCCCGATCCGGCAGCTGCCTGCGAGGTGCTGGCAGCCCAGGGGGCCGATCTGTTCGCTCCCCCCAATCCCAACCTGGCCTGCACCCAGATGATCGCCGGGCCGCAGCGGGCGCAGGTGAGCGGCACGCTCAACGGCGAGAGCGTGGACCGCGGCTTCTCGCTCGCGAACGGGTGCGAGATCGGACGCTGGGAAAGCCTTGCCGGCCTGCTCGGCCCGGCCGAGGGGCCGCTGTAGGGACCAGGGCCGCAGGCCTGGGGCTCCCGTGACGGCCCTGCCTGCGGACTTGTCACGGCTCCGTCGCGTCCGTAAACTAGGTAAGCATACTTACTATCTTTCCGGGCGACGGAGTTTACCGTCCGGATGCGAACCGGAGGAACGATCTTGTCAACGCAAGCGAGACCGGAAGGCGCGGCAGAACCCGCGCCGGAAACCTACGTCCCGTGGTGCACGCACTGCAGGACGGACGACTACCTGATTATCGAAGCAGTGGAACCTGCCATCGGCGAAGACGCCGCTGAGTTCCTGGAAATCAGCTACACCTGCTCCGAGTGTGACCGCTTCTACGGTCACCCGATCCGGCACTCCCCGCTGTGGGCCCGCCGGATGAACAGCAACAGCACGGACGCCCAGTATCTGCACTGCGGTGAGCCGATGCAGCCGAAGGACACCGCGTCCGTGTCGATTTTTGAACCCGTCTACACCGGGGCTGACGCGGTTGCCGTTCCGGAGGTCCAGCTCGACACCACGGTGCTGCGGTGCCGGTGCGGCTTCCAGATCGGCGTACCTGCCTGATCCGGTTGCCCGCCTGATCTTGGTGCGGGCCAGCCGCTCCGCGCACCGGTTTGCGGACGGACGAACGACACGAAAGGACTGCCAGGCCAAACGCCGCTAGACTGAGGGAGCAAGCTCGCGGAGCGCTGAATCAGCGTGAGACGGCAGGGTCCGCGGCCACCCATTTCTCTTA
This sequence comes from Arthrobacter sp. zg-Y1219, assembly GCF_030125545.1. Classification (NCBI taxonomy): domain Bacteria; kingdom Bacillati; phylum Actinomycetota; class Actinomycetes; order Micrococcales; family Micrococcaceae; genus Arthrobacter; species Arthrobacter sp. zg-Y1219. The sequence continues at coordinate 10,932 of NZ_JASKLY010000013.1, forward strand.
CAGGAGTTGCCCGGATGCCCCGGATCGTTGTTGACGTCATGCCAAAACCTGAAATCCTTGATCCGCAGGGCAAGGCCATCGCCGGCGCCCTCCCCCGGCTCGGCCTGACCGGCTTCACCGGCGTCCGGCAGGGCAAGCGCTTTGAGCTGACCGTTGACGGAGAAGTCACTCCGGAACTCCTCGAGCAGGCCCGCACCGCTGCTGCCACGCTGCTGTCCAACCCCGTCATTGAGGACGTCACCCGCGTTGAAGTAATCCCGGAGGCCTGATTTTGAGTACGCCCCTGATCGGCGATTTCGCCGTAACGCCCGCCAACGACGCGTTGCGGGCCGTCCGGATCGGCATCATCACCTTTCCCGGCACCCTTGACGACCGCGACGCCGCCCGTGCGGTCACCCTCGCCGGCGGCACCGCCGTCGGCCTCTGGCACAACGAAGCCAACCTGCAGTCCGTGGACGCCGTCATCATTCCCGGCGGATTCTCCTACGGCGACTACCTGCGCGCGGGCGCCATTGCCCGGTTTGCCCCGCTGATGGACAAGGTGGTGGATGCCTCGAAGGGCGGCATGCCCGTGCTCGGCATCTGCAACGGCTTCCAGATCCTGACCGAGGCGCACCTTCTGCCCGGTTCAATGATCAAGAACAACCACCTCAAGTTCTCCTGCGCTGACCAGCTGCTGCGGGTGGAGAACAATGCGACGGCGTGGACCGGTGCCTACGCGAAGGATGCCGGCATGGTCATTCCGCTGAAGAACCAGGACGGCCAGTACGTGGCCGACGAAAAGACCCTGGACGAGCTCGAGGGCGAAGGCCGCGTGGTGTTCCGCTACGACGGCGGCAACCCCAACGGCTCGCGCCGGAACATTGCCGGCATTACCAATGCCGCCGGCAACGTCGTCGGGCTCATGCCGCACCCCGAACACGCCGTCGAGGCCGGTTTCGGCCCGGATTCCTCCGCCTACGGCGAGGTCGGGCTGGGCTACGGCACCGACGGCCTGGGCATCTTCACCTCAGTACTCACCTCGCTCGTTGCCGGAGGCAAATAAATGACCGTTTCCGCAGCCTCCACCGAGGCGAAGAAATTCCGCATCGACACCGTCGAGCACGCCGCCGCCACCCCCGACACGCAGCTTCCGTGGGCCGAACTGGGCCTGAAGGAAGACGAATTTAACCGCGTCGTCGAGATTCTGGGCCGCCGCCCCACCGCGGCGGAACTGGCGATGTACTCGGTCATGTGGTCCGAGCACTGCTCCTACAAGTCCTCCAAGGTGCACCTGTCGCAGTTCAGCGAGAAGATCACCGAGAAGATGAAGCAGCACCTGCTGGTCGGCATCGGCGAGAATGCCGGCGTGGTGGACATCGGCGAAGGCTGGGCGGTGACCTTCAAGGTCGAATCCCACAACCACCCCTCCTTCGTGGAGCCCTACCAGGGCGCCGCGACCGGCGTCGGCGGCATTGTCCGCGACATCATCTCGATGGGCGCCCGCCCGGTGGCCGTCATGGATCCGCTGCGCTTCGGCGCGATCGACCATCCGGACACCGCGCGCCTGGTGCACGGCATCGTCTCCGGCATCGGCGGTTACGGCAACTCGCTGGGCCTGCCCAACATCGGCGGCGAGCTGGTCTTTGACTCCGTTTACCAGGGCAACCCGCTGGTAAACGCCCTGGCCGTGGGCGTGATGCGCCACGAGGACATCCGCCTGGCCAACGCCTCGGGCACCGGCAACAAAGTGGTCCTCTTCGGTGCGCGCACCGGCGGGGACGGCATCGGCGGCGCCTCCGTGCTGGCCTCGGAGTCCTTCGATGCGGACAAGCCCTCCAAGCGCCCCGCCGTCCAGGTGGGCGATCCGTTTGCCGAAAAGGTGCTCATCGAGTGCTGCCTGGAACTGTTCAAGTCCGCAGTGGTGGAGGGCATCCAGGACCTGGGCGCGGCCGGCATTTCCTGCGCGACGTCGGAGCTCGCCTCCAACGGCGACGGCGGCATGCACGTGGAACTGACCAATGTGCTGCTGCGCGATCCCACCCTGACCCCGGGCGAGATCCTGATGTCCGAGTCGCAGGAACGCATGATGGCCGTGGTGACGCCGGAGAACGTCGAGGCGTTCGAGGCGATCATGGCCAAGTGGAATGTGGAATACTCCTGGCTGGGCGAAGTCACCGGCTCCGGCCGGCTGATCATCGACTGGGCCGGCGAGACCATCGTCGACGTTGACCCCAAGACCGTGGCGCACGAAGGGCCGGTCTACCACCGCCCGTTCCACCGCCCGGAGTGGCAGGACAAGCTGCAGGCGGATTCCTTCGCCGGCACCCGCCCGTTCGGCGCCGACGCGATCAAGAAGTCCATCCTGGAACTGATGGCTTCACCGAACATGTGCGACAAGTCCTGGGTGACCAACCAGTTTGACCGCTACGTGCAGGGCAACACCGCGCTGGCCATGCCCGACGACGCCGGCGTCATCCGCGTGGATGAAACCACCGGCCTCGGCGTGGCCATTTCCACCGACGCCAACGGCCGCTACGCCTACCTGGACCCGTACGAGGGCGCCCGGCTGGCCCTGGCCGAGTCCTACCGCAACGTCGCCACCTCCGGCGCCACCCCCCTGGCCGTCTCCGACTGCCTGAACTTCGGCTCCCCCGAGGATCCCGAGGTCATGTGGCAGTTCGCCGAGGCCGTCCGCGGCCTGGCCGACGGCTGCCGCGAACTGGGCATCCCGGTCACCGGCGGCAACGTTTCGCTGTACAACCAGACCGGCGGCGTCGCCATCCATCCGACCCCCGTGGTGGGCGTGCTGGGCGTGTTCGACGACGTCGCCCGCCGCACGCCGTCGGGCTGGCGTGAAGACGGCCAGGCGATTTACCTGATGGGTGCCACGAAGGACGAGCTGGACGGCTCGGAATTCGCCAACCTGCACGGCCACCTCGGCGGCCGGCCGCCGGCAGTGGACCTGCTGCGGGAGAAGCTGCTCGGCGAACTGCTGGTCAATGCCTCCCGCGACGGCATGATCGACGCCGCGCATGACCTGTCCGAGGGCGGCCTGGCCGCTGCCCTGTCCGAGATGGCGCTGCGCTTCGGCGTCGGCGCGCGGATCGGGCTGGATGAAGCCTGCGAGCGCGACGGCGTGGACCTGTTCACGATGCTGTTCTCCGAGACCCAGTCCCGGGCCTTAGTGTCGGTGGCGCGCAGCGAGGAGGTCCGGTTCAAGGACATGTGCTCGGCCCGCGGTTATGCCCACATGCGAATCGGCGTGGTGGACACCGAGATCGGGGCACTGGATTTCCAGGGCCACTTCTCGCTCCCCCTCTCCGAGCTGAAGGAAGCCCACGAGGGAACCCTGCCGAAGTACTTCGGCTAACTCTCCCGCTTCCCCCTCCCCTCCCCCGCGATATGGCAGAAGGTGCGCTTCCCAGCTCTGGGAAGGGCACCTTCTGCCATCTCGCGTGGCTGGAGGACCTGGGCGCCACGGGGCACGAAAAGATGTTGCTCACGAAATAGGAACAAATCGCAACCAGGCGTGGACAATTACTCAGTGACCATCACCCCTGACCACACAGCACCGACTGCCGAACCGCCCGCCCCAGCCACCGGGTTCCGCACCGAACGGCTGCAACTGGACCCGCTCTCCCCCGCTGAGCTCGACGCCTTGATCATCCAGTCCCGGCTGTCGGACTGGGCGCCGGACTTTCCGCAACCCACAGACCACGACGCCGCCCAGCAGTTCTTTGAAGCGGGCCTGAACATTTCCGGTGCGCTGACCACCCGGCTCATCCGCGAGCAGGCGACGGCGCAGGTGGTTGGGACCATCGGTTTCCTGCTCCTGCCCGAAGAGGGGGACGCGGAGGTGAGCTACAGCGTTGTACCGTCCCGGCGGGGGCAGGGCTACGCCACCGAAGCGCTCATCGCCATGGCCCGCAGGGCGTTGGAACAGGAAAACGTGTCGAGGGTGGTTGCCTACACCGAGGTGGAGAACGAATCCTCGCAGTCTCTTTTGCTCTCCGCCGGATTCCTACCGGTGGAAACTCCGGGCCTGGGCCTTGGCTTCGCCCTCAGCGCAGCTCAGCTGCCGGAGCTGAGCTTGTAGGCTGCCGCGAGATAGCGCCGGGTAAAGAACCGCTGCACACCGCGGTTGGCGAAGTCGCCGGCGGCCAGAACCCGGTTGGCCGGCCGGCTGTACGCCGCCACCCGGAAGATCAGTTTTCCTTCCCCGTCCAGTTCGGCGTAAAACCCCTCTTCGCCCTGTTCCGGGTGCCCCTTGAGGGTGCCGTAACCGAAACCGGCGCGCTGCCCCGGGATGGGGGCGCCGTCGTCGTCGATTTCTGGTTCCTCGGACCACAGCACGCGGCAGGGAGCGTAGTAGCGCAGCGGACCCACCCCCACTCCGGAGGACATTTCCACCCCCGGAGCGGCGCGGGGCGTGGCTGCCGCCACCCGCAGCCCGGCCCGGCGGTGCAGATCCCAGTCCAGGATGCCATTGGCCAACCGCAGGAATCCGGCCGCCGGATCCGGAACGTCGAGCCTTTCCCGGCGCAGCTCCAGCCGGTATCCGTCCGGCCAGCGCTGGGTGAGCGGCTGGGGATACGGCCGCCGGGTATGGCCGGCGTCAGGGTAGCTCAGGTCCCGGTTCATCCGCCGGCCAGCCCTTTCCACTTCAGTGATTCGCGGTCCCGGGCCGGCAGGGACTCGACCACCAGGTCGTAGGAGTCCTCCACGAGGTCCCGCACCAGATCATCATCCAGCCCCTCATCGAGACGGACAGAGTTCCAGTGCTTCTTGTTCATGTGCCATGCGCCGTTGATTTGGGGATGGGCGGCCCGGAGTTGCAGCGCCAGCTCGGGTTCGCACTTGAGGCTGATCGTCAGCGGTACCCCGGACAGGTCGCAGAGCGCAAACATCCGGGCCTTGCCGCCCGTCGCCTGAACCTTGAACACGGACGCTTCCGGGCCGAACGGAAAGTCCTCGTAGGCCCCCGGAAACTGCAGGCATACCCGTTTCACTTGTGCGGCGTCCATCACCCGAGCCTAGTCCGCCGCCGCGGCGATGCACCACTAGTGAGAAGGCGCCGCGCCACTAGTGAGAAAATGAAGACATCGCAGGTATCCGGCGGCCCGCCACAAGCGGTGCGCTCCCGACTTTTGGAGGATTATTTGGCTCGTACAGGACACCGTGACAGGTTTGCCGCGGCTACGGAAAATGCTGCGGATTCGAAGGGATTTGAACGTGCCGCCCGCGTCGGCTACGCCGCCAGCGGCCTGATGCACCTCCTCATCGGAGTGATTGCCCTGCAGATTGCGTCCGGCGGCAGCGGCAGTGCCGATTCCTCCGGCGCGGTGGGTGCACTGGCCGGGCAGCCGGGCGGGCTGGCCCTGCTCTGGGTCTGTTTCCTGGGCTGCCTCACGCTGGCCGTCTTCCAGTTCTCACGGATCTGGATGGACAGCCGGGGCCTGAGCGGACGGGAGCTGTGGCAGATGCGGGCTTCCGCCGCCGCGCTGGCCGCCGCCTACGGCGCCACCGGCATCACGTTCGGCACGTTTGCCCTCGGTGCCGGCAAGGACAGCAGCCAGAGTTCGGCCGGCTGGAGCGCTAGCCTGATGGCCCAGCCCGCCGGCGCGGTCCTGCTGGGGATCGTGGGGCTGGTGATCGTCGGCGTGGGCGGCTACTTCATTTTCAAGGGCGCCAGCCGACGCTTCCGCAGGGATCTGCAGGCCGTTCCATCGGGCACGTGGGAGCACGCCGTCACCATCACCGGTGTCCTCGGGTTCATCGCCAAGGGCTTGTCACTGGTCATCCTGGGAGGCTTCGTGATCGTTGCGGCCGTGGCCGCCGATCCGCAGCGCTCCACCGGGCTCGACGGCGCCCTCCACGCCCTGAGTGCGCAGCCGTACGGCGGGTTGGCGCTGGGCGTGGTGGGCGCAGGCCTCATCTGCTACGGCCTGTACACCGGGATCCTGCAGGCGTGGTTCGCGAAACTCTGAGTCCCCGACCCTATGCCTACAGCCCGTAATACGGAGCCTCGATGACGGGGCAGGTGTTCATGACGACATCCAGCCCTGCGGCGGCGGCGCGCGCGGCAGCCGCCTCGTCGATGACGCCCAGCTGCAGCCACACCGCTTTGGCGCCAACGGCTATCGCCTGGTCCACGATGTCGCCCACACGCGTCGAATTTACGAAGCAGTCGACGACGTCGATCTGGCCCGGAATATCACTGAGCCGGCGATAGCCCTTGTTGCCGTGGACATCGTCGCCCTTGAGGCTGACCGGAATGATCTCCATGCCCAGGTGGTCCTGGAGGTACTTCGACACCCCCACCGCCGTGCGCCTTGGGTTATTCGAGAGCCCGACGACGGCCCAGCGCCCCTTCTCCCGCAGGAGCCGCCCGATTACTGCGGGGTCGTTGACGTGTGCGCCGCTGACAAGTTCCATGTGCCGTCCTTTGCTGGAGCCCGAAGATCGGGCTCCAGCTTACGCCCGCCGGTGTCAGCTCAGGAAAGATTCGATGGTGTCGGCCAGCTCCGCGTCCGGGACGCTCGCCGCTGTTCCCTCCAGCAGCTGAAATTCCCCCTCGTCCAGGGCCTCCGCGGCGCGGCGGGCGAGGTCCCGGGACTCATCTGCACTGCTGCTGCCGGCCAGGATGAGAACCGGAACTTCAACACCGGCCAGTCCCTCCAGCTCGGTCTGGAGCACCAGGAGTTCATCGTCGCCGTCGTCGATCGCCGGGCTGGGCTCCAGCGCCACCACGCGGGTGATCACCGCCGACTCCTCGGCGGCCCGCAGCGCCAGGAAAGCTCCGGAGGCAAACCCGTAGAGGGCGGCAGATCCGCCGGCCACCTGCACCACTGCCAGCAGGTCATCGACGTCGGACTCTGCCGTGTATTCCTCCCCCATGCCGCTTTCTCCCATGCCGCGCCGGTCATAGGTGTAGACCGTGTGGTTTTCCGAGAGCAGGTCGGCAAGGACCCGGGTGCTGGAGCTGCTGCGGTCGGCCAGAAGGGGATCGACAATCACGAGCGGCGGGCCGCTGCCTTGGCGGGACCAGGCAATGCGGGTTCCGTCTGCGGATAGGGCTATTCCGGAGGCATTGGCTGAGGATTCCATGGCAGGCTCCTGCTGGCTGGGAAAGTTGCGCCCGTAAGGGTGGACGTTCCTTTCAAACGTAGGAGCGGACCGGGCGGCCGGTCAATGCCCGGTCCGGCAGAACAGGACGCCGGCCCGAAGGTCAGCGCACGGCGGGCTGCAGCCGGAACGATGCACCGCGGTGCTCCGCCGGGAGCTTGTCGCCGGCGTCGAAGAGCTTGTTGCGCAGGGTACCCGGCGCATATTCGGTCCGGTAGGCGCCGCGCTTCTGCAGTTCGGGCACCACAAACTCCACGATGTCTTCAAACGTGCCGGGGGTGATGGCATAGGCCAGGTTAAAGCCGTCGACGTCGGTTTCCTCCGCCCAGCGGATCATTTCTTCGGCGATCTCCGCGCCCGAGCCGACCATCCGCGGTCCCAGTCCGCCGATGCCGGCGGAGTCGGCGATGTCGCGCACCGTCCAGGGTTCGCCGTCGTCCTTCGGTTTCTGGAAATTCGACGCGGCGGACTGGATGGCATTGGATTTCACGTTGCCCAGCGGCTCGTCCAAGTTGTAGGTGGACAGGTCCACTCCCATCCAGCCGGACATCAGGGCCAGCGCGCCTTCGTGGCTGGCGTACTGCTGGTAATCCTCGTGCTTCGCGGCGGCCTCCTGCGCGGTGGCGGCGGTAATCACCGTCATCAGCGTGTAGATCCGGATCGAGTGCCGGTCCCGGCCGGCGGCTTCGGCGGCGTCGCGGATCTTCGTGACGGTGGCCTTGAGCTTCTCCTTGGTGGGCGCCCCCACAAACACGGCCTCCGCGTTGCCTGCGGCGAAGGCGATGCCGCGCGGGGAGGCGCCGGCCTGGTAGATCACCGGGGTGCGCTGCGGCGAGGGCTCGCTGATGTGGATGCCCGGAACCTTGAAGTACTTCCCCTCGTGGTTGATGTCGTGGACCTTGGCCGGGTCGGTGAAGACGCCGGTTTCCTTGTCGCGGACGACGGCGTCGTCCTCCCAGGAGCCCTCGAGCAGTTTGTAGATGACCTCGAGGTATTCGTCGGCGTGGTTGTAGCGCTCGTCGTGCTCCAGCTGGTCTTCCGCGCCCAGATTCCGCGCGGCGGAGGGCAGATAGCCGGTAACGACATTCCAGCCGACCCGCCCGTTGGTGAGGTGGTCCAGGGTCGAAAGCCGGCGGGCAAACGGATAGGGATGTTCATAGGCGGTGCCGGCGGTGACGCCGAATCCGAGGTGTTCGGTGACCAGGGCCATCGCGGAGACCAGCAGCAGCGGGTCGTTCACCGGAACCTGGGTGCCCTGGCGCAGGGTGGCTTCGTTGGAGCCGCCGTAGACGTCGTATGTGCCCAGCACATCGGCGAGGAAGATGCCGTCGAACAGGCCTTTTTCGCAGGTTTTGGCGAGGTTGGCCCAGTAGCGGAGGTCGGTGTAATTGGCTGACTGGTCCTGCGGATGGCGCCACAGCCCCGGGGACTGGTGGCCCACGCAGTTCATGTCGAAGGCATTGAACCGGATCTGCCGCGGGGTGCCCTGTGCGGTGGGCTGGGTGTCCTGCTCGGTGGAGGGGGTGCTCTGTGTGGTCGGCTGGATGTTCTGCTCGGTCACGGGGGAACCTTTCGGAACGGGACGCCCCTGAGGGAACGCCGTACTTGCCGTTCGCGGACGCGCAACGGCCGGATCCTCATCTGGGGCACCCCGCTACGGAGAAGAGGGTTGCCGCCCAACCAGCCAGAGCTTCGCGTTGGGACTCATGATCCTTCGGCTCCAGTATTGGCACAGCGATGCGGCTCAACGGAAGTCAATGACCCTGTGTGAACCGCGGGCACGGAGCCGGCCCCGCGGCGGACCTGGGCCTCCAGGCCGGCGCGCGCGGCGGTTTTCCGGCTGGCACAGCGGCGTCGAAATATTACGCCGGGGACTTGCCCGTTGTCCGAATGAAGCGTTTAGTGGCTCTTGACCATCCCGAGCGGCTGAGAGACCTGGATCAGTGAAGCCGCAGCAACCCTGGTTGCCGTACCTCCTCCTTGAGGAACGGCAATAGCGAGGACAACACCGCAGGAGGCCGTAACCGGCCCAAGGCGTTTTCCGTAGGGTGCTACTGCCAGGACCGATGGAGAGTTCACATGACCGCCTTGGCTTCACAGTCCCCTGCCGCCGCGCCGCCCGCTGCACCGCTTCAGGCCGCCGGCTCCGCTCTTCCCGTCACGTTTTCCTCGCTGGGCCGCACCTTCGGCGCCGGCCCCGAAGCACACCGGGTGCTGCGGAACATCAACTTCGAGGTGCGCCCGGGCGAGGTCCTGGCCATCCTCGGGTCCAGCGGCTGCGGAAAATCCACGCTGCTGCGTGCCGCAGCCGGCCTGGACGCCGCCAGCACCGGAGAAGTCCTGATCAACGGCACCCCCGTGCACGGGATCGACGACCGCTGCGCCGTCGCATTCCAGGAGCCGCGGCTGCTGCCCTGGCAGACGCTCCAGGCCAACATCGCGATGGGCCTGCCCAAAAGCATGAGCGCCAAGCACGGCAAGGCGAAGGTGGCCGAGCTGCTGGAGCTGGTGGAGCTGGGCCCGTTCGCCAAGCACCGCCCGCGGGCGGTCTCCGGCGGCATGGCCCAGCGCGCCTCCCTGGCCCGTGCCCTGGCCCGGACCCCCGGGGTGCTGCTGCTCGATGAGCCCTTCGGCGCCCTGGACGCGCTGACCCGGCTGAAGATGCAGGACCTGCTCCTCTCGGTGCACACGGCCACCCCCACCACCGTGCTGCTGGTCACCCACGACGTGGATGAAGCCCTCCAGCTGGCGGACCGGATCATTGTGCTGGGCAAGGAACAGGAGAAATCCGGCGCCACGATCACCCAGGTCATCACCGTGCCCGGCAACCGGCCGCGGGACCGGGCCTCGGCGGAGCTGGCGCGAATGCGCGGCGAGCTCCTGGCCAGCCTCGGCGTCGACCGCCACTAGCCTCCCGGCACCCGCCCCTCCCCAGCAGCTCCTTCTCACCTGCGTCCGTTCCCTTCGTCCGGACGCTCCCCCAGCAGTTCAGTGCCGTTTTCCGCCCGGCTCGCCGTCCTCCAGCAGAAAGAACTCCCATGAACAGCCGTTCCGTCGTTCCTTCCCCCGCCCCTTCCGCCAACTCTTCTCCGGCCCGCCGCCGACCGGCCCTGTCCCGCGGGCCGGTCAAGGCCCTGGCCGCGGCCGCAGCCGCAGCCTCGCTGCTGCTGACCGGCTGCGTTGCCGGTGAAGATACCGAGCCCGCCGCCAACGCGGAAGCGGCCGACGGCGGAACCCTCACCCTTGATTTCGCCACCTACAACCCGCTCAGCCTGATCATCAAGGAGAAGGGCTGGCTCGAATCCTCGCTGGAAGAGGACGGTGTCACCGTGGAGTGGGTGCAGTCCGCCGGGTCCAACAAGGCCAACGAGAACCTGCGCTCCGGAGCCATCGACATCGGATCCACGGCGGGCTCCGCCGCGCTGCTCAACCGGGCCAACGGCTCGCCGATCAAGGCCATCGACGTCTTCTCCCAGCCGGAATGGTCGGCACTGGTGGTCGGCGCCGACTCGGACGTCACCTCGGTGGCGGACCTCAAGGGCAAGTCGGTGGCCGCCACCAAGGGCACCGACCCCTACTTCTTCCTGGTCCAGGCCCTCGAGGAGGCCGGACTCAGCCTCTCCGACGTCACCGTGGAACAGCTGCAGCACGCCGACGGGCGCACCGCCCTGGAAAACGGATCGGTGGACGCCTGGGCCGGACTGGATCCGATCATGGCCGGCGCCGAGCAGAACGGCGCCCAGCTGATCTACCGCAACCTGGACTTCAACACCTACGGGATCCTGGCTGCCAACGAGGCCTTCCTTGCGGAGGACCCGGAACAGGCGCAGGCAGTGGTCAACGCCTACGAGAAGGCCCGCGCCTGGGCCGCCGAAAACCCGGAGGAAACCGCGCGGATCCTCGCCGACGTCGCCGGACTGGACCTGGCGGTGGCGCAGACGGTGGTGCTGGACCGCAGCAACCTCGACGTCGACCCGGCGCCGGGCGAGGCCCAGCGCAGCGTGCTCGAAAAGATCGGGCCCACCCTCGTGGAAACCGGTGACGTGGCCGGCCAGGACGCCGTCGACACGGCACTGGACAGCCTGCTCGATGATTCCTACGTGCAGAACGCTGACCCGGACGCGGTCAAGGAGTCCTGATGACAGGCATCGACAACCCCTACCTCACCGGAAACAGCGCCGTCCCAACCTCCCGGGCCGGGAGAGCCGCCGCCGGAGCCACTGCGGCGCCTCCGGCCGGACCGGAACACAACCCGGCGCCGTCCGGACCGCTCTCCCGCCGCTGGATCCGGCTCGCCCTGGGTCTGGTGGTGCCGGCAGCACTGCTCGCGGCCTGGCAGCTCAGCACCGCAGCCGGCATCTTCACCGCCGTCCAGCTGCCGTCGCCCGCCGCCGTCTACACCGCGGCGATCGACCTCATCGACCGCGGCCAGCTGGGTCTGCACGTCGCCATCTCCACGCAGCGGGTACTCATCGGCTTCGCCATCGGCGCACTGCTGGGGCTGGTGCTGGGCGCCCTGCTCGGCCTGTCCCGGCTGGCAGAAATCCTGCTGAGTCCGGTGATCGGCGCGCTGCGTGCCGTGCCGTCGCTGGCCTGGGTGCCGCTGCTGATCCTGTGGCTGAAGATCGGTGAGGATTCCAAGATCACGCTGATCGCCATCGGCGCGTTCTTCCCCGTGTTCACCACCGTGTCCCTGGCCCTGCGCCACGTGGACCGGAACCTGGTGGAAGCCGCCCGCGCCTTCGGGCTCAACGGCCTGAAGCTGCTGACCACCGTGCAGCTGCCCGCCGTCGTTCCCTCCGTGTTTTCCGGGCTGCGCCTGGCACTGGCGCAGGCCTGGCTCTTCCTGGTCGCCGCTGAACTGATCGCCTCCTCCATGGGGCTGGGCTTCCTGCTGATCGATTCGCAGAACAACGGGCGCACTGACCGGCTGCTGCTGGCCATTGTCCTGCTGGCTGTCATCGGCAAGATTACCGATGCCCTGCTGGGCCTCGCCGAAAAGTCGGCGGTGAAAAAATGGGCCTGACCTCAGCGCTCGACGCAACTACCGCCCCGGCGGGCACCCCGGCCGCCGTCACCCCTGCAACCGTGACCGAGCCCGCCACCGAGGCCGAGCGGATCGCGTTCTGGGAAGCAGCTGCCCGCAGGCTCCAGTGGGAACAGCCCTGGCACACCGCGCACACCTTCATCCCCCCGCAGCGGCTGAGCGGGCCGGACACCCCGGAGGCCGACGCCGACTACAGCGTCCCCGCGATCGAATGGTTCGCCGGCGGAACCCTGAATGTCGCCGTGAACTGCGTGGACCGGCATGTGGCCGCCGGCCTGGGCGGCAGAGTCGCCCTGCACTTCGAGGGCGAGCCCGGCGACCGCCGCACCGTCACCTACGCGGACCTGCAGCGGGAGGTTTCCCGCGCCGCCAACGCCCTGCACGCCCTGGGCATCGGCCGGGGCGACCGCGTGGTCGTCTACCTGCCGGTTCTGGTGGAGACCATCGTCATCACGCTGGCCTGCGCCCGCGTCGGCGCCGTCCATTCGCTGGTCTTCGGCGGCTTCTCCGCCGAGGCACTGAAGTTCCGGGTCGAGGACACCGGCGCGAAGCTGCTGGTCACCACCGACGGCCAGTTCCGCCGCGGAACCGCCGTGCCGGTGAAGGACAACGCCGACGCGGCGGTTGCCGGGGCCAACGCCGTGGAGCATGTGCTGGTGGTCCGCCGCACCGGATCGGACATCAGCTGGACCGAGGGCCGCGACGTGTGGTGGCACGAGACCGTGGACACCGCCGCAGACACCCACACGCCGGAAGCCTTCGACGCCGAGACGCCGCTGTTCATCATGTACACCTCCGGAACCACCGGAAAGCCCAAGGGCCTGGTGCACACCATGGGCGGCTACCTGACCCAGGCGTCGTGGAGCTACGACTACCTCTTCGCCAATCCGGATCCGGCGGAACGGGACACCGACGTGCATTGGTGCACCGCCGACCTGGCCTGGGTCACCGCCCACACCTACGAGATCTACGGCCCGCTCGCCAACGGCGCCACCCAGGTTATTTTCGAGGGCACTCCCAACACCCCGCATCCGGGACGGCACCTGGAGATCATCGACCGCTACCGGGTGACCAGCTATTACACCGCACCCACCCTGGTCCGGTCCCTGATGGGCTGGTTCCCCGACGGCGTTCCGGAGCGTTATGACCTCTCCTCCATCCGGTTGCTGGGAACCGTGGGGGAAGCCGTGAACCCCGAGGCCTGGCGCTGGCTGCGCGAGCAGCTTGGCCGCGGGGAGGTGCCGGTGATCGACACCTGGTGGCAGTCCGAAACCGGCGCCACCATCCTCTCCCCGCGCCCCACTGACACCGCGTTCAAGCCCGGCTGCGCCTCCCGCGCCCTGCCCGGCGTGAGCACTCGAATCGTGGATGAGGCCGGGAATCCGGTGCCCCCGAACACCCCGGGCTTCATTGTGGTGGACCGGACCGGCCCGGCGATGGCCCGCACCGTGTGGGGAAACCCGCAGCGCTACCTCGCCTCCTACTGGCGGCAGTATGCGCGGCAGGGCTGGTTCCTGGCCGGCGACGGCGCCCGGTACGACGACGACGGCGACACCTGGATCCTCGGCCGCACCGACGACGTGCTCAACGTGTCAGGGCACCGCCTGTCCACGATCGAAATCGAATCCGCCCTGGTGTCCCATCCCTGGGTCACCGAGGCCGGAGTGTGCCCGGTGGCCGATCCAAAAACCGGACACGCGATCACCGCCTTTGTGGTCCTGTCCGCCGCCGCCGCTGCCCTGCCCGAATCCGGCCCCGCGGATCCGGTGTTCATGCAGCGGGTCACCGCCGAGCTCCGGGCCCACATCGCGCGGGAAATCGGGCCCATCGCCAAGCCGGCCGCCGTCGTCGTCGTCCCAGATGTGCCCAAGACCCGCTCGGGGAAAATCATGCGCCGGCTGCTGACCCAGTTGTTTGAGGGCACGCGGCTGGGCGATACCACCAGCCTGCAGAACGAACCGTGCATCGCTGACATCGCCCGCGTCTGCGAAGCCCGGCGACACGGAGCCGGTCAGTGAACCCGGGTCAGCGTCACGCGGTCCATCACCACCGCGCCGCCCATGGCCCGGTGAATGCGCAGAAACTCCGTGGGCGAGACCTCCAGATACGTGGTGTCCGTCTTGGCCGGCAGCAGGTCGGCGTGCAGCCCGTCCATCAGCTCCAGGAAGAGCCGGTTGGCTTCCCCCTGGGGCAGGGGCTCCGTGGCAGTGATCCTGTGCGTGGCGGCCCCCAGCTTGTAGCCGGCTTCAATGACAACGACGTACTCGTCCATGGGAATCATTTCCTTCGTCGTTCCGTCCGGCGTCCTCCGCCGCTGCCCGTCCGCTCTGTTCGCAGTCCTGCTGAACATTCTTCGTCCGCCACCCGCAACTTGCAACGATCGAGCAGCCGCTTCACCGCGGCCCACCAGGAAGGAGCACTCATTTCATGAGTGATCGACAATTCGGCTTCCGGACCCGTGCCCTGCACGCCGGCGGCACCCCCGATGCCACGCACGGCGCCCGCGCCGTGCCCATTTACCAGACCACGTCGTTTGTCTTCAAGGACACCGACGACGCGGCGAACCTCTTCTCGCTGCAGAAGTACGGCAACATCTACTCCCGCATCGGCAACCCGACGGTCGCGGCCTTCGAGGAGCGCATCGCCTCGCTGGAGGGCGGCATCGGTGCCGTGGCGACGGCGTCGGGCATGTCCGCTGAGTTCGTGACCTTCGCTGCCCTGTGCGGCGCGGGGGATCACATCGTGGCCGCCGCGCAGCTCTACGGCGGCACCGTGACGCAGCTGGACGTGACGCTGCGGCGCTTCGGCATCGACACCACGTTTGTTCCCGGCACGGATCCCGCGGACTACGCGGCGGCCATTCGGGAGAACACCAAGGCCGTGTACGCCGAAGTCGTGGCCAATCCCAGCGGCGAAATCACCGACATCGCCGGGCTGGCGAAGGTGGCGCACGACGCCGGCGTGCCGCTGATCCTCGATGCCACCCTGAGCACTCCGTACCTGGTGCGGCCGTTCGAGCACGGCGCGGACATTGTCATCCACTCGGCCACCAAGTTCCTCGGCGGGCACGGCACCACGCTGGGCGGCGTCGTCGTCGAATCCGGCACGTTCAACTGGGGCAACGGCAAGTTTCCGGCAATGACCGAGCCGGTGGCCAGCTACGGCAACATTTCCTGGTGGGGGAACTTCGGCGAGTACGGATTCCTCACCAAGCTGCGTTCCGAGCAGCTGCGCGACATCGGCCCCGCGCTCAGCGCGCAGTCAGCATTCCAGCTGCTGCAGGGGGTGGAAACGCTGCCGCAGCGCCTGGACGAACACCTGAAAAACGCGCAGGCGGTTGCCGAATGGCTGGAGGCCGACGAGCGCGTGTCCTGGGTCAGTTACGCCGGGCTGCCCTCCCATCCGCACCATGAGCGGGCGAAGAAATACCTGCCCAAGGGACCGGGGTCGGTGTTCAGCTTCGGAGTCCGGGGCGGCCGCGAGGCCGGCAAGGCCTTTATTGAGGCCCTGCAGCTGGCCTCGCACCTGGCCAACGTGGGCGATTCCCGGACCCTGGTCATCCACCCCGGCTCCACCACGCACGGCCAGCTCTCCCCGGAGCAGCTCACCGCGGCGGGCGTGGCCGAGGATCTGGTCCGGATTTCCGTGGGTCTGGAGGACCTTGCGGACATCCTCTGGGACCTGGATCAGGCGCTCGACGCCGCTGCCTCGTCCGCGGCGTCGGCTGATGCCGCTTCCGCCCCGTCAGTTGTCCCGTCCGATGTCCCGGTTGTGCCCCCGCTGAAGGAGTCCGCCCATGTCCGCTGAAGCCATTGCCGAACCGCGCGCCTGGGACGGCCCGAGCGCTCCGGAGCGTCTGGCGCTGCTGCGCAGCGCGAAGTCCATTGCCATTGTGGGCGCCTCGGACAAGCCGTCCCGGGCGTCCTACTTCGTGGCGACGTACCTGCTCTCGTCGTCTCCGTACACGGTCTATTTCGTGAACCCGGTGGCCAAGGAAATCCTGGGCCGGCCCGTCTACGCCTCCTTGGCGGATCTGCCCGAGGTCCCGGACATTGTGGACGTGTTCCGCCGCCACGACGACCTGCCGTCCGTGCTGGAGGAGACCATCGCCGTCGGGGCGAAAACGCTGTGGCTGCAGCTGGGTTCCTGGCATGAGGACGTGGCCCACGCCGCTGAGGCTGCCGGGCTGGACGTGGTGATGGACCGCTGCGTCAAGATTGAGCACGCCCGGTTCCACGGCGGACTGAACCTGGCCGGCTTTAATACCGGCGTCATTTCCTCGAAACGGCAGCTGACCGCTTAGGGATGCCGCCCGCCGGCGGCCCGAGACGGCGCGGGTTCGGGGGACAACGCGGCTTCGGGGGACGGCGCCTGCGCGTCGGCACTTTCGGCGGGCAGCGGCGCCGTCTCCCCGCTGTCCTCCTGCTTCGGCTGAGCGGGCTCCGTTGCGCCGCCAGTGAATGATTCGCAGGTGAGCCGCAGGGCATTGCTGGCCGCAACTCCGGTTGTCCCGGCCGCCATGGCACCGGCCAGCGCGAAACTCAGGATGAGGCCGCGGTGCGTCTGTGTCCGCTGACGCGGCGGGTTGGCGGTTTTGAGCAGTGTGGCCAGCTCGCCGGTCGGCTCCGGAGCCGGCGAGGCGCGAAAGGAACGCAGGAGACGCAGGCCCTTAAGGAGCTCCGGGCTTTCCTCAATGTTGGATTCGGCAAGGAGGCGGTGAACTTTCGGGTCGCCGCCGGTCTCAGGCGATTCGTTCATGAGCTGGCTCCTCCTTCCGTTCCAACCGGTCCTTCAATATTTTCAGCGCCCTGCTTTGGAGCTGTTTGACGGCTCCCTCGCTGCTGCCCATGATGCTGGCTGTTTCCTCGATCGACAGGTCGGCCACAACCCGCAACAGCAGCACTTCCTGTTGCCGGGGCGGGAGCCCGTCAAGCAGCGCGGCAACGCCGGCTCCGGATTCAAGCACCGTTTCCTCGGCCGAAACGCTGATTCGGACATCGGCCGCGGGATGGAACTGCGCAAACACCGGTTGCCGCTCACGCCGTCGGGCGTCGTCGACCATTCGCGCGTGCGCCACCGAGAAAGCGAAGGTGCGCATTCCGGACAGGCCGCCGGTGAGCGAGTGCAGTTTGCCGAAGACCGTCAGAAAGACTTCCTGGGTCAGGCCCTCCGGATCCTCACATCCCTTGCCGGCGAGATAGCCCAGGATCGACGGAGCCAGGACCAGGTATATTTCGCGCAGCGCCTTGGGTTTCCCGGCACGGGCGGCAGCGAGGATGTCCTCTGTCAGGGCTGTGGCCAAGGTTCGGTCTTTCCCTAGCGGAAGGATGGGCGTCCCAAATGTTACTACCGCGACGACCTGAGGTGCGGACATGACGAAACGGCCGCACCGGGGCTCGTTGGGGGGATAAGCCTCGGTGCGACCGTTCCAAAAGTGTAATCGTCCCGGAACTGCCAAAAGTTACGCGGGCGCCGAAACTATTTTCCTTGGGCCCGCTCTCGACGGGGAAGGCTTAGCCGGCGGAAATAATCTGGTCATTGGCGGCAAAGCGGCGGTTCCTGAGCACCGGCAGGAACTCGCGCACGTCGTCGATCCGCTTGCGGGTCACGTCGGCCGTGACTACGGCCTCGGCTTCATCGTCCAGGAAGGCCTGCGCAACACCCATCGGGTCCAGGATGGCCGAGTGGCCCACCGTGTGGCGGCTGGAGGTCCCTGCGGCAGCCACCCACACGGTGTTTTCGATCGCCCGGGCCTTGAGCAGGGTTTCCCAGTGTTCAATCTTGTGTTCGCCCTTGAACCAGGCGGCCGGAACCGCCAGCAGGTCCGCCCCCTTGTCGGTGAGTGCCCGCGCCAGCTCGGGGAACCGGATGTCGTAGCAGGTCATCAGGCCAACCTTGATGCCGCCGAGATCCACCACCTTCACGCCGCCGTTGCCGGGCTTGATCCGGGCGGATTCGGCGTAGCTGAAGGCGTCATACAGGTGCAGTTTGCGGTACGTGTCAGCGATCCGCCCGGTGGCCTCGATCAGCACGAGGGTGTTGTACGGGCGGTCCTCGCCGCTGGATTCGTAACCGCCGGCGACGACGGCGATGCCCAGCTCCGCCGCGAGCATCGACAGCTGCTGGACGAAGGTGGTCCAGCCGGCGTCGACGGCCGCGGCCAGCGGGCCCTCGACCTTGCCGACGCTGAACATGGATTCCTCGGGAAACACGATCAGCTCGGCGCCCTCGGTCTTCGCTTTCTCCGCCAGCGAGCGCATCACCTCGAGGTTCTCTCCGACGTCGCCCGTGGGACTGAACTGGCCTACGCTCACCAACATAACCAAACCGCCTTCTTATGGAGCCGAAGTTTCTCCCAGCCTAGAGCAGGGAGACGGCCTTCCGCAGGATTCCTCCACCCGTTGAGGGCCAGTGCAGAGTACGCGGCTGCCCCAGAGCCAGCTACGGGTTGCCGGCGCGGGACCAGAAGCCTTGTATCGCCGCCGTGACCTGATCCGCGGCAATGAGGAGCGGCGCGACGTGCCCGTTGCCGGGAACCGGGAGAAAACTTCCATCCGGCACTGAACGCCCCGCGCGCTCTGCCTCCTGAAGGTCGTTCATAGCGTCCTCTCGTCCGCTCATCATGAGCGTCGGTACGCGCAATCGCGGGAGCACCGGGCGTAAATCCGGACGACCGAGCATCAAGGAACGCATGGCCCAGTACTTGCCCTGCCTGTTCCCCCTGCGGAAGGCTGCAGCCACCTGCGAAGCAGCCTCGGGTGCGGTCTTGTCCGCATCCGGACCCACGAGTGCTTCCACCACTGCTCCCGTGAACGGTCCCGGGCCGAGGATCCTGTACAGGTAAACCAATAGGGAGGTCTTTTGGCGCTGACCCCTCGGCAAGGCGTACGCAGGCGTCCCGATGGTAGTCAGTGATGCGCAGCGGGTGGGGTAGGCGTCGGCGAAAAGAATGCCGACATGTCCTCCCCAGGCGTTTCCCACCCAGTCGACGGGGTCAGTTATGCCGACCGCGTCCATAATTTGGGCCGCTGCGGTTGCGCAGTCCTGCAAGGCATAACGCCGGCGAACTCCAGGGCTGCCGCCGTGGCCTGGACCGTCCACAAGAAAAAGTTCGTGACTGCGTCCAAGATCGCCTGTCACCCCTGCGAATGTCTCTGAATCAACAAACATGCTGTGCCATAGAAGCGCCGGAGAACCGGCCCCCGTACGGCGGACCATCAGCGGACCCAAAACTGTGTCCACCATGGCCGATGTTCTCGTATCCATGCCAGTCTCCTAGAAAGTGCCCCCGGAGGATGCCGGGCGTATTCCTTCGGTTTCCGAAGCTTACGAGCTAGACTGTCCTCCATGCCGCAGCCCCAGTCAAGAGATTCCCCTATCGGAAATTCCAAGCCAACACGGCTTCCCGTCGGCCAGCTGCTGGTCCGTCTGCTCGCCGAGTTTCGTCGCGAGTTACTGGCCGAGGCGGAGGGGCACGGCTACGGCGATCTTCGTCCGGCCCACCTCCAGATCACGGGCAACGTGGGGACAAAGGGCATCCGCCTGACCGCGCTGGCTGCAAGAGCCCAGTTGAGCCTGGCGGCAACATCAGAGCTGGTAAATGAGCTGCAAGCCCTGGGGTATCTCGAGCGAAAGCCGGACCCCGTGGATGCCCGAGCAAAACTGATCCTCCCCACGGCCCGCGGATTAAAGCTGCTGCAGGAGGCCTCGGCAAAGGTCGCGGAGCTCGAGCAGCAATGGGCAGGTTATGCCGGCGATCGGAACTTTGAAGCTGCAATGCAAACCCTTCAGACAGTTCTCAACGCCACCCGACAGGGTCAAAAAAACTAGACTGCATCTGGGCAGCGGGCCGGCCGTCCATTTCGACCACCGAGCCGTAGCCCTCCCTGGGGCTTCGCCCCGCCTAGACTGGGGCCGCATGGACGAACTCACGCTGCCGATCAACCTGACCACTGCCCGCGGCACCCTAAATCCGCAGGCCGTGGGCTACTCCCGCTCACCGCTGCACCGCACGCCGCTTCCCGACGGTCCCGCGGGCCGGCTGCGGACCAAACGCTGGGAATACTGGGGTGTGCTGACTCCGGAGCTGGCGCTGGGCATGACCATCGTGAATCTCGGCTACGCCGCCAGCCTGCAGCTGTACGTCCTGAACCGGTCCACCGGCGAGGAGATCAGCATCGAGCCGCTGAAGATCCTGCCCTCCGCCGCCGACATCCAGCTGCCGGACACGCTTCCGCCCCTGACAGCGCTGGGATCGGCGGGCGACGTGTCACTGCGCTTCCACGACGACGACGGCGGCACCCACCTGCGCGCCCGCTCACCGCGGGTGGCCGTGGACCTGTATGCACCCGCCGACGGCGATGTGCTGGGCGTGGTGGTGCCCTGGTCGGACCGCCGGTTCCAGTACACGCTCAAGGACGTGGCCCGCAGCGTCGCCGGCACGGTGACGGTGGACGGCAAGACTTATGACGTGTCGACGGATGCGTTTGCCGTCCTGGACCGCGGCCGGGGTCGCTGGCCCTACCGGACGACGTGGACCTGGGGCGCGGGCTCCGGAACCGTGAACGGCACCCGGCTTGGCCTGCAGCTGGGCGGGCAGTGGACCGCGGGTACGCCGGCCACCGAAAATGCCCTGATCGTGGACGGCCGGCTGCACCATTACGACGGGGAACTGGAGTTCACCTACGACCTGGAGGATCCGGATTCGCCCTGGACGGTGCACGGGCCGTGGATCGATGCCGTGCTCACGCCCTTTCACCGCAGAAAGTCCGCCACCAAAGCCGTCGTCATTTCGTCGGAAATCTGGCAGGCCTTCGGCACCTGGACCGGAACGGCCCGCACTCCCGACGGCACCGGCTATTCGCTGGACGGCCTGGGCGGCTGGATCGAGGAAGCCCGGCACCGCTGGTAGTCCGGCGGCCCGGCACCGCCGGCAACCGGCGGGTGGGTCCGGCACTTCCCGGGTCAGCCGCCGCCGATGGTGGGCAGCGGCTGCATCGTGAACACCGGCAGCGGAGGGAGACTGTTGGAATCCGGCGGGCGGAAGTCGCTTGGCTGCGGAACCGGCTCCCCGGAGGGTTCCGGCGCAGCAGGTGAGGAATCGAGGGGCTGCGGCGTGGGCCCTTGCTGCAGCAGGTGCATCCCGGACAGGCTCAGCGCCCCGCCCACGATCAGGAAACCGGCCGCGCAGCCGGCCAGAAGGCCGCGCTCCCAGCCGGGAATGGTCCGCAGGCCCGCCCGCATCCCGTCCGGCGACGGCTCGTTGGCAAAGAACCTGACGGTTACGCCCAGCAGGACCACCAGGAGCAGCAGCCCGAAGGCCAGCAGCGCGGCGCCGGCATAGACCCACCGGTTCCAGTGCAGGAGTGCCAGAACGGTAAGGAGACAGCCCAGAATCCACAGCAGCGCGGTGGAGTCGGAGCTGTCCGGACGCCGATAGCGTCCGCCGCCGGCGCGCTGTCCGCCGCGTTCCTCACCGGCCAGCAGGAGCTGGCGTCCGACTATGGCCGGAAGGACGGCCGCGGCCGTGCAGGCCAGGGCCCAGCGCAACTGGTCACCGCTGCCCGCAGCACCTGACCAGACGGTTCCGGCCGTCACGGCGAGCATGGCGGCAGCACCCAGGATCAGACCGGCCTTGGCGAGCGGTGTGTCATCCACCTGTTCCTTCAGGTATCCCGCCGGCAGGCGGCTGTCCAGCCGCCGGTAGTGCCGCCGTCCAACCCAGCCGAAGAGCACGGCAAGGGCCACGGCAACCGGGGTGGCGCCGCCGTCGCCCGCTGCCGGAACAAACGGCGCCAGGAAGCAGAAGGCGGCGGCCTGCAGCCAGGGAAGCAGGGTTGGCAGGCGCAGTCCGGCGAATACCTGTCCCCTCAGCAGCCGGTGCGCATCAGCGTCCATGGGATCCTCGGCCAACAGTGAGCGCACCACACCCACTTCATCGCCCACCACCGCCTGCCCGCCGGACAGCTGGGTGCCCAGCTTCAGCAGGGCCCGATGCCCGGGTTCCGCGCCAAGGCCATCTGCAAGGTAAGTGCGGGCGGCGTCGTAGTTGCCCAGTTGTGAACTTGCCCGCGCCGCCAACCAGTAGTAATCACCGGTTTCCCGGTCCAGTTCCAGCGCGGTCCGGGCAGAGCTGAGAGCGGCTTCCCGGCCCTTCTTCCCGTCAGCGTTCCCGTTGAGCAGGATGTGGCCCAGCCAGAAGTGCCCTTCCGCCTCCTCGGGCCTTAACTCCACTGCCTGAGCTGCGCACTCCACGGCGTCCGCCTGCTTGCCCTGGTGGAAAAGGGCCAGCCCCAGATTGATCCGGACGCTGGAATCCTGAGGTGCAAGGGCCAGCGCCTGCCGCCCGGCCTCCTCGGCCTCCGGATACTTCTCGGTGGAGAGGTATCCGTGGCAGAGCAGCGCCCAGATGAACACGCTGTCCCGGTGATGGGGCAGCTGAGCGCGGACCAGCTGCAGCGCCTCCTCCGGGCGGCGGGCGGCGATGAGCGTGTTGAACCGGGCCCGGACCATGTCCGGTGCCAGCCTTCCTGCACTCACAGCATGCCGCGGGAGCGCAGATAGTCCGCCAAATCGTTGTAGCGGCCATGCGCGTTGCTGAATTTCACCACGTTCCGGGAGGACTCCAGCCAGGACAGCGTGGTGGCGCCCACTTCTGCGAAGGCCGACTCGATGTGGTCCATGGTGATGGGACAGATCCGGTTGGCCCGGATGGATTCCGTCATCGCCTTCTCGGCCGCCGTCACGCAGAGATGCTGCAGGTCTGCGCCCGAAAACACGTCGGTGCGCGCCGCAATCTGCTCCAGGTTGATTCCGGCCAGCGGGCGGTCCCGCAGCTGATGCTCAAGGATCTGCAGACGGGCTTCATAGTCCGGCGGAATCACCAGCAGGGTTCGGTCCAGGCGTCCCGGCCGCAGCAGGGCCTCATCCAGGTCCCACGGATGGTTGGTGGCTGCCAGCAGGTACAGGCCGTCATTGTCCCCGGCCATCGAGTCCATTTCGATCAGCAGCTGGTTGACCATCTGCCGGGTCATGACGTGATGTCCCCCGAGGCTGCTGCGCCTCATGCCGATGGCGTCCACTTCGTCCAGGAACAGGACGGTGGGTGTTTTCGCGCGGGCAGAATCGAACACTGCCTTGAGGTTGCGCTCGGTCTCGCCGTGATAGGGGGCCATGATGTCCGTCATGGTGGCGGACATGAACACCGCACCGAGTTCTCCGGCCACCGCGCGGGCCAGGAAGGTCTTGCCGCAGCCAGGGGGCCCGTACAGCAGGAGTCCGCCGCGGAGCGACTTGCCGAAGGCCTTGGCCAATTCGGCGTTTTTCATCGGCTGCAGGAAGGATTCGTCCAGGCGCTTCTTGACCGCCTCCAGGCCGCCGACATCGGCGAAGGTAATCGGAGGCACCTCGGGGTCGAGGGGGGCCACGCCGGGGCCGTCCCCGCCATAAGCCAACTGGGGCTCCTTCACGAACGGCGGCGGAACCTCCGAGCCCACCTCGGTTTCAGCGCGGGTCCAGTCGAAGGCTGCCGCGGCCGGCTCAGCGGAACCCGCAGCCGGTTCGACGGCGCCGGGTTCAACGGCGGCGTCCGGCTGTTCTTCCGGCTCGGGGTCGACGGCGGCGGCCGGCTGATCTTCCGGTTCCGGCTCCGGCTCCGGCTCCGTGCCGGCGTCCGCTCCGCCCGGATCTGCCGCAGGAACGGGAAGCTCCGCGGAAACGCCGGCACCGGACGTCATGGCGGCCGCGGTGCGGTTCAGCAGATCCAGTGCGGCCTGATGGGCCGGGTCCCGCTGCAGCACGGCGTTGGTCTCGCCGATGGCCTCGGAATGACGGCCCGCTCCCAGCAGCATTTCCGCTACATGAAGCCGCAGTGCAGCGTCCTCCGGACTGGATTCAATGGCCCGCCGCAGGCTGGCCAGTACGTCCTCGTTCATTCCCCCGTGGTTCCTTCCCCGATGTACGTGGCACGAACTGCGTGCCACGTACATCCTGCCACGGGGACCGGCGGTCCTTATTCGGAGATCAGGTCCCGCACCACGATCGTCTGGTCGCGGTCCGGACCGACGCCGATGGCCGAGAAGCGCGTGCCGGACATTTTCTCCAGCGCCAGCACGTAGTCGCGGGCGTTCTTGGGCAGGTCGTCCAGGGTCCGGGCTCCGGTGATGTCCTCGGTCCAGCCGTCGAAGTACTCGAAGATCGGCTTCGCGTGGTGGAAGTCGGTCTGCGTCATCGGCATCTCGTCGAACCGGACGCCGTCGACGTCGTACGCCACGCACACCGGAATCTGCTCGATGCCCGTGAGCACGTCCAGCTTCGTCACGAAGTAGTCAGTGAAGCCGTTCACGCGCGAGGCGTGGCGCGCCAGCACGGCGTCGTACCAGCCGCAGCGGCGCGGACGTCCGGTGTTCACACCGAACTCGCCGCCGGTCTTCTGCAGGTACAGGCCCATGTCGTCGAACAGTTCGGTGGGGAACGGTCCGGCACCCACACGGGTGGTGTAGGCCTTGATGATGCCCACCGAGCGGGTGATGCGGGTCGGGCCGATGCCCGAACCCACTGATGCGCCGCCGGCGGTGGGGTTGGAGGACGTCACAAACGGGTAGGTGCCGTGGTCCACGTCCAGGAAGGTGGCCTGGCCGCCCTCCATCAGGACAACCTTGCCCTCATCGAGCGCCCGGTTCAGCTCATAGGTGGAGTCGATGATCATTGGCCGCAGCCGGTCCGCGTAGGACAGGAAGTACTCGACGACCTCTTCGACGTCGACGTCGCGGCGGTTGTAGACCTTGACCAGCAGCTGGTTTTTCTGCCGCAGCGAGCCTTCGACCTTCTGGCGGAGGATCGACTCGTCGAAGATGTCCTGGACGCGGATGCCAAGGCGGGCCACCTTGTCCATGTAGGCCGGACCGATGCCGCGGCCGGTGGTGCCGATGGCACGCTTGCCCAGGAAGCGCTCGGTGACCTTGTCCATGACCTGGTGGAACGGGGCCACCAGGTGGGCGTTGGCGGAGATCCGCAGCTTGGACGTGTCGGCGCCGCGGGCTTCCAGGCCGTCGATTTCCTCAAAGAGGGCTTCGAGGTTCACCACGCAGCCGTTGCCGATCACCGGAATGGCGTTGGGGCTCAGGATGCCGGCGGGCAGAAGCTTGAGTTCGTATTTTTCACCGCCGACGACGACGGTGTGGCCGGCGTTGTTGCCGCCGTTGGGCTTGACGACATAGTCGACACGGCCCCCGAGCAGGTCAGTGGCCTTACCTTTACCTTCGTCGCCCCACTGGGCGCCGACGATGACAATTGCGGGCATGGGATCCTCCCCCATTAGTTACGAAAGGGGAGGAACGCCGACGGCGCGATCCGCTTCCGTGCATGAGAACGCCCCTGAACTCGCAGGCCAGACCGGAAATAACAGAAAGCCGGAGTCAAGCCGGAGTCGCGGGGCTCTTACCTACCAAGTTTAGCCGATTGTATCTCCGGTGCCCTTTCCGCAGCGCCCGAAACGGGTATTCCCTGAACAGATCCCGGCGTAGCGTGGCCGGATGGACCGTTTTCGCGGCTACATCGCCGGTATTGGCACGACCTCCGGCACCCGGCTGGTGGTGGGTCATTGGCTCGAGTCACCCTTCGGCGCGTTCACCGATGTCATGGCGGAGAACGCGGCCGGATCACGGCTTCTGCTGGCGCCGGATCCGGAGGTGGCTGAGTACATCGGGCGTACCTATCATTTCGATGCCGTGGATGTGGTCGACGTCGATGCCCGGCTCTCGGCGGATCGGCTCATGGTCGGTGCGGGGCCGCTGCGGCTGAACATCGTGCTGGGGCCGCGGACACTGCTGGGGCGCCTGCTGGAGATGATTCCCCCGGCCCTGGCCGTGCATCCGCGCTGGCTGGCAGCGATCAACCCCGTGGCCGGCCTGCTGGTGCCGGGCGTCTCCACGGCAGGCTCCGCCGGCGGCGAGCGCCGCGAGTATTACGGGGTGCGCTCCATCCGCTCCGCGGCGGGCGCCTCGGCCATGTGGAACGGGCGGGATTTGGGCGGCCTCTCCCCCATTAATCCTCCGGTGCGCTTCGGATTCAGCTCGGTTCCGCCCAGGCCGCAAATTGTTGCCGTGACTACCAGCATCCTTCCCTGACTACTGTTTCGCCGGACTTTAATTGCGGGCCGCCGGGCCAAAAACCCCGCCTACTCGGGTGACAAAAGTACCCCCTTACTACTCTGTTTCCCGTCATGCATCACTCGGATGCATACTCCTCAGGGAAAGCAGAGGCACCATGAAAAAGCACACTGCAGGTTTGGCTCTGGCGGCAGTCACCGGCTTCTCGGTTCTTTCGGCGACTCCGGCTTTCGCCGTGACCGGCCCATACCAGAACTGCGATGCCGCCGCTGCGGACGGCATTTACAACATTCAGCGCGGTGATTACAGGTACGGAGAGCATCTGGACAGGGGCGGGGTGGACGGCATCGGCTGCGAAGATGACAGCAAACCCCTGACTCCGATTGAAACCGCTCCACCCGTTGATCCCACACCCGAACCTCCAATGCCAGGACAGGTCGGCCGGATGCCCGTAGGCGGCGCGAACACCGGCATCACCCAGGAACCGCAGGGCTCCAATGCCGGCATCTTGGCTCTCGGCGGCGGACTGGTCCTGGCCGCCGCAGCAGGAGGCACATTCATTGTCCGCCGCCGCAGCGCACAGCAGGATTAGGCGTTTCGAATGAACCGGAATGACTAATCCGACAGCCGGCCGCCGCGGGGACCTCCGGGCAGCCGCGGCGGCCGTCCTCCTGCTTCTCACCGGCTGTGGCGGCGCCGCCCAGACAGGCGCCGGGCATCTGGATACCGAGAATACGCCGCCCGCCGGTCCGGTCCTTTCCGCGGAAGCACCCGTGACGGCGCCATCCTCGCCTGCCGTCACCCCTGATACCGCTGCGCCTGCCGACGCCCCCGTCCCAGTTCCGGGAACACCCCAGGTCACGAGTCCGCCCTCCCCGGAACGCCCGGTCCCGGCCATGGCCGAATCAGTGCCGGAATCCCTGAACATTCCGTCCGTCGGCGCCCGCTCATCCCTGATCCGCCTGGACGTGGACAGCAAGGGATCCCTGGAGGTTCCTTCGGGCAGGCCCGGATCACCTGCCGGCTGGTACATCCACTCCCCCACACCCGGAGAGCCCGGGCCAGCCGTCATCCTGGGCCATGTCAACGCCGAGGGCGGAGGCCCGGGAATCTTCGCGGACCTGCGCAAGCTGCAGCCCGGCGATGAAGTTGAGATAATCCGCGAGGACGGCTCAACCGCAGTGTTTTCCGTCCAGCACGGGGAGCAGTATCCCAAGGACGCCTTTCCCAGCGAGAAGGTCTACGGCAATACCGAAGGACCCGAACTGCGGCTCATCACCTGCGACGGCTACGACCCGAAAGCCGGAACCTTCGCCGACAATTACGTCGTCTACGCCCGCCTCGTCCACTGATCGGAGCGAGCACCCGGCAGGGCCATCCGGAGGGACCGCGGTTCCGAAGCATCCCTTGACCCGGAAAATCCGGGCCCGGCGTCCGGCTTCGGCCGGCATTCGAAAGGCTGGCCATGGAACATCAACCGTTGAGCCACGCTCAGGAGAGCCCGCAGGAGTCCGTCTGGGACTATCCGCGCCCGCCGCGGCTGGAACCCACCGCTGAACACGTCCAGGTTTTCCTTGGCGGACGGCTGATCGCCGACACCACCTCCGCCGTGCGGGTGCTGGAAACCAGCCATCCGCCGGTGTACTACATTCCGCTGGAGGATTTTGCCCCGGATTCCCTCGTTCCGGTCGAAGGCGCCACGTTCTGCGAATACAAGGGGAAGGCCGCCTATTTCGACGTCGCGGCGGGATCCACTCGTGCCCGGCGGGCCGCCTGGACCTATCCGGACCCGTCGCCGGGCTACGGACCGCTCGCCAGCCGCGCGGCGGTGTATTCCAGAAAAATGGAGCGCTGCACCGTGGACGGCGAGGACGTCCAGCCGCAGGAGGGGGACTTTTACGGCGGGTGGATCACGGGACGCATCACCGGACCGTTCAAGGGAGCCCCGGGCACCGGCGGCTGGTAAAAGCAGGCAACGAAAACCGGCAGCCCCCAAAGCTGGGGACTGCCGGTTCACGGAACAAAAGAAACTAGGACTCGCGACCCTCGATGGCCACCTTCGCCTGCGGATCCGACTCGTTCAGGAACTTGGTAATGCGCTCCACTTCCTCGCTCTCGCCGATGGCTGCAGCCGCGCGGCCCAGCGCATACAGGGCACGCAGGAAGCCCTGGTTCGGCACGTGCTCCCACGGGATGGGACCGGTGCCGCGCCAGCCGGAGCGGCGCAGGGAATCCAGGCCGCGGTGATAACCAACCCGCGCGTAGGCGTAGGACTCGATGGTGCGGCCTTCTTCGAAGGCCTCATCGGCGAGGATGGCCCACACCTGCGAGGAGGTGGGGTGTTTTGCTGCCAGGTCAACGGCTTCATCTCCGGCCTCGAGGCGCGCGACGACGTCGGACTCCTCCGGCAGGTAGGTGGGCTCGGGGCCGAGCAGGTTCTTGCGGAATTCATCTGACATTAGAGGGACTTGCCTGCCGATCCTAGGGTTTGTGCTGCTTCGAACACGCGCGCGGACATGCCGGCCTCGGCCGACGCGCCCCACACGCGGGGGTCGTACTGCTTCTTGTTGCCGACCTCGCCGTCGACCTTCAGGACGCCGTCGTAGTTGCGGAACATGTGGTCCGCAACCGGGCGGGTGTAGGCGTACTGCGTGTCGGTGTCGATGTTCATCTTCACGACGCCGTAGGAGACCGCGTCGGCGATTTCCTGGGCGGAGGAGCCCGAACCGCCGTGGAAGACGAGATCAAACGGGCGTTCCCGGCCGATGGACTCGCCAACCGCGTCCTGGATGTCCTTGAGGATTTCCGGGCGCAGCTTCACGCCGCCGGGCTTGTACACGCCGTGCACGTTGCCGAAGGTGAGGGCGGTAATGTAGCGGCCCTTGTCGCCGGCGCCCAGCGCCTCAATGGTCTTCGTGCCGTCGGCCACCGTGGTGTACAGCTTGTCGTTGATGGCGTTCTCCACGCCGTCTTCCTCGCCGCCGACGGTGCCGATTTCCACTTCGAGGATCATCTTGGCGGCGTGGGTGCGGGCGAGCAGCTCCTGCGCGATGCGCAGGTTGTCCTCGAGGGTTTCCGCCGAACCGTCCCACATATGGGAGTTGAAGATGGGATCCTCGCCGCGCTTGACCGCTGCTTCGGAGGCGGCCAGCAGGGGCAGCACGAAGTCGTCCAGCTTGTCCTTGGGGCAGTGGTCAGTGTGCAGGGCGATGTTCACGTTGTAGCTCTTGGCCACCTCGCGGGCATACGCGGCAAAGGCGAGGGACCCGGTGACCATGTTCTTGACCTTGGCGCCGGACCAGTAGGCGGCACCTCCGGTGGACACCTGGACGATGCCGTCGGAGCCGGCCTCGGCGAACCCTGCCAGCGCGGCGTTCAGCGTCTGGGACGACGTGACGTTCACTGCCGGATATGCGAAGCCCCCCGCTTTGGCTCGGTCGATCATCTCGGCATAAATCTCAGGGGTTGCAATAGGCATGCTGACTCCTCGTGGAAGTTCGATCTACGGCAGGGCCAGTCGCGTCACACCAGGCCCTCATTGGCTCCTTACATCCTAGCCACAAGAAGCCATCGGGCATCAGGTCATGTCCTTGGATAACTGCGTCCGTGTCCGGACCCGTCCCGCCGCGCGGTTCCGCGGCTCAGTTCACCCGCTGGCCAAAGACGTGGCGGCGCACCCATCCGTGCATGGCGATGGCCGCGGCGGAACCGGCGTTGATGGACCGGGTGGAACCGAACTGGGCAATGGACAGGGTGGCGTCCGCGGCGGCGTGGACCTCCGGGCTCAGGCCGGGGCCCTCCTGCCCGAAGACCAGCACGCAGTTTTCCGGCAACTCGTAGGTTTCCAGCGGCACCGAGTCGGGGAAGTTGTCGATTCCGATGATGTGCAGCCCCTCGCTGCGCGCCCACTCCACGAAGTCCTCCACCGTGGGGTGGTGGCGCACGTGCTGGTAGCGGTCGGTGACCATGGCGCCGCGGCGGTTCCACCGGCGTCGTCCGATGATGTGCACTTCCTTCGCCATGAAGGCGTTGGCGGTGCGCACCACGGTGCCGATGTTGAAATCGTGCTGCCAGTTCTCGATGGCGACATGGAACGGATGGCGCTTCGTGTCCAGGTCCGCGACGATCGCGTCGTGGTTCCAGTACCGGTATTCATCGACGACATTGCGGGTGTCCCCGTTGGCCAGAAGTTCGGGATCCCAATGGTCGCCTTCAGGCAACGGGCCCTCCCACGGGCCCACTCCCACCAGGTGCGTGGGTGCGGTTTCCGGCGCGGTCCCGGTCTCGGGTGCGGCTGTTTTCTCGGGGTGGTCCGGCAATTGTTCAACGCTCTCTATCACCCTTCAAGCGTAAGGTGAAAGACTGGGCCGCAGGATCGCGGGGCATCAGCGGCCCCGGGGAAACCCGGGCTGAGTGTGAGGGAACGGAACAGCGTGGGCGAAAACGAGAACATTGAATGCTGGCTGACGGACATGGACGGCGTTCTGGTCCATGAAAACCACCCCATTCCGGGAGCCGCCGAGCTCATTGAACGCTGGGTAGCCACGTCCAAGCGGTTCCTGGTCCTGACCAACAACTCGATTTACACCCCGCGGGACCTCGCCGCCCGGCTGCGCGCCTCCGGGCTCGAAGTGCCGGAGGAAAACCTGTGGACCTCCGCGCTGGCCACGGCGGAATTCCTCAAGGAACAGGTCAAGAACACCGGCGCACCCGGACGCTGCTTCGTGGTCGGCGAAGCGGGACTGACGACGGCGCTGCACGAGGCCGGCATGATCCTCACCGACACGGCGCCGGACTACGTGGTCCTCGGCGAGACCCGCACCTACTCCTTCGGCACCATCACCAAGGCGATCCGCCTGATCCTGGACGGCGCCCGCTTCATCGCCACCAACCCCGACGTCACGGGCCCGTCCCAGGAGGGGCCACTGCCGGCCACCGGAGCCATTGCCGCCCTGATCACCGCGGCCACGAACATGAAGCCGTACATCATCGGCAAGCCCAACCCCATGATGTTCCGTTCGGCGATGCGCAAGATCGATGCGCACTCCGAAACGACAGCCATGATCGGCGACCGGATGGACACCGACATCATCGCGGGCATTGAGGCCGGCCTGCATACGGTCCTGGTGCTCAGCGGGATAACGCAGCGCGAGGACATCAATCTCTATCCGTTCCGCCCCACCCAGGTCGTCAATTCGGTCGCCGATCTGATCGCCACCGTCTAGGGCCAGCGGCCTAGAACAGGGACTTCAGCCCGCCGCCCTGTTCCGGCGGGGAGTGCAGCCGCAGCACCTCGCGCACCACCTTCTGGTAGATGCCGGGGTTCCACTGCGGGCTGGCGTGGGCCGGTCCGGCACCCTCGGTCACCAGGGAAGCGGAGACGAGGTTGCGCGGAAACACCGCGGCCCAGGTGTCCTTCGCGCCGAAATAGTTGACCGTTCGGTCCTCCGGGTTGCCGATGAAGGCCAGTGACGTGCTGCCCAGCGCCGAGGCAAACCGCCAGGCATCGAAATGGAAGATGTAGGACGCCTCGGACTGGATCAGGGTGCTCGACGGCGCCAGCGGCGACAGCTGCTCCAGCGTCTGGTCCACCACTGTGTTCCAGGTCCGCTCGTCCTTGTGCAGCACCCGCTCCCCCAGCTCGTAGCCGCCGCGCAGCAC
The DNA here is from genome assembly GCF_030125545.1 of Arthrobacter sp. zg-Y1219. Lineage (NCBI taxonomy): Bacteria > Bacillati > Actinomycetota > Actinomycetes > Micrococcales > Micrococcaceae > Arthrobacter > Arthrobacter sp. zg-Y1219. The sequence goes on from NZ_JASKLY010000013.1 coordinate 42,855, forward strand.
GCTGGGAATCCGGTAGCCGGCGTCGTACAGCGCCGCCACGCCCTCGAACATGGCGCGGTCCAGCACGTCCTGCGCGCCGGCCGGGCTGGAGTCCAGAATGATGAGTTCGACGGCGATGCCGCGCTCGAGCAGCCGGGCAGCCACCTGCACGGCAAGCATGCCGCCGAAGCTGTGGCCGTAAAAATAGATGCGCCGCAGCTGGTGGGTACGGATGTGGCGGTACACCGCGGCGACGATATCATCGACGTCCAGTCCCCGGTTGGAGTAGCCGACGCCGGCCAGCTGGCCGCGCGAGGACAGCGCCGGGCGCAGCGAATTGAGGATCCAGACCGTCTCCTCCCAGCTGGTTTTATAGCCGGGAAACAGGAACCAGGAGGCAGTCGGAAAGCGGCGTTCCACGGCCTCGTCGCGCACGCGCAGAATTTCCAGGTCTTCCCGGTGCCGCTGGATCCGGCGGGTGACGAAGAGATCCGCGGCCAGCGTCAGGCCCAGGGCGCTGCCGGCGAGAAAGCGGCGGCGGGAGAAGCGTTTGAGGCTCTCCGCGGACCGCAGGAACTCTGCCGGGTCCGCGCTCCTGCCTGCCCGGTTCGCCGAACCCGGCGCTTTGGGGTCCGGCGCTCCGGGCTCTGCCGCCTGCGCGGCCCTAACCCAGGCCCAGCTCGTCCTTGCCATAGGCATACAGATACGGCACGCCCGCCTCGGCCTCAATGCGCTCCTTCGATCCCGTGTCCCGGTCCACGATCACCGCGACGGCAACCACGTTGCCGCCGGCCCGCCGCACCCCTTCCACAGCGGTCAGCGCCGACCCGCCGGTCGTGGAGGTGTCTTCCAGGACCACAACGTTGCGGCCCGCCACCTCGGGCCCCTCGACCTGCCGGCCCATGCCGTAGGACTTCTGAGCCTTGCGCACCACGAACGCGTCGATGGGCCGGCCGGCACGGGCACCGGCGTGCATCACTGCGGTTGCCACCGGGTCTGCGCCCATCGTCAGCCCGCCGGCGCTTTGGAAGGAAATACCTGCGCTGTCGATCAAATCCAGCATCACGTCGCCCACCAGCTGGGACGCCTCGTGATGCAGGGTGACCCGGCGCAGGTCAATGTAGTAGTCGGCCTCGGCGCCGGAGGAGAGCGTCACTTTGCCGCGGACCACGGCCAGTTCGCTGATCAAATCCAGGAGGCGGGCACGGGCAGCGGGGAGGACAGGCGCAGTCATGGCCTCAATCCTAGCCGAGCAGCCCAATGCCCACCGCTGAAGGAACGGGAGATATAGGGTGGAGCTCATGCGCCAACTACAAGCTGAAATCATTGCGGAAATGGGCGTGCAGCCCGACATCGATGCCGCCGCCGAAATCCGCCGGCGGGTGGACTTCCTGAAGGCCTACGCCGCCGCGTCGCACACCAACGGGTTCGTGCTGGGCATCAGCGGCGGCGTGGACTCCACGCTGGCGGGGCGGCTGGCCCAGCTGGCGGTGGACGAGCTCGCGGCCGAGGGCACCAACGCGCAGTTCATCGCCCTGCGCCTGCCCTACCAGGTCCAGCACGATGAGGCCGATGCGCAGGCCGCCCTGGAATTCATCCGCCCCGCCCTCTCCTGGGTCTACAACCTCGCTCCGGCGGTGGACGGCTACATGGAGGAATATGTGAAGATGAGCGGCGAGGAAATCAGCGATTTCAACAAGGGCAACATCAAGGCACGGGCACGGATGACCGCCCAGTACGCGGTGGCCGGACAGCACAACCTGCTGGTCATCGGCACTGACCACGGTGCGGAGTCGGTGACCGGGTTCTTCACGAAGTACGGCGACGGCGGCGCCGACGTGCTGCCCCTTTTCGGGCTGAACAAGCGCCAGAACCGGAAGCTGCTGGCGGAGCTGGGCGCGCCGGCGGGCCTGATCGGCAAGGCTCCAACGGCCGATCTGCTCGATGACGTGCCCGGCCAGACCGATGAGACGGAACTGGGCATCAGCTACGACACCATCGACGACTATCTCGAAGGCCGGACCGTTTCCGAGGACGCGGCCGAGAAGATTGAGCGCCGGTTCCTGGCCACCCGGCACAAGCGGACCGTGCCCGTCAGCATCCTGGACACGTGGTGGAAGCCCTGAGCATGCCCTGATCCGGCGGCAGATTCGGTAACGTAGCAAGGGTGAAGATTGCTACCTGGAACGTGAACTCCATCCGTGCCCGTGCCGACCGCGTTGAAGCGTGGCTGCGGCGCTCCGACGTCGATGTCCTGGCCATTCAGGAAACCAAGGCCAAGGACGAGAATTTCCCGTGGGAAGTCTTTGAGAACAACGGCTACGAGGTGGCGCACTTCGGCGTGAACCAGTGGAACGGCGTGGCGATTGCCTCCCGGGTGGGGCTTGAGGACGTCGAGCGCACCTTCCCGGGCCAGCCGAAGTTCGGCAAGACCGCGGAAACCACCGCTTCGGAGGCCCGCGCGATCGGCGCGACCTGCAACGGCGTGCGGGTGTGGAGCCTGTACGTGCCCAACGGCCGGTCCCTGGACGATCCGCACATGCCCTACAAGCTGGAGTGGCTGAATGTCCTGAAGGACCAGGCCGCCGGCTGGATCAAGGAAAACCCGGACCTGCCGCTGGCCCTGATGGGTGACTGGAACATCGCGCCGGAGGATGATGATGTCTGGGACATCGAGCTGTTCCGCCGCGAGAACCACACGCACGTCAGCGAGCCTGAACGCCAGGCCTTCCGGGCGTTCCTCGACGCCGGCTTTACCGACGTCGCCCGCCCCTACACTCCGGGACCCGGCGTGTACACCTACTGGGATTACACCCAGCTGCGTTTCCCGAAGAAGGAAGGCATGCGCATCGACTTCGTCCTCGGCTCCCCGGCTCTTGCCGCCCGCGTCACCGGCGCTTCCATCGACCGGGAGGAACGCAAGGGCAAGGGTGCCTCCGACCATGCGCCCGTGATGGTGGAGCTGGACTGACCATGAGCGCGCGGCCCCAGCGCTCCCTTTACCGCACGTTCCCCTATGTCTCGCATCTGCGCGTCTACGAGCCGCTGGACGTGTTCGACGACAACCAGCAGCTGGCCATCCTGGAGCAGCGGACGCGCGGCCGGCATGAAACCGAGGTCCTGGACCGCAGCGACGCCATGCGCCGGCTGGTCCGCGCTGTCTCGGATCCGTTTCCGCACGGCTCCACGGATCTGGTGCGGGTGCTGCACTACCCGGGCCATGAAGGAAGCACCCGCCGCCTGTACTGTCCCAACCAGCTGGCCGTCCGGACCTCCCTGGCGGCGGAATCGCTCGGCGAGAGCATCCGCGGGCCGCTGGTGGACGTGCTGGTCCCCGAGGTGGCCCGCGAGGCGCACGCGGCACGGATCGATCCCGACTCCTTCGCGGATTCCCTGGCCCACCTCCACACCCGCAGCGCCACCTGGGGCGTGCCGTTCGGCTGGTTCGTGCTGCTCCACGAAGACGACCACGCCGAAGTCGTGGAGGACGACGGGAAGGTGCAGACCGTGCGCCTGACCGCGCCCGTCGACCAGTGCCTGGACCGCGCCAGGCGGGCCATGGCGGCGCTGGCCCTGGCCGCCCCCGAGCTTGACCTGCTGGATGAGCTGGATGAACTCATCAACTGGCTGGAGATCTTCTCCGAGGACGCGGTCCTGGAACTGGATTACGGCCCGGTGGCGGACCTGGTCTTTCCCGATGACTCGCCCTCGGATGTCCGGCTGGGCATCGAGTCCCTGGCCGAGGGCGACATGACGGGAGCCGCCGCCTCCTACCGGCGGCTGGCCAACCGCTGGATTCCGATCCGCCAGCTGGCCCGCGCCAGCTGACGGACCCCCTCCCCCGCACATTCCCCTGCCACACCGCCGCGGTGGGGCGGGGGGAGGGAAGGGTCAGCGGACCCGGTCTTCGCGGTTGAAGCGCAGCTTGCGGCCACCCTCGATGCTGATCAGCACCGGCGCTTCGCGCCCCAGTGCGACGTCGAGGGCCTCCACCAGGCGGGTGGCATCGGCGGCAACCAGGTGCGGTGCCGCCCCCAGCCGGGGCGTGATGCGGATCCGCAGCGCCGAGCTGCCCCGCACGTCGTAGGTGCTGACCGCGGCGGCGGCCACGTCGGGGTCTTCCTGCAGCGCCGACCGGAGCGCCTGCTCCGCCACGCCTCCGCTGATCGCCACCCGGCCGGGCGCGCCGTCGTCGTCGTATTTCGACACCAGGGTGCCGGTCCGCCCGCGGCCCTGCGCCGCCGCCCAGAGGATCAGCAGGACGATCAAAAGCACCATGACCAGGGCCAGCAGCACCCAGATCCAACTCTGCGATTGGCCGGGAAGGGCTGTTTCAGCCCCGAATTCCTGCAGCCGGTCCATCGCGTCGGGGGCAAAGGACTGCCAGCGGCGGGCCGCCCCGCCGTCGAGGCTGATCCAGAGCAGTCCGCCGCCGACGCCGATGCCGATCAGGCCCAGCAGCCCCAGCAGGATGCGGTTCAGCGCCCGCGGAGTCCGGTTCACTGTCCGATCACCCCGAGCGTGGAAACCTGCACACGGACGTCGGGCTGCGGGTCGAGTCCGGTCAGCTGTAGTTCCTCCTGCACGGCGCTGCGAACCTCCTCCGCGTTCACGGGAATGCCCGACGTCGGGCGGATCCGCACGTCCACCCGGGTTCGGCCGACGGTGACCAGCACCTGCTCGGCACTGATGCCGGCGGTCAGGCGGGCGCGGCGGGCGAGCGAGGAGGCCAGCACCTCGGCATCCACGACGACGGCGGCCCGCGGGTTGGGAAGGGCATAGCGTGGGCGGCGGCCCGGCAGGACTGCCTGCAGGAAGAAACCCAGTCCGACCAGCAGGATCAGCAGGCCGCTGAGCCCCAGGACAGTGGCGTCCGTTTCCGCGGGCAGGCCGGACAGCCAGGTGCCGAGCGCTGCCGGGTCGGTCAGCCAGGCGTCCTGGCCCAGGGCCTGCAGCGTTGCTTCAAGCAGGACATAGAGGCAGAAGAGGAGACCCAGAAACGCGGCAATCATGGAAGCGGAGGTCCGGCTGGCGTGGGTTTCGCGGCGCACGATCCGCCGGGTGAGGGAGTCGTTGTTCAACGGACCCTGCTTCCTTCGTGAAGCTGAACGCCGGTCACGCGGATGTCCACCCGGGACACCAGCGATCCGGTCAGTGCGGTGACCTTGTCCTTCAAGAGCGGCTTCGCGGCGTGCGCGCGGTCCCAGACGGAACCGCCGGCGCGGTCGACAAGGCCGGGGTCCGCGGCAATCCGGTTCAACGCGGGGAGCGAAACCGGCAGGGACAGGGAAAGGGCCAGCATTCCCTGGTCATCCGACCAGGTGACGCGGATGGCGGCCGGAGGGACGCCGAAGAACTCGGCTGCCGCCGCCTTTGCCGTGGAGGTCAGCGCCTGGGTGCTGATGCGGTTGTGGCCGGCGAGGCCGGCGTTCCGGTCAGCCGCGGGGGCAGCGGCCAAAACTGCGGAGCTCACGAGGATGAACGGCGTCCGGTCAGCGCATCGCGGACGGTGCGGAAATCGACTTTGCCTTCCGCGGCGCGCCCGCACAGGGCACCCACGGCGATGAACAGCGCCATCAGCAGGAAGCCCCAAAAATCAAAAATCAGGGCGGTGAAGGCCAAAACGGCTCCGATCGCCATGCCCGTAACGGTTGGTTTCATTGTCCCTGCCTCATGACGGTGTTCCCTGGTGACATGTTCACTGGCTCCCTCGACCCTATACCGCTTGCTCCCGTCTGGCCCGCTCCGGCTAGGCGGGAGCAGTCCCGGGCCGGGCTTTGTCAGGGCGGCCTTCCGGGGCACCGGGGATCTGCACGTCGTTCACGTCGACGTTCACTTCGACCACGCGCAGGCCGACCAGGGATTCCACCGCCGAATACACCGCCGCCCGCACGTTGTTTGCGATCCGGGTGAGCGGCATGCCGTACACGGCCACCAGCGTGATATCGACGGCAACTTCGGTCTCCCCCACTTCCACGTGCACGCCCTGCGTGGCGTTGGAGGCCCCGACTGCATCGCGGACCGCCCCGAGCGCCCGGCCGGAGCCGGTGCCCAGCGAGTACACGCCCTCAACCGTGCGTGCGGCAATGGCGGCAACCTTCGCCACGGCCTGCTCGCCGATGGCGGTCTTGCCGCCGATATCCTCCGGGCGGACGGGCGTTGCGGGCGCCGCGGGCGCCGCGGGCGCCGCGGCGGCTGGCCCCGCCGGTGCGGGTGCGGGCGCCGCGGCGGGAGAGTGCGCCGGAGCGGGCGCATGGGCCGGCGTCCTGGGGGCGGCCGCCGCGTCGGAGGAACCGCTGGCGGCAGGGGGTTCCTGGGCTGAAGAAAAGGTCTGGTTCGCGGCGTCATCCATGCTGCCCAGCGTATCCTGCGTCCCACTTCTTGGGCAGGCGCGCTTCCCACCCAGGCGTGCAAGCGCTCCGGTGCTCCAGCCCCGGACCGTGCCCGGACAAAGAAAAACCCCGGACTCGTAAGTCCGGGGTTTTAGCTGGTGGCTCCGACCGGCGTCGATCCGGTGACCTTTCGATTTTCAGTCGAACGCTCTACCAACTGAGCTACAGAGCCGGGCATCATCGCAACCGATGATCACCGAGATCTTCCAAATCGCTTCAGAAAATCTGAGCGACCCTGACGGGACTCGAACCCGCGACCTCCGCCGTGACAGGGCGGCGCGCTAACCAACTGCGCTACAGGGCCATACTTTTCACGAGTGTAAACTCTACCAGCATTTCACCGGCCCGATTACCACTCATGAGTACCCCCAACGGGATTCGAACCCGTGCCGCCGCCGTGAAAGGGCGGTGTCCTAGGCCGCTAGACGATGGGGGCCTTCAGAACACACAGGAACGCCTTTGAGCGGAAGTTTCCGTTCGTTTGCGCCCCGGTGGACTCATAAAACTATAGGGCCTGTTGGGGAAAACAGCAAAACGGGCGCGGTGGCCCCCGGCGGCGGACCCGCCACTAGAGTGACTTAGGTGCCCATAGAGATGCTTCCTGAAGACTTCGAGACCGCAGTTGATGATGCCATCGACTCCATCCCCGCAGACCTGGCGGCAGCCATGAACAATGTCGCCATCTTCATCGAGGATGAGTATGTGCCGGGCCCCGGCGAGGATCCGGGAACCGAACTGCTCGGCCTCTACGACGGGACGCCGCTGACGGAACGTGACTCCTGGTGGGACGCAGGTTCGCTGCCGGACCGGATTGTGATCTTCCGCGGGCCGCTCATGCGGATGTGCTCCTCCCGCGACGAGCTGGTCGACGAAATCCGCATCACCGTCATTCACGAAGTGGCGCATCATTTCGGGATCGACGACGCCCGGCTGCACGAACTCGGCTGGGGTTAGCCTTAAGGGCATGGGAGATCATCACGGCCACAGTCACGGACTGCAGGCAGGCACCGCAACGGGACGGCACCGGCGCAAGCTGCTGATCGTTTTCCTGATCACCATCAGCGTGGTTCTCATTCAGGTCGCCGGCGCCCTGCTCTCCGGGTCACTGGCGCTGCTGGCCGATGCCGGCCACATGCTCTCCGACGCCGCCGGAGTTTCCATCGCCCTGCTGGCCGCCTGGATCGCGACCCGCCCGGCAACCAAGCGCCGCACCTACGGCTACCAGCGCGCCGAGGTCCTGGCGGCTCTGGCCAACGCCGTGCTGCTGATCGTCATTGCCGCGGTGATCTTTGTCGAAGCCGTCCGCCGCTTCGGGTCAGAACCGGAGGTGCACACCGGCCTCATGCTCGGCGCGGCGGTGGTCGGCGGGCTGGCGAACCTGGCGTCCCTGCTGGTGCTGCACAGCGGCCGGCGGGAGAGCCTGAATGTGCGCGGAGCCTATCTGGAGGTCCTTGGCGACCTGCTGGGCTCGGCCGCCGTCGTCGTCTCGGCGGTCGTCATCATGCTCACCGGCTATCAGCAGGCCGACACCTGGGCATCGATCCTGATTGCCTTCATGATCCTGCCGCGGGCCTGGGCGCTGCTGAAGGAGGTCATCGACGTCCTGCTGGAGGCGACGCCGCAGGGTGTGGACAGCGAGATGATCCGTGAGCACATTGTGCGGGTCGAGGGCATTTCGGACGCCCATGACATCCACATTTGGACCATCACCTCCGGCGTCCCCGTGTTTTCGGCGCATGTGGTGGTCGACGACGACCATCTCACCTCGGAGCGGATGGATCAGCTCCTGGACCGGCTGACCGGTTGCCTGAGCCGGCATTTTGACACCGAGCACTGCACGTTCCAGCTCGAACCGGCCAGCCACGCCGTGCATGAGGGACACCAGCACGCCTGATCCCCGGGCACGCCCCAGGCGGGCGGCGCCGCCGACCGGAGGCTACTCCTCGGGCAGGGACCCGAAGGCCGGGCGATCCGCCAGCCGCGGGTCCTCGTGGTCCGGAACCACCATGACCGGCCCCTTGGCATGGTGCAGCACGCTTTGGCTGGTGGACCCCATGAGCATTCCCGCAAAACCTCCGCGGCCGCGCGTGCCCAAGACAAGGAGCTCCACCGACGCGGTGCGGTCCATCAGGATTTCAGCCGGCGGACCATCGATCAGCTGCACCGACATGGGCAGGCCCGGGAAGTGGCTTTGCAGCCAGGCCCGGCCGGCCTGCAGCTGCTCGGAGACTTCTTCGTGCAGCGCCTCCAGGTCCAGCGGAGCCGGAACCCATGCCAGGGAGCCGCTGAACGGCGGCAAGGCGCACAGGATCTGCAGGGGCAGGCCCCGGTTCACCGCCTGCTCCGCGGCGACGAGGGACGCGGCACGTCCCTGTTCCGACCCGTCGACGCCCACCACCACCACATCCTCGACGGTCTGTTCCGTCGGCGCCCCGGCCGGAGGCCGGACACCGGCTTCCGGCAGCCTGCCGGCAGTGCGCAGCGGCACCACGACGGTGGGGCATTTGGCATGCGCGGGCAGGGCGCTCGAGACCGATCCCAGCAGGCGTCCGACGAAGCCGCCGCGGCCACGCGAGCCGACGACCATGAGGTCCGCTTCCTCGGAGAGTTCAAGGAGGACGGCGGCAGCGTCGCCGGTCTCAACCCGCGGAAATACTTCAATGTCGTACCGGCTGATGCGTTCCAGGGCCTTGTTCAACACCGATTGGGCGCCGTCGCGGATGATCGCGTCGTCCATGGTGGTGTATCCGGCGTCCATGGAGGAGGCCGCGAAAATGGGGACGGTGTAGGCCGTGACCACGTGCAGCGGGCTCCGCCGGCGCTCCGCTTCCTTGGCGGCCCAGACCAGGGCACAGATGCTCTGGTCGGATCCGTCCACGCCGACGACGATGCCGGGCGATCCCTCCAGCCCGCTGTCTTCGCTCCACATTGAACCGCTCACAGTGCCGCACCCCTCTCGGTTTATCCCGGCTGCTGCGCTCCTTCGGAACGCCCGGATAAGTGCTTGTTTCGGTAGCCTACAGTGCCCGCCGCCGGGCCGCGCCTTCTGCCGAAACACACCGGCTGCGGCACTGCGCAGGGGCGGCAAAGGCAGATAAGCTTCGGGGCATTGCGACCGAAAGACCGTCCCCGGCACCCCGGGGGACATGCACCTGCGGGACCGGAAGAGGCGCCGTTCCCGCAGCCTGAATCTACGTCAGGGGGTTGCCTCGGTGGGTAAGTCAACGGGAAACGGAGCCAACGGCAGAAAACCGGACGGCAGGGAACCGAGCAGCGCGAAAAACGGTGGACCGCCGGCGGCTGGCCGCCGGCCCGAGGCGACGGCCGCCGTCGTGGTGGGGTGCGGCCTGCCGGGACTGGCGGTTGCAAGCGAACTGAGCCGGCAAGGAATCCGTCCGATTGTCCTGAACGGTCTCCGGCAGGACACCGAATCTCTGCACTGCCCCGTCCCGGACGCCTGGAGCCTGCCGGAGCGGGCAGACCTGCTGCGACTCCTTCGCGGCTACGCGGCGGGACATTCCCTGGACATTCGCCGCGGCACCTCCGCCGAGGAAGTGGGCCTGCTCCGCGGTTCCGCAGCCCCCGCCCAACAGGCTGACGGCATGAAGTGGACGGTCCGAACCCGCCACGGAGTCCTGCTGGCCGATGCCGTGGTCCTCGCCGGCTGCGGGCAGCCGGCCCTGGTGAAACTGGTCCGCACCCTCGGCTTTGCTGCGGGTGCGGAATTGGGGGACGCCCTGCGCAGCGTGGGGCTCTACGTTGTCGGGGCCGGCGAGGCGCTGACCGTTCCCACCCGTGAACTTGTCCGGCAGGCCAAGCGGGCCGGGCAGGAAGTTGCTGCCCGCAATGCAACCCTCGCCGGCGCATCGGTGCTTCGCTACCGCACCGCGTAGAAGACGGCTGCCGGGCCCGCCGCCCCCCGGCAGAAAGCGCGCGATAAGATCGACCTGCGAGACTCCCCCACCAAGCTCACCCATTCAGAGGACGCGTCATGCTCAAACAAGGTTCAAAGCTGGACCGGTATTTTGAAATCTCCAAAAGGGGTTCGTCCGTATCCCGCGAAGTCCGGGGTGGTTTGGCCACGTTTTTCGCCATGAGCTACATCGTGGTGCTGAATCCGCTGATCCTCGGCGGCGAAGATGGGGCGGGCAATACTCTGGCCGGTCCGGCTGTCGCAGCCGCCACGGCACTGGTGGCCGGTGTGCTCACCATCATCATGGGCGCCTGGGGCAAGCACCCGTTCGCCCTCGCCACCGGCCTGGGCGTTAATGCCTTCGTCGCAGCGACAGTGGCTACCAATGAAGGACTCACCTGGCCCGATGTCATGGGATTGGTCCTGCTGTCCGGTGTGACGATGTTCATCCTGGTGCTTACCGGCTTCCGGACGGCTGTCTTCAAAGCCGTTCCCGCAAGCCTCAAGACCGCGATCGTGGTCGGCATCGGCATGTTCATTGCCATCCTGGGATTTGTGAACGCGGGCTTCGTGCGCCGGGTTCCCGACGCGGCCGGCACCACCGTTCCGGTGGAACTGGGCACCGGCGGCCAGCTGCTGGGCTGGCCCAGCCTGGTCTTTGTGTTCGGCCTGATCCTGACAATCGGCCTGATGGCCCGCAACGTCAAGGGGGCCATCCTGATCGGAATCGTGGCCTCGACGATCTTCGCAGTGATCGTGGAACTGGTGGCCTCTCCGGGGTCCCAGGGTGCCGGCGAGGCCACCGGCTGGGCGCTGGTTACCCCGAGCATGCCGGAATGGGCGGCACCGGACCTTTCCCTGCTGGGCCAGGTCAGCGTCTTCGGCTCCTTCGAAACCCTCGGCGTCGTCGCCGCCTCCCTGCTGGCCTTCGTGATCCTGCTGAGCATCTTCTTTGACGCCATGGGCACCATGGTGGGGCTGGCCACCGAAGCCGGCTCCATCGACAAGGACGGCAACATCCCGAACGTGGACCGCGTGCTCCTGGTGGATGCTGCCGGCGCCATCGCCGGCGGCGCAGCCGGTGTTTCATCCAACCAGATCTTCGTGGAATCCGGTTCCGGCATTGCTGAAGGTGCCCGCACCGGCCTGGCCTCCGTGGTCACCGGCCTGCTCTTCCTCATGGCCATGTTCCTGACCCCGCTGATCTACCTGGTGCCGTTTGAGGCCGTCGCCCCGGCACTGGTGGTTGTCGGGTACCTCATGGTCTCGCAGGTCGGCAAGATCGACTGGAGCGACATTGGGCTGGCCGTTCCGGCGTTCCTGACGATCGTCCTGATGCCGTTCACCTACTCCATCGCCAACGGCCTCGGTGCCGGTTTCATTACCTTCGTCCTGATCCGCCTCTTCCAGGGCCGCGGCAAGGAGGTCCACCCGCTGATGTACGTTGTCGCCGCAGCCTTCGTGGTGTTCTTCTCCGTGGGAGCCATTTCCTCGGCTCTCGGAGTCTAACCGGAACCGACAGCAAAAGGCCGTCCGAGGTGCGCTATGCACTTCGGGCGGCTTTTTGGTGTGGCACGGGGTCCGTGATTCGCCGGCGGCGATGCTTCCGGGACGTCAGCTCACGCCGGCCGACCGGGCGTCCGTCAGGGGCCGTGTGCCGGCCGCGAAGGCCCTAACCTGCGCGTCGTCCCACAGGTGGGCGGGAACTCCGCCGCCCAGCAGCGTCCGGGGCAGCGAGGGGTGGCCGGCGAAGGGCTGGTCGCTGCCGGCGATGATCATGTTCCCGTAGCGCCGGCCCTTGAGCATGGCCGGGTCAGCGACGATGGCGGTGTGGGCAAAAACTGCGCACACCGCGGCAGCTTCCCGCCGCGCTCCCCGCAAATCCGGGGTGTCGCCGCAGTTCATGATGTACAGCCCTCCGGGCGCGAGCACGCGCGCCGCCTCGGCGGTGAATTCAACGGTGGTCAGGGCGGGCGGGGTCTTGGCGCCGGCAAACACGTCCCGGATCACCAGGTCGCGGCTGTCGTCGTGGAGGGTTTCGGTAACCTCGCGGGCCTCCCCCACCCGCAGCCGCATGAGGGGCGCGCGGGGCAGGTCGAACCAGGCCCGCACCAGTTCAGCGAGGCGGCCGTCCAGTTCTACGACCACCTGCCGCGCGTTCGGGAAGCCGGCGGCAAAGTAGCGGGCCATGGAACAGGCCGCTCCGCCCAGATGCAGGGCGCGCAGTTTTGCGTCGGCGTCCCAGTGAGTATCCACCAGGGCGGCGATCCAGCGCATGTACTCGAAGTCCAGCTGCCGGGGATCGGCGATGTCGATGTGCGAACTGTGCACGCCGTTGACCTTCAGGATCCACCCGTTGGGATTGAACTGGTCGGGCAGGAGTTCGCAGGTTCCGGTGTCGATGGGGAAGGTCCCGGCCACCGGCCCGGCTTCGGGTGAGCCGGCGGTTTCCGCGGCCTCCGCGGTGGCCTTGCCCGGCCGCTGCCGGCCCATCAGGCAACCGTCCGGAGGGGCCGGGAAATCCGGGTCGTGCAGGCGTCCGCTGTCCGGCTGATGGTGGGGGTCATGCTTTCAGTTTAAGCGCTGCCTCCAGGCGTTCCACCTTGCCCTCGAGTTCACCGACATGGCCGGGCCGGATGTCCGCCTTGAGGACCAGGGACACCCGGCTGCCGTAGCGGCCCACCGCCTCCGTGGCGCGGCGAACCACTTCCATGACTTCGTCCCACTCGCCCTCCACGGTGGTGAACATGGAATCGGTGCGGTTGGGCAGGCCGGACTCGCGGACAATCCGGACGGCAGCGGCGACGGCGTCGTGCACCGAGGCATCAGCAGCGCCGGGGCCTGCGGGAGTATCCGGACCGACGCCGGACGGGGCTACAGAGAAGGCAACAAGCATAGTGCCAAGTCTGCCACCGCTGCCCGAGAACTCAAGGCAGCGGCGGCAGGAGGCAGGCTAGAGCAAAATCAGGCCTCCGGGGCCGAGCTTTGCTCCCGCTCAAGGCGCTCGGCGCGCTCGGCCCGCTGGGCAATCCGGAGATCCTTGAACTTGTCGTTCAGCCGGGAATGCCGCTGCCCGTAGGCAAAGTAGATCAGGAAGCCGATCAGCAGCCAACCGGCGAAGTAGATCCAAGTCTCCACGGACAGGTTGGTCATCAGGTACAGGCAGAGGAGGGCCGAGAGCACGGGCAGCACCGGGCCGAAGGGCACGCGGAAGGCAGGCTTCAGGTCCGGGCGCTTGCGGCGCAGGACCAGGACGCCGGCGCTGACCACCACGAAGGCGGAAAGGGTACCGATGTTGATCATTTCCTCCAGGACGTCGACCTGGGTGAAACCGGCCACCAGGGCGACCAGGGTTCCGCAGATGATCTGCAGCCGGGCCGGGGTGGCATGCTTGTCGCTGGTCTTGGAGAGGGAGCGCGGCAGCAGGCCGTCGCGGCTCATCGCCAGGACCACGCGGGCCAGGCCCATGAGCAGCACCATGATGACCGTGGTGAGGCCGATCAGGGAGCCGACGGCGATCACCTGCGCCGCCCAGGGGTTGCCCACGAGGGTGAAGGCGGTCGCGAGGTTCGGCGATTCGACGGCGGCCAGGTCGCGGTAGGGAACCATGCCGGTCAGAGCCAGGGAAACGCCGATGTAGAGCAGGGTGACCAGTGCCAGGCCGGCGAAAATGCCGCGCGGCAGGGTCCTGCCCGGATTCTTTACTTCTTCGGCCGAGGTGGCCACGACGTCAAAGCCGATAAACGCGAAGAACACGATCGCTGCGCCGGCAAAGACGCCCAGCGTGCCGTACTGGGCCGGCGCGGCACCGGTCATGAAGGAGAACAGCGACTGCTGCAGCACGCTCTGGCTGCCCAGCGACTCGGTCGGCACGCTGTCCGGGATGAAGGGGATGTAGTTCTCGGCCTTGACGTAGAAGAAGCCGGCAATGATCACGAACAGCACGACGCCGATCTTGATCAGCGTGAACACGTTGCCCACCTGCGCGGACAGCTTGGTGCCCATCACCAGCAGGACGGTGAAGACCGCAACGATCAGCAGCGGCCCCCAGGTCAGGTCCACGATGCCGAGGTCAACGGTGGCCGGGATGTCCAGGCCCAGCAGGCTGAACACCTCGCTGAGGTAGATGCCCCAGTACTTGGCGATGACGGCAGCAGCGGTGAACAGTTCCAGGATCAGGTTCCAGCCGATGATCCAGGCCACCAGCTCGCCCATGGTGGCGTAGGTGAACACGTAAGCGGATCCGGCGACCGGAATCGCGGTGGCAAACTCGGCGTAACACATCATCGCCAGACCGCAGGTGATGGCGGCCAGGACAAAGGAGAGGGTGACGGCGGGGCCGGAGAAATTAGCGGCGGCATTGGCGCCAACGGAGAAGATTCCGGCGCCAACGGCAACGGCGACACCCATGATCATGAGGTCCCAGGTTGTCAGGGTCCGCTTAAGCCGGCGTCCGGGCTCGTCGGCGTCCGCCAGGGAATCCTCAATGGGCTTTGTTCGGAAGAGACTCACGGTGGTCCTTGTGTTCGGGTAAACGTCAAAACTAACCGACCAATCCTAGGCCGCAGCCCTAGGCGGAGGCGGTATACCCTCCAGTTTAATCTCACCATGTGAGATGTTGCAGTCCACCCGAGACCACAGGGTTGCTGATTCCGGCCGCTGCGCCGGCTGTCCGCTAGCCACCGATCGACCCTTTTGGGAGGATATGAAGGTGAAGGTGTCCTTGGCCACAGTATCCCGCAGTGCCGGCGCGCGACCACCGCCACCGGCAGGATCTGCAGCCAAAAAACACGCCACCCGGCAGGCAGCCACAACCAAGCACGAGGCACTGAAATTTCAGCTCCTCAAGCCCACAGATCGGACAACACCATGGCCCGCGGAATCTATATCAGTGCCATGACCCCGGGGTCCGGCAAGTCTCTTGTCACCCTCGGCCTGGCGGACATGCTGCTGCGCCACGCGGACCGCGTGGGTTTCTTCCGGCCGATCGTGGAGGGCACCGAACCGGCGCAGGACCCCATGGTGCGGCTGATGCAGCGCAAGTTCAACCTCACCTCCGAAACCAGCCGGGGCGGGCTCACCCGCCGCGAGCTCCGTTCGCTGCTGGTGGCCGGGGAACGCGGGGAAGTGGATGCCCGGTGCATGGCCATCTACAACGAAGTGGCCGCCCGCTGCGACGTGGTGATCATCGAGGGCACCGACCTTTCGGGGCACGACGTCGCGCTCGAGTTCGATCTCAACGCCCGGCTCGCCAACAACCTGGGCGCGGTGGTGGTGGCAGTGGTCAACGCCCGGGAGATGACGGTGGGGGACACGGCCGACGCCGTGGACGTGGCCCGGCGGGAACTGCATTCGGCACGGTGCGACCTCCTGGCCATGATGGTCAACCGCTCGCAGCCGGACGCGGTGGAGGAGATCCGCTCGGCTGTCCGCCCGGGCGCGTCCGGCAGGCCGGTGTACGTGATGCCCGAAGTGAACGAGATTTCCCAGCCGTCCATGTCGGAGGTCGCCAAGGCACTGCACGCCCGGCAGGTGGCGGGCAGCGCCTCGCTGGAGCGCGACGTCGTCGGCGTCAAGGTCGCCGCGATGACCGTCGGCAATTTCATTTCCCAGCTGGACCACGGCAACCTGGTGATCGCGCCCAGCGACCGGGCGGACGTCATGGTGGCCGCGTTGGCCTCTGCCGTCGCGCCGGAGTTTCCCGTACCCAGCGGCATGGTCCTCACCGGCGGCCTGCCGATCGATCCCGGAATCCTGGCGCTGCTGTCCCAGGCCCCGTTTCCGGTGTTTGCCGTCGACGTCGACACCTACACTGCCGCGCGGCAGGTCAGCCGGGTGCGCGGGGAAATATCGTCCGGCCAGCGCCGCAAAGTCGCGGCGGCCCTCGGGGTGTGGACCCGGCATGTCGACGAGGACGAGCTGCTGGAGCGGCTGGAGCTGCCCCGCCCGGAAAAGATTACGCCGCTTCGTTTCCTGAACCAGCTGATCGTCCGGGCACGCGCGCAGCGAAAACACATCGTCCTGCCCGAGGGCCTGGACATCCGGGTCCTGCGGGCAGCGGAAATCCTGCACCGCCGGGACGTCTGCACGCTGACCCTGCTGGGACCGGAGGGGGAAGTGCGGGACCTGGCCGCCAGCGAGGGCATCGACCTCAGCGGCACCTCCATCATCAACCCGGCCACAAGTGCGCTGCGGGACGATTTTGCGCGCGAATACGCGGTCCTGCGGGCCAAGAAGGGCGTCACCCTCGACGACGCCCGCGAACGTATGCTTCACGGGGCATACTTTGGCACCATGATGGTCCACCTGGGACGGGTGGACGGAATGGTCTCCGGTGCGGCCCACACCACTGCGAACACCATCCGTCCGGCGCTGGAATTCATCCGCACCAAGGAGGGTGTGGACATCGTCTCCTCGGTTTTCCTCATGCTGCTGCAGGACCGGGTGCTGGTCTACGGCGACTGTGCCGTGAATCCGGATCCGGATGCCAAGCAGCTGGCGGACATCGCCCTGGCCTCGGCCGAGACCGCGGCACGGTTCGGAGTGCAGCCGCAGGTGGCCATGCTTTCCTATTCGACGGGTGCCTCGGGGCACGGCGAATCGGTGGAAATGGTCCGGGAGGCCACCGCAATCGTCCGCAGCCGCCGCCCCGACCTTCCGGTGGAGGGCCCCATCCAGTACGACGCCGCCGTGGACGCCACAACAGCCGCCTCGAAGATGCCGGGCTCGGATGTGGCCGGACACGCCACCGTGTTCATCTTTCCGGACCTCAACACCGGCAACAACACCTACAAGGCCGTGCAGCAGTCCGCCGGCGCGGTGGCGGTGGGGCCGATCCTGCAGGGACTGCGGAAACCGGTCAACGACCTCTCCCGCGGCTGCACAGTCGAGGACATCGTCAACACCGTGGCCATCACCGCGGTCCAGGCACAGGACGCCTGATGCTGGTACTGGTCATCAATTCCGGATCCTCTTCCCTCAAGTACCAGGTGCGGGACACCGCCAGCGGTGAACTTCTGGCCAAGGGCATCATCGACCGGATCGGCGAGGAGGCGGTGCCGGACCACGGCGCGGCCCTGGAGCAGCTGAGCCGGCTCCTGCCCGACGTCCTCGGCGGCCGCAGCATCGACGCCGTCGGGCACCGGGTGGTGCACGGCGGCGAGCGCTTCAGCGCGCCCGTCCTCATCAACAACGAGATTGTCCGGTCGATCGAACGCCTCAGCCCGCTGGCGCCCCTGCATAACCCGGCCAGCGCCCGCGGCATCCGGGCCGTGCATGACAAATGGCCCAAGATCCCCCAGGTGGCGGTCTTCGACACCGCCTTTCACCGGAGCATGCCGGAGCATGCCTGGCGCTACGCCCTCCCGAACAGCCTGTACCGGAAGTACGGCATCCGCCGCTACGGCTTTCACGGGACCAGCTACGGGTTTGTGGCTCCGGCCGCGGCGCGTTTCCTGGGCATCGAGCCCGGCGAGTTCAACGCCGTCATTGCCCATCTGGGCAACGGAGCGTCGGCTGCGGCGATTCAGCAGGGCAGGAGCATCGACACGTCGATGGGCTTCACGCCGCTGGAGGGGCTGGTCA
This sequence comes from Arthrobacter sp. zg-Y1219, assembly GCF_030125545.1. Lineage (NCBI taxonomy): Bacteria > Bacillati > Actinomycetota > Actinomycetes > Micrococcales > Micrococcaceae > Arthrobacter > Arthrobacter sp. zg-Y1219. Next base: position 60,723 of record NZ_JASKLY010000013.1, read on the forward strand.
TGGGCACCCGCAGCGGCGACGTCGATCCGTCCATCCTGGTGTTCCTGCTGCGCGAAGGGTATGACGCCGATTCGCTCGACAAACTGCTGAACCGGGAATCCGGCCTCCTGGCGCTGGGCGGAGCATCGGATATGCGGACGCTGACGGAGGCGGCAGCCGGCGGGGATGAGGCAGCGGCCCTCGCGCTGAAAGTCGCATCGTACCGGCTGGCGAAGTACATCGGTGCGTACCATGTGGCGGTCGGCGGAGCACAGGCCCTGGTGTTCACGGCCGGAATCGGTGAGAACGCCTGGGAGTTCCGCGAAATGACGGTGAACCGGCTGGGCGCCCTGGGCATCGTGCTGGACAGCGCTGCGAACCGGAAACGGGAATCCGGAACCCGGCTGATCAGCACCGCCGAATCGGCCATTCCGGTGCTGGTGGTGCCGACGGATGAAGAGGAAGCAATCGCTGAAGCCACCGCCGACACGGTGGCCCGGGATTCCACCCAGCCGGCCGGCACACCGAACGGGTAACGGGCACATACTCGGACGAAAGCGAGTGCAGAGCCGGTAACCGCCGGCCAGGGCTGACATCTCGCCGTTATTTCCGTTACCGTCAGGTACCCGGTCAAGCAAAGGCCGCCTGCCACCAGCTTGGGGAGGATCTCATGGAAAGCACAACCTCACGGGAACACCTGACATCCGACCACGCGCTTCGAGTCTTGGTTCGGATTGACACCCACCTGCGCCTGGCTTCCCTGGAAGTGCGGGGGTGCCTCACCGCGGCCACCTATCCGACCCTGGTGAACATCCTGACCCACACCGGCACCCTGGGAGCCGCGGTGAGTGTGAATCTGCTCCGGGCTGCGCACGTGGATCGGGACGCCCTCGAATTGCTGCGCGACGGCGCCGATGCCGCGGTCAGCGGCGGCGCCCTCGCCGCCGGCCCGGGACAGGGGTGGTCCGGACTGCCCAGCTCCGACCAGGGCGGTGTGGTGCCGGTCGAGATCCTGGTGCCGCCGAGCCTTCCGGCCTGCCGGCCAGATCCGGGCGCTGCCGTGCCGGAACCGGCAGTCCCGGGCCGTCCCCTGACCAATGAGGAGGCTGCCGAACGCGCCTTCCGGCAGAGGGATCCACTGATGCTCCCGGACCGGGGATTCCAGCCGCGTAAACGATAGTCGGACCTGCCGAGCCGCCGGGCACTTTGTCAGCAACCTTACTATTTGCCACAATGAGGTTACATTCAAAGCACTCAGGGCTACTAGCAGGAGGTTCGCACATGAGAGCAGTAACTTGGCAGGGTAAAGAGTCCGTCAGCGTCGAGACCGTTCCGGATCCGGTGATCCAGGAACCAACCGATGCCATCATCCGCGTCACGTCCACCGCCGTCTGCGGCTCAGACCTCCACCTGTACGGCGTGTTGATGCCGTACATGAAGGAGGGGGACATCCTCGGCCATGAGTCCATGGGCATCGTGGAAGAGGTCGGTTCCGCAGTGACCAGCCTCAAGAAGGGCGACCGGGTGGTCATCCCCTTCCAGATCGCCTGCGGCACCTGCTTCATGTGCCGCCAGGGGCTGCAGACCCAGTGCGAAGTTACCCAGGTCCGCGAAAAGGGCTCCGGAGCGCAGCTCTTTGGATTCTCCGAACTCTACGGTTCCGTTCCGGGAGGGCAGGCCGAGTACCTGCGCGTGCCCCACGCCGACTACGGCCCCATCAAGGTGGGCTCGGAACTGCCGGACCACCGCTACCTCTTCCTCTCCGACATCCTCCCCACCGCCTGGCAGGGCGTGCAGTACGCCAACGTGCCCGACGGCGGCACGCTGGCTGTTTACGGACTGGGCCCGGTTGGCCAGTTTGCCGCCCGGATCGGCACCCACCTCGGCTACCGGGTGATCGGTGTCGATCCCGTGGCCGAACGCCGGGACCTGGCCGGCCAGTACGGCGTGGAGGTCTTGGACCTGCACAAGGACGTCGCGGACGAGCTGCGTGAAATGACCGACGGCCGCGGCCCGGACTCAGTCGTGGACGCCGTCGGCATGGAAGCCCATGGCTCCCCCGTTGGCAAGGCCGCCCAGACCGTAGTCGGCCTGCTCCCGGACAAGCTGGCCCAAAAGGCCATGGAAACCGCCGGCACGGACCGCCTTTCTGCCCTGCACGGAGCACTCGACGCCGTCCGCCGCGGCGGCACCGTGTCCCTGAGCGGCGTTTACGGCGGCACGGCCGACCCGATGAACCTGATGGCCATGTTCGACAAGCAGCTGACCCTGCGCATGGGCCAGTGCAACGTCAAGCGTTGGACCGATGACCTGATGCCGCTGGTCGAGGATTCCGCCGATCCGCTGGGCGTGACCAACCTGGTGACCCACCAGGCCAGCCTCGAGGCCGCTCCGGAGCTGTACGAGAAGTTCCAGAAGAAGGAAGACGGCTGCATCAAGGTGGTCTTCCAGCCCGGGATGAACTAACTTCCGCGGAACAACCGTCAAAAGCCAGAACCCGGCCAGGGTTCTGGCTTTTGTCGTTTAACCCGGGACTCTGGCGCGGCCCAACCGACCCGTGGCCGCACTTCACAGCCACCCGCTTGTGTAATTAACACCACACCCCCATGTGGCCCTACACTCATTTACGGTTCTCTCAGAGAACACCCGTTCACTATGCGAACACTGCAGCTCGCAGTCGCCGCACGAGCAAGAGTTAGGTAAGCCCATGGAAATCAAGGAACGCATCGAGGCGGCTCCCATGAAGCGCATGCAGTTTGGCATCGTCGCCATCTGCGTCGCCCTGAACATGATCGACGGCTTTGACGTCCTGGTCATGGCGTTCAGCGCCAATTCGATCAGCGAGCACTGGGACCTCAGCGGCGCCGAGCTGGGCATGCTGCTCTCCGCTGCCCTCTTCGGCATGGCCGTCGGCTCGATCCTGGTGGCCCAGGTGGCGGACATCATCGGCCGGCAGAAAACCATCCTCATCTGTGCGGTGGTGATTTCCGCGGGCATGTTCGCTTCTGCCTTCGCGCCGAGCTACGAAATCCTCTTCACTCTGCGCTTCATCACCGGACTGGCAATCGGCACCATGCAGGCGAGCCTGAACGTCTTTGTCTCCGAGTACTCCTCGGCGAAGCGGCGCTCCACCTCCATCAGCCTGTACAGCGCCGGACAGCCCATCGGCGGCATGCTGGGCGGCATCATCGCGGGCATCCTCATCTCGGCCTACAGCTGGCACGCGGCATTCATTTTCGGCGGCATCATCACGCTCGCCATGATCCCGTTCATCCTGAAATTCCTGCCCGAGTCCCTGGACTACCTGATGACCAAGCGTCCGGACGGCGCACTGGACAAGACCAACCGCATCCTGGCCCGCCTGGACCAGCCGCGGATCACCGAACTGCCCGTCATCCCCCAGGGCACCGCGCTGACCGTCGGCTCACGCTGGAAGGCACTGTTCTCTGGCCAGTACCGCGCGACCACGGTCTTCCTGTCCGTCGCCTTCATGATGCTGATGGCCAGCTTCTACTTCGCGAACTCCTGGACGCCCAAGCTGGTCACGGCCAGCGGCTTCACGGCGCAGGACGGCATCGACGCCGGCGTGCTCTTCAGCCTCGGCGCGATCATCGGCTCCATCGTCTTCGGGCTGATCGCCGCCCGCTTCGCCGTCAAGTGGGTCCTGGTCACGTTCTTTGTCCTCGCTGCGGGCGGGTTCGGGGTTTACGCGGTTTCCACCGGCGCGCTTCCCACGGCACTGCTGGCGGCCGCCCTGCTGGGCTTCCTGGTGAACGCGGGCATCGCCGGCATGTTCTCCATCGGTCCCGTCTACTATTCCTCGGACGTACGCGCCACGGCGGTCGGGTTCATCACCGGCATGGGCCGGGTGGGTGCCATCATCTCCCCGATCCTCGCCGGCTCGCTGATCGACGGCGGCTGGGAGCCCGGCAACCTCTACTTCCTCTTCATCGTTCCGATGCTGGTGGGCGGCGCGGCCATTGCCTGCCTGCGCAGCAGCCGCCGGAACGTCAGCAGGAAAACCCTCGACAAGGACACCGTCCCGGCCTAACCGCGGCCCGGCCCAGCCCCCTGCGAGCGCCGCTCCGCCCGCCCGGTTGCCCGGGCAGGCGGGGCGGTGCTCGTTTTATCTGACCGGTTGCCGGGGCGGGAGGCGGACCAGCTCCGGGGTGACGCTTTTTCCGTCCACGGTGACCCGCAGGTAGGTGCAGAAAGGCTGGCGGCGCCGGTCCGTCGGGGAGCCCGGATTCAGCAGCCGAAGGCCGCCCGGCGTCACCGTGTCCCAGGGGATGTGGCTGTGCCCGAACACGAGCAGGTCGGTGTCCGGGAACTGCTCGTCCATGCGCTTCTCCCGGCCCGCTGCGGAACCGGTTTCGTGGATCACCGCGAGCCTCACCTCCTCCACCGTGGCCGTGGCCACCAGCGGCAACCGGGTCCGCAGCGCTCCGCCGTCGTTGTTGCCGTAGCAGGCAATGAGGCGGCGGGACCGCTGCAGCATTTCAGTGAGCGAATCTTCGCTGACCCAGTCGCCCGCGTGGACCACCGCGTCGGCCGCCTCGATGTCCCGCCAGAGCGGATCCGGCAACTCCCGCGCCCGCTTGGGCAGGTGCGTATCGGAAAGCACCAGCAGGTGCACAGCCATCCCCGGCCCCTAGCGGCGCAGGCTCCAGGCCCAGCGGATCAACGGAAGCTGCAGCGGCAGGCGCGCCAGATGGATAACCTTCTGCTGATCGGACCCGCGGGGGCCGAAGGCGCGCTGCAGGGCGCTGAGGTGCCCTGCAATGAACGCCACGTACATCAGGGTGGTCCCGGTGGCGGCGCTGCGGCGGGTGGCCGGCAGCAGGAGTCCTGCGGCGGCGGCGAACTCGAGCACGCCGCTCAGGTGCGTCCACTGGCGCCGCGTCAGCACGCCCAGCTGTCCGCCGGTGTCCGTGCTGATGCTCCGGGGAACCACTGCGTTGTAGAACCCCGGGTTGCGGAAGTGGTTGACGGCACTGGCGGTCAGCAGGGATGCCATGGCGGCAGCGGAAAGGCTTTGACGGTTCATGTGCTTCTTTCGCTCGAGGAAACGGCGCCGGTCGGCGCTGTGGCTGTCCGGTCCGGCGAGGCGACGGCGTTGAGTGCATCAGCGGCCCGGACCAGGGCCAGGTGGGAGAAGGCTTGGGGAAAGTTCCCGGCCATGGTGTTGTTCACCGGATCGTACTCCTCGCTCAGCAGCCCCAGTTCATTGGAGTATCCCACCAGTTGATCCATCAGGGCGGTGGCTTCCTTCATGCGCCCGGTGGCGGCGTACTGCTCCACCAGCCAGAAGCTGCAGGCCAGGAAGGGGTTTTCGCCGGGCTCCAGCCCGTCCAGGCCGGCTTCGGTGGCATACCGCAGCAGCAGGCCGGATTTTGTGAGCAGGTCTTTCTCCAGCCGCGCCACGGTGCCGAGCATGCGGTCGTCGTCGGGCGGCAGGAAACCCACCTGGGGCAGCAGCAGGAGGGCAGCATCCACTTCGGTGCTGCCGTAGGACTGCGTGAAGGAGTTCAGGTCCCGGTTGAAGCCGTGGTTCATGATCTCGTCGCGCAGCCCGTCCCGCAGCGCATCCCACCGGTCCACGGGCCCATCCAGGCCGTGGGTCCTGGCCGCAGTGGCCGCCCGGTCAAAGGCCGCCCACATCATGACGCGGGAATGCGTGAAGTACTGCGGTTCGCCGCGCATTTCCCAGATGCCGTGATCGGGATCGTCGAGATGGCGCTCCAGGAAGGACATCAGCGCGCGCTGCAACGGCCAGGAGAAATGGTCCTCCGCCACCCCGTGATCCCGCAGCCTGGCGAGTGCCACCATCACCTCCCCGACGACGTCGGCCTGGTACTGGGAGACCGCCCCGTTGCCCGCCCGAACGGGCGCGGACCCGCCGTAACCGGAGAACTGTGTCAGGACGCGCTCAGGCAGGTCCCGCGCGCCGTCCACGGCATACATGATCTGCAGGTCCTCCGGATCCCCGGCCACGGCGCGCAGCAGCCAGTTCCGCCAGTGCAGGGCTTCATCCGCGTATCCGTGCCCCAGCATCGCTTCGAGGGTCAGCGCCGCATCCCGCAGCCAGCAGTAGCGGTAGTCCCAGTTCCGTTCCCCGCCGGCGATTTCAGGGAGCGAGGTGGTGGGGGCCGCCACGATGCCGCCGGTGGACTCGTGGGTGAGTGCCCGCAGCACCAGCAGCGAGCGCAGAACCGCCGGCAGGTACTGCCCGGCGGGCTCGCAGTGCGCCGCCCAGGTCTCCCAGTACGCGGTTGTGGACGCCAAGGCGGCGTTCACGTCGATGAGATCCGGCACCTCGGTGTGGGAGCGGTACCAGGTCAGCTCCAGGTCAACGCGCTCCCCGGCCGCCACGCTGAACCTTCCCGCGTGGCGGTGGTCCTTCGCCACGGGCAGGTTGTCTCCGCGCAGCACCAGCGCGCTGGGGCCGGCGATGGCCAGCAGCAGTTTGCCGTGCGGGTACGGGTGGCGCCGCATCCAAGGCAGCACCGTCCCGTAGTTGAAGCGCACCTCCAACTCCTGGCGCATGTCCACGGTGCCGCTGATTCCCTCCACCCGCCGGACGATCGAGGCCCGCCGGTCGCCAACCGGCATGAACTCGGTAACCAAGGCGCTTCCGGTGTCGGTGGCCCAGCGGGTCTGCAGGATGAAGGTGGATCGGAGATAGCTCCGGTGCACGACGACGGCGGCTTCCGCTTCCGGCGCCAGCAGCCACCGGCCCTGCTCCTCCGTCCCCAGCAGGGCGCCGAACACCGACGGCGAATCGAACCGGGGCAGGCACAGCCAGTCGATGCTCCCGCGGCGGGAAATCAGGGCGCCGGTGTGCAGATCCGAAACCAGCGCATAGTCCTCGATGGGAGCAGCCATCATTCCACTCAACCACAGTGCTGCCGCCAGTCCTAGGATGCCGGCGGCCGCCCTGCGTTTGCCCGCATGGCACCCTGCCCAGCAGACTGATTAGATTGTCTGGATGGTTCCTGTCCCGGAACCAACTGGCCCGGGGCACACGAACCGGCACAAGCACGAGGAGCGGTTTTGAACGTACTTTCGACACCTCCCGGCCGGAGCGTCCGGCGCGTCCGGCGCATCCGGACCGTTGGAGCCCGCGCATGAGTGTCCCCCTGCTCGACGACGTCCAGCGCGCCGCCGGCCTTCGGCGGATGAAAATGCTCGCCACCGGCCTGCTGGTGGCGCTCGCCGTCGTTTTCGTCTTTTCCTTTGCCCTGCAGGAGCGCTATCCCTGGCTGCAGTACGTTCGTGCGGCGGCCGAGGGCGGCATGGTGGGCGCACTGGCGGACTGGTTTGCCGTCACCGCGCTCTTCAAGCACCCGATGGGAGTGAAAATTCCTCACACGGCCATCATTCCCCGCAAGAAGGACCAGATCGGTGCGTCACTGGGCCAGTTCGTGGAGAGCAACTTCCTCTCCGAGGAGGTCATCCGGCAGAAGCTTGGATCCATGGAACTGGCACAGAAGGCCGGGGCTTGGCTGGAACGCCCGGAAAGCGCGGCCCGGGTGGCCACCGAAGGGTCGGCAGCCATCCGCGGAATCCTGCGGGTCCTGGACGACGACGCCGTCAAGAGCGTCCTCGAGTCCATGTTCCGGCGGCACGTGGTTGATCCGCCCTGGGGGCCGCCCATGGGCCGCGTGGCGGAGCGCGTCTTCGAGGAGGGGCACCACCACCAGCTGGTGAACCTGGTGGTGGACAGCATCAACGACTGGGTGGCCGCCAACCCTGACGTCATCTCCGAGCTGGTCACCCAGCGCTCACCCTCCTGGGTTCCGTCCTTTGTGGATGACTTGGTGGGAGACCGTGTGCAGGTGGAAGTGGGACGCTTCCTGCGCGCCGTGCAGGATGATCCGAACCACGAACTGCGCCGCGCCCTGGACAACTACCTCAAGGGCCTGGCGCGGGACCTTCAGGAGGATCCGGAGGTCATGGCCAAGGCTGATGCGATCAAGGAGCAGGTCCTCGACGATCCCCGGGTCCAGCAGCTCATCACCCAGACCTGGGCAACCATCAAGAACGCCCTGACCACGGCCGTTGATGACCCGGACAGTGAACTGACGCGCAACTTCAAGGCAGCGGTGCAGGACTTCGGCCGCCGGCTGGCCACCGATGCTGAGCTCGCGGCGAAGGTGAACAACTGGATCGCCGACGGCGCCGGCTATTTGGTGAAGACCTACAGCAGCGACATTGCCGCCGTGATCACCGAAACGGTTGAGCACTGGGATGCGCAGGAAACGTCCGAAAAGATCGAGCTCCAAGTGGGCAAGGACCTGCAGTTCATCCGGATCAACGGCACCGTGGTCGGCTCGCTGGCGGGGCTGGTCATCTTCACCATCGCCCACGCCGTTTTCGGCTAGACAGCACTCTCCGGTCAGGCAGCACTATCCGGCCAGGCAGCTATTCGTCCAAACAGCACCGTCAAGGCCGGCACACAATTTCAGGACGGGCAGTCCGCAGGCGACGGCCCGTCCTGAAGGGAGCGTGGTGGGGATAGGTCCGGGGATTAGGCCGGGCTGTCCGGCAGTTTGCGAAGGTCCTCGGCCAGTTCACCGCTGATCGTCTCCGGCGCCGGGCCGAAGGCCTTGCGGGCCGTCTTGATGACGCCCTTGCCCATCGCGTGGTTGCCGGCGCCGCCCACCACCGCACCGATTCCCAGCGGCAGCGCGCGCCCGAGCATGGCGGTTCCCTGCCGGGCCACCACGCGCTTCATGAACTGTTTGCGGATGGAGGAGCCCACGCCGCCCATCAGCCCGGAGGACATGCCGCCCAGGGAGCTCGCCCAGGGCTTGCCGCCCCGGCCGGCAACGGACTGCATCATGGCGGTCCCCTCTTCACCGAGCATGATGGCCATGACCATGGTGCGGGACCGTTCCGGATCCAGCAGCTGCACCCCGTGCAGCTCCGCCACGGACTGGGCAAACAGCGCAGTGGCCTCGAGGAACCCCACGGTTGCGGCTGCCGACAGCCCCAGCGCCGCCATGGTGCCGATGGCGGGCACGACGGCGGTCGCCCCGACTGCCGCGCCCCCTCCGGTCACTGTGGCCAGGTAGTGCTTCTCGATGATCGACACCAGTTCCGACGGCGTCGCGTCGGGATGCTTGCGCTGCAGCCTGCGGATGTTGGCAAGGACAAGGGGCCGCTGGACCTCGACCGCCCGCTCCATCGCCCTCAGGAGGGAGGCTTTGGGTGTTCCGTCCTTCTCGAAGACGGCACCTCCGGCAACCTTGAAGGCACGATTGGATGCAAAACCCACGGCAACGCTCCTCTTCGACTCGAACTCTGGGGGCAACCGGTGCACGCACCGCGCCCGGTTAACCAGCCTACGCGAGGCCGGTACAGCAAAAGCGGGGCCTGCGGATAATCCGCCGGCCCCGCTTTGACTGCATGAATCCCGCACCCGTGGTGCGGAGTTCAGAAACTACGCGCGGTTGCTGCTCTTGCGAGTAACAAAGCCGTAGATCGCGAGAACGATGAGGGAACCCAGGATCGCGAAGATCCACGTGGCAATCGAGGTCAGCGAGAAGATGTCGGTGCCCTTGTTGAAGATTGCGCCGCCAATCCAGCTACCCAGCAGGGCGCCGACGACGCCGAGAACGAGAGTAGCGATCCAGCCGCCGCCCTGGCGGCCCGGAAGGATGGCCTTGGCGATTGCACCGGCGATAAGACCCAGAATAAGGAAAGCAATGAAACCCATGATGAATACTCCTTGCTGTGTGAACGAGTGATAATTCGAACGACCTGTGGGCCGCGCTTTCTTCCACTCTACTTCATAAGCATGCTTAGGTAGTAGTTGAATCTGATTTTATTTCTCCCCCAATCAATGTTAGCAGGCTTTGTATTCCGCGTCCTCATGCGCTGAGGGTGCTACATAACGCCGCAGGAAGATGCCCACATCCCGGGCCTCCTCCGCCCCGATGGAGTGTCCCATCCCAGGGTAGGTCCGCGCCGTCAAAGACGTATTCTCCTGCAGCCAATTCCGGGTATGAAGAATCGCATCCTCATTGATGACCCAGTCGTTGCGGTCCCGCCCCCAGAAGAACGGAACCGGCTCAGGCAGCGGCTCGGCCATGGCCAGCAGCTCGTTCTCGGCCACGAAACCGGACAGCCCGACGACGGCGCTGAATCCCGCCGGCCGCAGCCGCAGGAGCGTCACTGCCATCGCCATGCCCTGCGAAAATCCGAGCAGTGAAACACCGGTAAAGGATCCCTCGGCGCGGATCCGGTCCACCCGTGCCAGGAGCCCGGTGGCAGCCTCGAGCACCTCGGCGGTGTCCGCCCGGAGAGAGGGATCCAGCAGGTACCAGCCGTGGGCGTCCCCCACCGGGAACGTGCCCCGCAGCGCGGCTCCGGTCACCCCGGCAGGCAGGGACGGAAAGAGTTCGGCCATGCCGGTTTCGTCGGCGCCGTATCCGTGAAGCATCATCAGGAGATGGGTCCCGGCACGGGCATCAGGGCCCGCGGACCAGCGTACGTTTTCCATGCCCCCACCTTAGCCATGAGAGCCCGCACGATCAGTGTCACCCACCCGGGAAACCCGCATCAACCCTCATGAATCCGCCCGTTTGGACCCCCGGAGGGCGCTGGAATGGCAGCCCATTGCAATCACCGATCAACCAAAATACAGTCAATTGAGTGCACCAGACGTGGCATAGGCCACAGATTGCAGGTGTTCATGTTTTGTCCTCCACGCCCTTGGAGGGGCCTCACCACGGAGCCCCGTCCGACCCCGCCGAGCCCCTGCCCTTGGTTCCCTCCCCGCAACTGCGCCGCAGAGCGCCCTCCGCAGAGGCGATCCGCGGCACCCCCAGGATTTCGAATAATGGTGGTTCAATGATCGTCACCCTCACCGTCAATCCCAGTTTGGACCGGACAGTCGTGCTGCCCGGCACGCTGGTCCGCGGCGCCGTTCAGCGCGCCGCTGCCATCAGCGAGGATCCCGGTGGCAAGGGTGTCAACGTGTGCCGGGCGCTGACGGCATCCGGCCTCCAATCCGTTGCCGTCCTTCCCGGCCAGGACAACGACCCGGTGATGACCGGGCTCCGCACCGCCGGTGTCAGCTACGCGAACTTCCCCATCCCGGCCAGGCTCCGGAGCAACATCACGCTCACCGAACCGGACGGAACCACAACCAAGATCAACATGCCGGGGCCTCCCCTCAATGCCGAGGAACAGGAAGGTCTTATTTCCCTGCTGGTCACGACGTGCGCGGCCGGAGAGGACGGCTCCCCGGCGTCCTGGCTGGTGCTCGCCGGTTCCCTCCCGCCGGGCGCCTCACCGGATGTCTATGCCCTCGTGGCCCATGCCGTCCGGCAGCGCTTCGGCGAACGGGCGCCGCGGATAGCCATTGATTCCTCCGGTGCTCCGCTCCTCGGGGCGCTCCTCCATAACGCCGCACCGGACCTGCTGAAGCCGAATGCGGAGGAGCTGGCGGAAGTGACGGGCATCGGCACGGAGGATGAGCTCGAACAGGATCCTTCGCTGGCTGTCTCTGCGGCGCGAACCCTGATCGCCCGGGGGGTCGGGGCGGTTCTGGCCACCCTGGGACCCAAGGGAGCGCTGCTGGTCACTGCCGAGGGTGCCTGGCAGGCCACCCGGCCGCCCGTTGAGGCTGTTTCAACCGTCGGCGCCGGGGACTCGGCGCTGGCGGGCTTCCTGTTGGCCGACGTCGCCGGTGCCCCGCCGCGGGACTGTCTGCGCCAAGCTGTTGCCCATGGGGCGGCGGCCGCAGCGCTGCCGGGCACCACGGTACCCACTCTCGCCCAAACCGATCCCGGCGCCGTGACCGTGACTGAAATAGCGGGCCCGGTTTCAGCGCCGCACCATGATTCCGCAGAGGCTGCATCCACTAAGGAGCAAGACTAATGTCTGAACTCATCACACCTGAGTTGGTCACACTTGACCAGGACCTGGGGACTGAGCGTGCCGAAGTGATCCGGCACCTGGTCAGGAATGTCGTGTCAGGCGGCCGCGCCACCAGCTTCGACGAGCTTTATTCGGATGCCATGGCACGTGAAGCCAAGACTGCCACGGGCGTTCCCGGCGGCATCGCCATTCCGCACTGCCGTTCCTCGGCCGTCACCCAAGCCACGCTGGCCATGGCCCGCATCAATCCTCCGGTGGACTGGGGCGCCAAGGACGGTCCGGCGGACATCGTCTTTTTCATCGCCGCACCGGAAGGCGCTGATCAAGAACACCTGCAGCTGCTGGCCAAATTGGCCCGATCCCTGATCAAGAAGAATTTCACCGGGGCACTGCGGACCGCGCAGTCTCCGCAGGAAATCGTCAACCTGGTGGACGGCGCCCTGGGCCTGGGTCCCGTGCCGGAATCGCAGGCGGGAACGTCGTCGGGCGCAGCCGGCGTCACCGGCGCCAGTGCAGCCGGGGCCAGTGCAGCCGCAGGTGGCACTGGCGGCGCCCACCCCGCAGGCGGCCCCGAATCCGGAGTTGCGGCCGGCGGCGGGGGGAATGGCCGCGGCAGTGAAGCCGCTGACCAAGCCGGCGGCCAGGCCGCCGGCGGCACGATCAGGCGCCTGGTCGCTGTCACGGCGTGCCCCACCGGGATCGCCCACACCTACATGGCCGCGGATTCGCTGGCGGCAGCGGCAGCGGAACGCGGAATCGACCTGCAGGTGGAGACGCAGGGGTCGGCCGGGTCAACGCCCCTGGATTCCTCGGTTATCCGGAACGCCGACGCCGTCATTTTCGCGACCGACGTCGACGTCCGCGACAAGGGCCGGTTCGCCGGGCTGCCGCTGGTCAGCGGCCCGGTCAAGCGGGGCATCGATGAGCCCGGGGTCATGATCGACGAAGCCATTGCCGCGGCCCAGGACCCCAATTCCCGCAAGGTTGCCGGCGGCGGGGACGGCGGCGAGGAACGCGCCTCCCAGGGCGGTGAGGGCGAGGGATTCGGCAGCCAGATCAAGCGTGCGCTGCTCACCGGCGTCAGCTACATGATTCCCTTCGTGGCCGGCGGCGGCCTGCTCATTGCCCTGGGGTTCCTGCTCGGCGGCTACGAGCTCTCGCTCGCCAACGATGACGATGTCCTGACGGGCGACGTCATCCTGGACGGCAACACCCTCTTCTCCCCCGGCCCCGAAGGGCTGCTGGGCTATTTGGGCGCCGTCTTCTGGAAAATCGGCAACCTGTCGCTGGGCTTCCTCGTTCCGGCGCTGGCCGGCTACATTGCCTACGCCCTGGCCGACCGCCCGGGCATCGCCCCCGGGTTCACTGCCGGTGCCGTCGCGCTGTTCATGGATGCCGGGTTCATCGGCGGCCTGATCGGCGGCCTGCTGGCCGGGTTTGTCGCCAAATGGGTGGGCAGCTGGGGGGTGCCAACCTGGCTGCGCGGTCTGATGCCGGTGGTGATTATTCCCTTGATAACCTCCCTCATAGCCTCCGGGCTGATGATTCTGGTCCTCGGCGGGCCCATCGCCGGGCTCACTCTTGCCCTGAACGACTGGCTGTCCGGCCTGTCCGGGGCAGCCGCCATCGTCCTGGGCATTGTCCTGGGCCTGATGATGGGATCGGACCTGGGCGGGCCCATCAACAAGGTGGCGTACGCCTTTGCGGTTGCCGGGCTCGGCGAGGGCAGCTTCGAGAACCAGGCCCCATGGCAGATCATGGCCGCCGTGATGGCTGCGGGCATGGTGCCCCCGCTGGCCATGGCCCTGGCCACCGTCGTTGACAAGCAGCAGTTCAGCATGGCCCTGCGGGAGAACGGCAAGGCCGCGTGGCTGCTCGGTGCGGCGTTCATTTCCGAGGGCGCCATTCCGTTCGCCGCAGCGGACCCCTTCCGGGTGATCCCGTCCTCCATGGTCGGCGGCGCCGTTGCAGGGGCCATCTGCATGGCTGCCGGCGTCACGTCGCAGGCACCGCACGGCGGGATCTTCGTCTTCTTCGCGATCGGCAACGTGCTGATGTTTATTGTTGCCATTCTCGCCGGAATGGTTGCCGGCGGGTTGATGTACGTGGCCCTCAAGCGGCTCACGACCTCCAAGAAAACCGAGGAGCCGGTCGTTGCGTAACGCACCCCTAACCCATGGAGAGGCACACTGATGCGGACCATCAAGGGAATCGGAGTCAGTGCCGGGCGGGTGCTGGGCCCCTCACTGCGGATGCCGCCGCCGGTGCCCGAGCCGCCGACTGACGCCAGGTTCGGGGCGGACAGCACGGTTGATGGCGAAAAGGCCCGCCTGAAGGATGCTGCCGAAGAGGTGCGCGCTGACTTGCGGCACCGTGCCCAAACGGCCTCCGGCGACGCCAAAGCCGTGCTGGATGCAACGGCCATGATGGCCACGGACCCGATGCTGCTCAAGGCCGCCGGCAAGCACATCAATGCCGGCATGGCTCCGGACCGGGCGGTGTGGGAGGCCGGGCTGGAAGTGGCGGCAATGCTGCAGAGCCTGGGCGGCTACATGGCCGAGCGCACCCAGGATGTCCTGGACGTCCGGTCCCGGATCGTCGCCCGGCTGGACGGGCTTCCTGCCCCCGGAATCCCGGATTCCGACGTTCCGTTCATCCTGACCGCCGACGAACTGGCTCCGGCGGACACGGCCACGCTCGATCCCGCCAAGGTGATCGGCCTGGTTACCTCGGGCGGCGGTCCGCAGTCCCACACCGCCATTCTGGCCCGCTCCCTGGGGCTGCCGGCAGTGGTCGGTGCGGTGGACGCCGAATCCATAACCGACGGCGCCAGCCTGTATCTGGACGGGGCTTCCGGCACCGTCATCGTGGACCCCGGCACCGCCGAGCGGGAGGCGGCGCAGAAGTACGCGTCCCGGGTTTCCCTGCCGCCGTTCAGCGGAACGGGCACGACGTCGGACGGTTACCGCGTTCCGCTGCTCGCCAACGTGGGTTCCGGCAAGGATGCCCGCGCCGCCGCCGTCGCGGGGGCCGAGGGCATCGGCCTGCTGCGCACGGAATTCTGTTTTTTGGGGCGGGAATCCGAGCCCAGCGTGGAGGAGCAGGTAGAGGCCTACGGAGCTGTCTTTGACGCCTTTCCCGGCCGAAAGGTGGTGGTCCGCACCTTGGATGCCGGCGCCGACAAACCGCTGCCGTTCCTCACCGACACCACCGAACCCAACCCGGCGCTGGGGGTGCGGGGGTACCGCACCGACAGCACCTCCCCGGGCGTGCTGGGCCGGCAGCTGGAGGCGATCGCCATCGCCGGGGGCGCCCACGAGGCCGACGTCTGGGTGATGGCGCCAATGATTTCGACGGCGGAGGAAGCCGCCGACTTTGCGGTCAAGTGCACCGCCGCGGGGCTGGCCGTTCCCGGCGTAATGATAGAGGTCCCGGCCGCGGCCGTCATGGCGTCGGCGATTCTGGCCAAGGTGCGTTTCGCCTCGCTCGGCACCAACGACCTCACTCAATACACGATGGCAGCAGACCGGCAGCTTGGACCCCTGGCAACCCTGAACGACCCCTGGCAGCCCGCAGTCCTGCAGCTGATCAAGAGCACTGTCGACGGCGCCCGCGCCGCCGAGGCCGCGGCGGGGCCGGACGCCCGGTCAGCACCCAGGAATGTGGGCGTCTGCGGCGAATCAGCGGCGGACCCTGCCCTTGCCGTCGTGCTGGCCGGGCTGGGCGTGAATACGCTGTCCATGACACCGCGGGCGTTGGCGGGCGTGGGGGCGGTCCTGGCCTCCGTCACCATCAGCGAAGCGCGGGAGCTGGCCTCTGTTGCGCTGGCCGCCGCCTCAGCTGCCGAGGCGCGGACCGCCGTGCGCAGCCGGCTCAGCCGACTGGAAGAGCTGGGCCTGTGACAGCTTCCCCGCCACCCGGTGCGGCCATCTCCCATCCACCACATCATGAGTACAACCGGAAGGAATCCCAATGCCAGAACGGAAAGCCACAATTGCCAGCCGCGTGGGCCTGCACGCACGCCCGGCATCGATCTTCGCCGAGGCCGCGGCGGCGCAGCCCGTGGACGTCACCATTGCGATGGAGGGGGAGCCTGCCGAGGAAGCAATGGACGCAGCCAGCATGCTCTCGCTGATGAGCCTGGGGGCGTCGAACGGTGACGTAGTGGTGCTGCGCGCCGAGGGCGAAGGCGCCGACGACGCCCTCGACGCCCTGGTTAAAATCCTGGAAACCGACCTCGACGCGTAAGAGCGCCGCATTCGACGGTAAATGAATAAAGCGGGAGCTCCCGGTGACCCGGCAGCTCCCGCTTGATGCGTCCACCGTTATTCCAGTGAACGGATACAACGAAGCCAGCGGACATAATCCGCTGGCTTCGGTCGTAACCTCACGCTGACCCCCCACAGGCAGCGGATGTTACATAATCATAATTCTGACACAGGATGATGAAAATGTGAATGCCCGATACCAATTCTTTATCTGGAACCCAATACCGTCGCCAGTGAGCCGAGCTCCGGGTTCTTTTTGGCAACCCGGCGTGAGTTCCACATGATGGTCAGCCCAAGCGCTACCACGATGACTGCCCCATAGTTCAGCAGGAAGTCCCAGGCACCCCGCTCCAGGCCCCACAGCGCCACGCTTAGCAGGGAGTGGATGACGACAGCCGCCATTCCGAGTGAAATGAGACCGGCACTGAGCCGGATATCCCATCGCCGCCGGGAATCAGCCGCGTAGGCGGACAGGGCAGGTGCCAGGCACGCCGCAACATAAGCCGTGTAGACCCTTCCGACGTCGCTGTACGCCAGGACGGTGTTCTGGCCCCGATACGCCTCAAGGGCCGTGGAAGATTCCGGCAGGTCGCTGATGACGAAGAGCACGGCCGCTGCCGCCACAGCCGCCGCCAGGACGCTCAGCCCCACGGGTCCGCCGATCAGCCAGCGGGCGCGTGGCGAGTTAAAGGCGGCGGCAAGTTTGAGGCCGAGGATCAGAAAGATGGCAAACAGCGAGTACCGGATGACTAGATTCGTAATGTTCACTCCACCCAGCAGCGCATCCAGCGAAAGGTAAAAGAAGGGAATGCCAAGCGCCACCGCCAATGCCATGAGGACCAGGGCGGCAAATATGCCGCGGTTTTCACCCCGGATCACGCCGGGCACCCGAAGCAGGGCGAAGAAAGCCGTGACCCCGAAGGCGGTCCACTGTAATGTCATCCCAATTGCTCCAAGAGTGCTGAGTTGTTTTTCTCGTCGTTTTCGAACTTCTTCAACGCTTTCCCAAGAGTATCCAGCCGGTCCCGTGCCAGAAACACCAGGTCCGCGTCGGACAACTCAGCCAGTGCCCGCTCGCGCCCATTCAACGGCCAGCCGCACTCGTCAGGAGTGAGCAGGCCGGTGGCCACCAGTCCGCTGGTCAGCGAGACCCCGGCCAGACGGGCCGCTTCAACGGCGAGCTCGGTGGCCAGCCGGCCGGCGGTGAGCTGGGCGGAGAGGTTTTGCGGCGCCACACCGCTCCGGGCACTGAGCTGCTGCCGCAGGTCCCCGGGGTCGACGGCTTCAAACCAGGCCCGCACCGAGTTCCGATGCGGATAGGAACACAGGGAAGGAAGCTCGCCGGGGGACGGAAGCGGCTCCAGGCTTCGGGCCACAAGCAGCTGCAGGATGCAGATGTAGGACACCTGGCTGATCAGCTCGCCGGCGGTCGGAGGGCGGGAACCGGCCAGCAGATCCCGGTACTCCTCAAAGTATGAGAGTGCCGCCACCGGATCTTGGTCGCAGGCCCTGGCCACCCGTACGACGGTGGTTTCCGACACTTTTCCGCGGACCAGCTGCTGCGCCAAAGTCGAGCGTTTGATGCCCGCCATCCGGCAAAGGTCCGCCGTTGATTCGCGCGGAGCCATCATGGAGCGCCAGCTCTGAAAAGCTTTGGCAGACACTGCCACGGGCGACTCCCGCCGATTGGTTTCTCCGGACGGATGCAACTATACTATTTTTACTGGCTCCCCCTTCTGCGTTCCCCCCATATGCAGAGCGGGGAGTCAGCTTCAATTAACGCAGCGGAAAGTTATTTCCCGCTGCTGATCCGCCTTCTTCCCGCATTTCCTGTACGGAAACCTCAGCGGGCCGCCTGCGGCCAGGACACATGGTGGCTGAACTCCCGGTGTTTCCCCAGGTAGGACGCGGCGTAGGAACAATAAGGCTTGATCCGCCGCCCAGACGCTATAACGTCTTCCACGGCAAATTTCACCAGCATCGAGGAATACCCCTGATGCCGCCACTGAACCCGGACCACCGTGTGCGTCAGGGCCACTGAATCCGACTCTTCGACATAGTCGGCCGTGCCCACCAGCTCACCGCCTATTCGGAGCTCGTAACGGCTTTGTTCGGAATTGCGGGAAAGGTCAACATCGTCCCTGCTGTGCCCGGTCATGCCCATGAGCCTGACACCAAACCGCCGGTCCGTCCAGAGTTTTTCGGCTCTTCGCAATGCAGGGGATGTTCGGGGCGGGGCGACGGCGCTACCGTGGGCCTTGCGTACGTGCCCAGGCCTCAAGCAGAGGAGCACCCATGGCCAAGGTAGTTCTGTCCGGCACCGTGTCAGTAGACGGCTTCATCGCGGACGGGAACGACCAGCCCGGACCGCTGTTCGACTGGCTGCTCAGCGGTGACGTGCCGTTGGACGAGAGCGGCGAGTTGAAGGTGTCGCAAGCGTCCTACGATTACACCCGGTCGTACTGGGACCAGGTCGGGGCGACCATCGCCGGCCGCCATGTCTTCGACCTGACCGACGGCTGGGACGGAACGCCCCCCAGCGGAATCGACCATGTGGTTGTCGTGACGCACCGGCCGGAGCCCGAGGGCTGGGACCCCGAGGCGCCGTTCCATTTCGTCGACGGCGTCGAGGCGGCCGTGGCGAGGGCGCAGGAGCTTGCGGGTGACCGCATTGTCGAGGTCGCCGCCGGCGACGTCGGTGGCCAGGCGCTTGCCGCGGGCCTGGTCGACGAAGTGCGCATGGACGTCGCACCCGTCGTGTTCGGGTCCGGCAAGCGCTACTTCGGGTCGGTCCACGCCCAGCACCTGTTGGAGGAACCCGACGTGGTGATACAGGGAAACCGGGTGCTTCACCTGCGCTATCGGGTGCGCCGCTGACCGGCCTAAGCGGATGCTGGACGAAGTCCCCGCGAACGGCTCCTCCGGCTAGGCGGCCTGCCCGCCCCCGGCTGTTGCCTCAGCGCTCTCCCAGGCCTTTTCCAGCCCCGCGACGGCGGCACCGTAGTTGCCCAGTTCGGCCTCGCTCAGCGCCGCGGCCGACCCCTCGGCCGGGCGGAGCGCCGCCGCTGCCTTCATCGCCCGCAGCAACGCCCTGGTTTCCGGCTTGGCCGCATCCTGCAGCCCCGGCTTCTCCATGGCCTTCCAATCGTCCAGCTCGTAGGCGCTCCAGCTCAGCAGGACCGATTCATGGCGGCGTTCAAGCTCGGCAATGCGCTGCCGGCGTTCGCTCCGCCTCCGCTTCTCCCCGCGCCGCCGGTTGCGGACCCGCACCCAGGATGCAGCGCCGGTTGCCCCGGCGACCGCAGCCAGCCCAATCCACGGCCCCGCCTCCGGATTGCCGGCAACGGCCCAGGCCACGGCCAGCAGAGCCGTCAGCAGCCCGGTGAGGCCCACCCAGAACAGGTTCTCGCCGTCGTTCCGGGCGAGTGCCACATCCACTCTGAAGGCGGTCAGGGCCAGGGCCGCAACCATCAGGATCAGCGCGGGAATGAGGAATCCGGATCCGGCATCGATGTGCGGCACTGACGTCCCCTTTCCACGGGTGGCTGAGTCTGCTTCTCCCATCTCACGCCGGATGAGCGGAAAGGTCAATGTCCGCCGCGGCAGTACCGGACTGGTTGGGACCGGCAGGGAATTACCAAGTATGCTGATGTCCGTCATTTACCGTCCGGCCGCGGCCCCTGCCGTTACCGCAACGGAGCACCTTTACACGGAGCACAAAGGATAAGAATGAAAATCCCCGCACCGCGCGGACCCGTCAGCACCGCACTCCTTGACCTGTTGCGTGCCCCGGATGCGCCGGCAGCAGAACGGCTCGCGGCCTTGACGGCGGCGTCCCGGCAGGCCGCCGCAGAAACCGCCGACATCCTCCGTGACGAGGACCTGCAGCTGGCCCTTTTCTGCCTCTACGAACTGCACTACAGCGGACTGGACGGTGTCCCGGACAGCCTGGAATGGCATCCGGGACTCGTCGGCCTGCGCCTGGAGCTCGAGGAGGCATTCGAGGCCGCACTGCGCCGCGTCGTCCCCGTTCCCGGGCTGCCCGAGCCCACCAGCGAGGCAGTGGCCGCTGAACTGTTCCGGATGGCAGCCGACGACGACGGTCCCAGCGTTTCCCGCTACGTCGCCTCCAAGGCGACCAAGGAACAGCTGCAGGAGTTCCTGATCCTGCGTTCCGTGTACCAGCTGAAGGAAGCCGATCCCCACAGCTGGGCCATTCCCCGCCTGCCCGTGGGCCGGGCGAAGGCGGCGCTGATTGAAATCCAGGCCGACGAGTACGGCGGCGGACGCCCCGAACGCATGCATTCCCACCTCTTCGGCGTGACGATGAAGGGCCTCGAGCTGGAAACGGCGTACGGGTGGTACCTGGACTTCGTACCCGCAGTGACGTTGGCCTCATCCAATGCCATGTCCCTGTTCGGGCTGAACCGGCGGCTGCGCGGTGCCATCGCCGGCCACCTGGCGGCGTTTGAAATCACCTCGTCCATTCCCAATTCCTTCTACGCCCGCGGTTTCCGCCGGCTTGGTTTCGACGACGACGTCACGTACTACTTCGACGAACACGTGGAAGCCGACGCCGTGCACGAGCAGATTGCTGCCCGGGACCTGGCGGGCGGGCTGGTGGAGTCGGACCCCGAGCTGCTCGCCGATGTGATTTTCGGCGCGGCCACGGTGCTGACGCTGGACGCAATGATGGGCGAGGACCAGCTCACCGCCTGGCAGGACGGCCGCTCTTCCCTGCGATCAGTGGATTCCGCGGATGCCTCGGGCGCGGCAGACGGCGCCCTCGCTGCGGCGGCAGTGGCTGCCGGAGCAACGCCGTGACCTCCTCCCGCCCCGATCTGCCGGACCCGGCCGGCCCTGCTGCCCTTGGCGCGGCGGGCCGGCCCGGCGGGGCGGACCACTGCGGCGGCTGCCCGACGGCGGAATCTCCGGCGGATTCGGAACCCGGATCCGCCGGCCCGGCGGCCTCAGTGGTTGCCTGCCCCAACGGGCCGCTCCTGGTGCGTGGAAACTTTGAGATTGTCACCCCCGATGGCGTTCCCATCCCGCGGGACCGGGAAACTGTCGCCCTCTGCCGGTGCGGAGGATCTGCCATCAAGCCGTACTGCGACGGAACGCACAAACTGATGAAGTTCGACACCACCCGCCGCCGTCCGGTGCCCGCCGCCGTCGTTAGCCGGCTGAACGCCGAAGAGGAAGCCGGCAGCAAAGAGCAGTGAACGGCACCGCTCCCGCCTGACCCGGTCTGAAGATCACCCAGAAGGCCGGGTCGACGGCCGCGCCGCGCCCAGGGGGAGGTTCATCGCTTCCACTGCACCCTGAAAAATGGCTGATCGGTTAGCACCCGGCACCCCAGCTGGGTATGCCGCCTCGCTGCGAGGTCGCCATACCTGCACACTCACCGCACGGCCCCCACCGAGAGCGCACATACGGTCGGTTTCTCCCGCAACCTGCTCTCCGAGAGCGCACCTATGGCGGGATTCGATGCCGTGAGGTCGCCATACCTGCACACTCGGTGGGCCACCGTGCACTGAAGTCGCCATACCTGCACACTCACCGCACGGCCCCCACCGAGAGTGCACATACGGTCGGTTTCTCCCGCAACCTACTCTCCGAGAGCGCACCCATGGTCGGATTCGATCGCCGCGGTCACACCGCCGCTGCTGAGCAAAAAGAAAGCACCCCGGTCCGAAGACCGGGGTGCTGCCGAAGTCCCGGTTCATCCGCTAACGAATGAACCGGCCCATTCCATGGTGGGCCCTGTGGGGCTCGAACCCACGACCCACGGATTAAAAGTCCGATGCTCTACCAACTGAGCTAAAGGCCCCCCGCCATATCGGGACGGCTTTCCAAACCCGTGGCACCGAGGGTTTCCTGCAGGTTTCCCTGCGGATCTCCTCCGGTTTCCCCGGTTCGTTCCAGCCGTCGACGAATCGACTTCTCCACTTTATCGCACGCGGGACGCATCTCACGAAAACAGCCCCGGGAGTCTTGCCGTTTCGCCGCGGGAGCCCGGCTTGGCAGGTCCGGCCGGACGGCGCGGAGCCGCCTCGACGCCCGTTCCCGCTGCGGAGTATTCTCAAAATATGAGTGAGTCGAATTCTCTGCCGCCACGGCATCACAAGCCCAAGCTGTACGCTCCCCTGGATTTCGCCAACTTCCCCGGAGGCGCGGATCCGGCCCGGGTTTCGGAAGCAGCCCATCTGGCTGCCCAGGCCCTGGTCCACCACGGTCGCGAAAGCGACGATCCGGAGATCACCCGCCGCCTGGTGAAGCTCGCCGACAAGCAGGGGCTCGAATCGATTGCGGAACTCTGGGCGGAAAGCCCTCCGCGCTCCCTGCCCGGCGCCCTGTGGCGCCTGTATGCCCTCCGTGCTGCCACCCAGCAGAATCCCGAGCGCATCGCCTCGTACTACGCGGCGGGCAAGGACGTCGCGCAGGTCTCCAAGGTCGTCGCCGGCGTCGCCGAGCCGCTGGGGGCCGACGAGGTCAAGGCCATGGCCGACACCATCCTCTCCGGAGCCTTCGAAGGGGAGTTTGATGTGGCGCTGGAGCGCTTTGCCGCCTTCTGCCGCGTGGTTGCCCTGGGGCAGACCCATCATGCGGATTCAGCCGAGACCGGAAGCGCCGGGACGGCCAGCCAGCTGACCCGCAACGCACGCCAGCTCGTCAGGACGGCCGAGGACCTGGAGCACTCCGCTGCTGCATGGCGCCGGGGAGAGCTGGATTAAGGGCCCGCCGGCGCTCGTGTTGACATCGTCGCCGAAGAGTAGAAAACTGAAATTGGTGTCGGACTGCGGAACCCCCGGGCTTCAACTTAGAGCCGCTTCGAGCGGCCTTCCGCCGAGAGGCGCTCCCGGTCCGGCACCGCTTTTGTGTCTACCCGACCAGCCGATAATCTTAGCCCCGTGACCTACTTCCTGCAGGGCCGATACGGCACCCGACGTTTCCGGGTTACCCAGTGAGGCTGCGGCTCTTTCCTCAGGAAAATGCCGGGCTTGAGATCCTGTCCAAGATGGGAAGCGTGCTGGTGCGCGGCGCGGGCACGCTCTCCGAAGTCCTTGGCGCCGAAGCGGCGGACTATGACCGCCTCGCTGAGCAAATGCACCAGCTCGAAGCCGAATCGACGGACCTGCACTTCGCCCTGATGACGCAGATGCGGTCCAGTTTCATCAATCCGCTGCCGCGCGAGGATCTCTATGGTCTTTCGCTCATCCTGATGTCGGCGATGGAGAACCTGGATGCAGCCGCGGAAGTGGTGGCCCTGTACCGCCTCACCGGCATCTCCGGCCGTGCCGCCGAACAGCTCGAAGTGATTGGCCGGCAGGCGGAACTGACCGTCGGCGCCATGCGCCGCCTGGCCTCGCTGGAAGACCTCGATGACTACTGGATTGAGATGCTGCGGCTGTCCAAGCGGTCGGAGCGCACGCACCGGATCTGGATTTCCGAACTGCTGCGCGACCACAAACCACTCAGCTACGCCCGCCACCGGGACCTGGCCGAGCAGCTGGCCGGAACCACCACGCAGCTTCGCCGGTGCGCCACTGCAGTGGGCGGCATCCTGGTCCGGGAATCCTAGGTGGAGACGGTCCTGCTGGCCGCCGTCGTGCTTTTCGCCGGAGGCTACGCCTTCATCAACGGCTTTCATGACGTCTCAAACTCGGTTGCCACCGCGGTGCGCACCCGGGCCCTGACTCCCACGGTCGCCGTCGTCCTGGCCGCCGTCTTCAACCTGACCGGCGCCCTGCTGAGCACCGCCCTGGCCCTGGTGCTGGCTGACCGGTTTATCCAGCTGCCCGAAGGAACGTCAGGGCTGGGCATCCTGATCGCCGGGCTGCTGGCCGCGTGCGGCTGGGGGCTGTGGACCTGGTGGCGGCGCATGCCCTCCTCCTCCACGCACGCGCTGGTGGGCGGCATCGTCGGCTCGGGCGCAGCGTCCACACTGGTGGGCGGGCCCAACATCGCCGAGTCCTACCAGGTGCTGCTGCAGCAGATCGTCCTGCCGCTGCTGCTCTCCCCCGTTGTCGCCTTCGGGCTCGCCTATCTGCTGGTGTTTCCGGCCACCTGGCTCATGCGCTACAGCTCGCCGCGGCGCGGCGACGCCGGAAACCGGATCGCCCAGTCAGTCTTCACATCGGCGTTCTCGCTGGGCCACGGCATGCAGGACGGCCAGCGGACAATGGCGGTTATTGTCCTGGCGCTGGTGGCAGCAGGCTCCGCCACCGACACCGGCATTCCCCTCTGGGTCCAGATTTTCTCCGGCTCCGCACTCGCCGCGGGCAGCCTTTTCGGCGGCTGGCGGATCAGCCACACGCTGAGCAACCGGCTGGTGCGCATCGATCCGCTGCGCGGCATGAGCGCGACGGCGGTCAGCTCCTCCATGCTGTTCACGGGTGCCCTGTGGCTGCAGATACCGCTGTCGAGCACGCAGACCATGACGTCGGCCATTGTGGGCGCCGGCGCCAACCAGCGGTTTTCAACGGTCCGGTTCATTCCCCTGCGGGAAATCCTGGTCACCTGGCTGACCACGGCGCCGGTAACCGCAGTGCTCGGCGGCATCCTGTTCCTGGCGCTCAGCCCGCTGCTCTGAGCACTCCCTCGGGCTTCACGCGCTGCTCTGAGCACTCCGGGCGGACTCCCCGGTGAAGCGGTACTCCTTAGCCGAAGCGGCCGGAGACGTAGTCCTCAGTGGCCTTCTGGGCCGGGTTGCTGAAGATCACCGGGGTGTCCGCGTATTCGATCAGCTTGCCGGGCTTGCCGGTGCCGGCAATGTTGAAGAACGCCGTCTTGTCCGACACCCGGGCGGCCTGCTGCATGTTGTGCGTCACGATCACCACCGTGTAGTCGCTCTTGAGTTCCTCAATCAGGTCCTCGATGGCCAGCGTGGAGATGGGGTCCAGCGCCGAACACGGCTCATCCATCAGGATGACTTCCGGCGACACCGCGATGGCGCGGGCGATGCAGAGGCGCTGCTGCTGGCCGCCGGAAAGCCCGGAACCGGGCTTGTCCAGCCGGTCGCGGACTTCCTTCCACAGGTTGGCGCCGGTGAGGGACTTTTCCACCAGGTCATCGGCGTCGGACTTGGAGATGCGCTTATTGTTCAGCTTCACGCCGGCCAGCACATTGTCGCGGATGGACATGGTGGGGAACGGGTTGGGGCGCTGGAACACCATGCCGATGTGGCTGCGGACGGTTACCGGATCCACGCCGGGGCCGTAGAGGTTCTCCCCGTCGAGCAGCACTTCGCCCTCCACCCGCGCACCGGGGAGGACTTCATGCATCCGGTTCAGCGTCCGCAGGAACGTGGACTTGCCGCAGCCGGAGGGACCGATGAACGCCGTGACGGACCGGGCCTCAATGTTGATGTTGACGTTTTCTACGGCCAGGAAGTCGCCGTAGTAGACGTTGAGGTCCTTGACGTCGATTCGCTTGGACATGTGTTTCCTTCTGTTCGGAATTTTCGGTGGCGGCGGGCTGCTGTGGAGTGCAGGCAGCCGCCGAAGTGCGGCTTGGGCCGGGTCAGCGGCCGGTCTTGGGCGCAAAGAGCCGGGCGATCAGGCGGGCCCCGAGGTTCAGGAGCATCACCATGATGATCAGCAGCAGCGCCGCGGCCCAGGCCCGCTGGGTGCTGGGATCGGTGTTGGTGGGCGACGTGGGGCTCATCAGCTGCCGGTAAATGAAGGTGGGCAGCGTGGTCATCCAGCCGGCAAACACATTCATGTTGATGGTGTTCACGAAGCCGGCGGTGACCAGCAGCGGGGCCGTTTCGCCGATGACGCGGGCAATGGCCAGGGTCACGCCCGACGCGATGCCGGAGATCGCCGTCGGCACCACCACCTTGAGGATGGTCCGCCACTTGCGCACGCCCAGGGCGTAGGCGGCTTCGCGCAGTTCGTTCGGAACGATCTTCAGCATTTCCTCGGTGGAACGTACCACCACCGGAATCATCAGGACCGACAGGGCGACGGCGGCCACGAACCCGGTGCGAACGCCCGGGCCGAACAGCAGTCCGAAGAAGGCGGCGGCGAAGAGCCCGGCCACGATGGAGGGGATGCCCGTCATGACGTCAACGAAGAACGTGATGGCCCGGGACAGCGGCCCGCCGTGGCTGTATTCCACCAGGTAGACGGCGGTCAGGAGGCCGATCGGCACCGAGATGATCGTGGCCCACAGTGTGATCAGCAGCGTGCCCACGATGCCGTGGTACGCCCCGCCCAGCACGGGTCCGCCGGTCTGCACGCTGGTGTTGTCCACGGCTCCCGTCATGCCGCCCATGGAGGTGAACAGGAAGTCAGGGCTCAGGCCGGCGAGGCCCTTGGACAGGACGGTGAAGATCACCGAGATCAGCGGAACCAGCGCCAGCAGGAAGGACCCGCAGACCAGGTAGGTGGCAAAGCGGTCCACGGCTCGGCGGCGGCCTTCCACAATCCACGTCACCGCGGTGGCCGACACTACGAAGATCACCGCTGTGAAGATGGCGAAACTGGCGATGCCGAAGCCGATCAGGGCCGAGAGCGCAGCCCCGAGGATGACGGCCGCACCCAGGGCTGCCCACACCGCATAGCGCGGCAGCCGGTTCTTGGTGAGCGTGGCCGGACGGCGGCTCAGTGTTTGTGTCTGCATCAGTTGGCTCCGGAGAATTCTTTGTGGCGGCTGATGATCCAGCGCGCGATCACGTTCACGGCCAGGGTGATCAGGAACAGCACCAGGCCGGCGGCAATCAGCTCGGACAGGCGCAGCCCGTAGGCTTCAGGGAAGTTCAGGGCAATTTCCGCTGCGATGGTCTGGTTTCCCGGCCGGATCAGGCTGGGGATCAGGCCGCCGGAGGAGAGCACCAGGGCCACGGCCATGGTCTCGCCGAGCGCGCGCCCCAGTCCCAGCATGACGGCGCTGACCACGCCCGCCCGGGCGAAGGGAAACACTGCCATCCGGATCATTTCCCAGCGGGTGGCGCCCATGGCCAGGGCGGCCTCCTCATGCAGCTTCGGGGTCTGCAGGAAGATCTCCCGGGTCAGCGACGTGATGATCGGCAGCACCATGACCGACAGCACGATCCCGGCGGTCAGCATGGTCTTTCCGGTCTGGCTGGCCGGGCCGGAGAAGATCGGGATCCAGCCGGCGTTGTCCGCCAGCCATGTGTACGGACCCACCAGGGCCGGCGCAAGCACCATCATGCCCCAGGCGCCGTAAACCACCGAAGGGATGGCCGCGAGCAGGTCAATGAGGTAGCCGAGGCTCTGCGCGATCCGGCGGGGGGCGTAATGCGAGATGAAGAGCGCGACGCCGATTCCCACCGGGGTCGCGATGACCAGGGCGATCGCCGCGGCGATCACCGTGCCGATGACCAGCGGCCAGATGTAGGTGAGGAAACCCTTTCCGCCGCTGATGTCCGCGGGGTCCGCGGTGAACGTGGGCAGCGCCTGCCAGAGCAGGAACATGGCCACGGAAAACAGGACAAGAAGGATGAGGCAGCCGGCCAGGAGAGTTATGCCGGAAAAGACTTTGTCTCCGGCACGGCCGGCACCACCGGTGCCTTCTATGGACTTGCTGGACACTGCACAACCCTTCGGTTCTTCACTGGCATCTACTTAAACACTCTACTGACCCTGCGCAGGTTCCCTTTGCCACAGTGAAACTGTCCACATCTTCGGCTGTCCTTCACTGTGCAACGGTTTTCCGCCTGCGCAGGGCTTCCGCTTCCGCGCCTTTTCACTGTCCCACGGTTGTTACTTCTGCAGAACGCTGATGCTGTCCAAGGCGGCCGCGGCTTCCTGACGGAGGGCATCCGAGAGCGGCGCGTTGCCGGCCGCGTCCGCGGCGGCTGCCTGTCCCTCTTCACTCACCACGTAGTTTCCGAAGGCCTGGACCAGGTCGACGGTTGCGGCGTCCTCATAGGCGGTGCAGTAGACGTGGTAGGAAACCAGAACCACCGGGTAGGCACCGGATTCCGCAGTGTCCCGGTCCAGGTTCATGGCCATGTCCGCGTCCGGCCGGCCCTCGCCGGTAACCGGGGTGGATGCCTCGACGGCCTTTGCCGCGGCTTCGGAACTGAGCGGAACGTACTCGCTGCCCACCAGCACGTTGACCGCACCCAGGCCTCCCGCCGCTGAGGCGTCGGCGAAGGTCACGGCGCCCTCAGTGGAGGTAACCAGCGAGACCACGCCGCCGGTTCCGGAAGCATTTTCGCCGTTGCCGATCCCGGCGGGCCATTCACCTGACGCTTCGTCGGTCCAGGCTTCCGGGGCCGCCGCTGCAAGGTACTCGGTGAAGTTCTCGGTGGTTCCGGATTCATCGCCGCGGTGCACCGGGGTGATGGGAGTGCCGGGAAGCTCGGCCCCGGGATTGGTCGCCGTGACGGCGGGATCGTTCCATGCGGTGATCTCGCCGCGGAAGATCTTGGCAATGGTGTCGGCATCCAGGTTCAGTTCCTCAACGCCCGGCAGGTTGAAGGCCACCGCAATCGGAGAGATGTAGGCGGGGATGTGCAGGGCGCCGTCCGGGCCGCAGACCTGCGCGGCTGCGGCGGCCTCTTCCTCGTCCAGGTAGGCATCGGATCCGGCGAACTGCACGCCCCCGGCCAGCAGCGCCTCGCGGCCGGCTCCTGATCCGTCCGGCGAATACTGCACCGCGGCTCCCGGATTTTCCGCGCTGAAGCCGGCGATCCAGGCCTGCATGGCTGAGTCCTGCGAGGAGGCTCCGGCCCCGGACAGGGTTCCGGTGAGCGTGCTGTCCGAAGCCGACGACGGCGCGGTGCCGCCGCCGGGGGCGGCAGCGCTGTCGCTGCCGCAGGCTGACAGGGCGAGGGCAGCTGCCGAGAGGATGGCGGCTGTGCGGACTTTTCCATTTACCAACACGTCTGTTCCCTTTCAAGGGCGAGTTTCGCGGGAGCGGCGAGGGCAGTGAGGAAACCGTTCGCCGGGACGGACCAATTTCCGCCCCTTCACAGATGGTGGCCGGGCAAGGTTAACGACAGGTGAACGGCAAACAGAGCCGCAGGGAACGTTTGCCTGCGGTGGAACAATCCCCGGGAGAAGTATTTGCACCGGCCGTCACGGAGAGCCTCCGGATGGAGGCCGGGGCGGAGGCCCCATAGACTGTTCGCATGCCCCCATACGACCGTCTTGCCCGGAGCCGGGGATTCCTCCGAAACCGGATACGGGTGGGGCTTCACCGCAGCCGCAATTCCATCCTTCCCGCCGCGCAGATGACGGTGTGCGCCGTGGGCGCCTATGCGTTTGCGCAGTATGTCCTGGGCCATGAAGGCCCGCTTTTCGCAGCCACGGCAGCCCTGATCTCGCTCGGCTTCTCCCGGGAGCCGCGCACCAGGCGGGTCCTGGAAGTGGGCGTGGGCTGCACCCTGGGCATCACCGTGGGAGAACTGCTCCTGCATGTTCTGGGCACCGGCCTGTGGCAGGCCGCCGTCGTCCTCTTTGTTTCCCTGATGCTGGCGCGCTTCCTGGACCGCGGCGTTATCTTCACGACCCAGCTGGGCCTGCAATCGCTGCTGGTGGTGCTGCTTCCGGCACCGGACGGCGGCGTGTTCACGCGCAGCCTCGATGCCATCGTGGGCGGACTGTTTGCCCTGGTGGTGACGATGCTGGCACCGCGCGATCCGCGGCGGGAACCGCAGTCCAATGTCCGGGATTTGCTGCATGAGCTCTCGGCCGTGCTGCGCCAGTGCGCTGAAGCGGTGGCGAAAAGCGACTCGACCATCGCCTGGCATGCCCTGGTGCGTGCCCGCAACACCCAGCCCCAGCTCGACGCCGTGGCCCGCAGCGTCCGTGACGCCCGGGAGGTGGCCCGCATCTCCCCTGCCTATCGCCGGCATCTCGCCGAGCTGGGCGACCTGCGCGGTTCCATCGGCTATCTGGATCTGGCGGTGCGCAACAGCAGGGTCTTCGCCCGGCGCACCACGTCGGTCATCAACCATGCGGCGTTGCACGACGAGGCCATTGAGCGTGTTGCCGAGGTCGTGAACGACACGGCGGACGCCGTCGACATCCTGGCCCGTGCGCTGGCCGGCGGGGAATCAGGCGGAACCCGCGAGAAGCATCTGCGGCAGGCCCGCAACGGCCTGGCCCTGGTTGGTGCGCAGCTGAACCCCGGCGCACTGGGGGTCACTGACATCCAGGGGGACGCCCTCGTCATGCTCTTTCGGCCCCTGGTGGTGGACCTGCTCGAGTCCACCGGCCTGACCCATGAAGAGGCAGTGGGCTACCTCGCGGACGTGTGAGGCCCGCGCGAGTGGCCTGCGGAAGTGGCCTGCTGACCAGCGCTGCCGGCCGGAACAGAAGTGTCACCGGCGCGGGATAGCCTGATTCCATGGCCACGAAGACTACCCGCGCAAAAACCGCTAACTACCGCTGCGCAGAATGCGGCTGGACCACCGCCAAGTGGGTGGGCCGGTGCGGGGAGTGCCAGGCCTGGGGAACCGTCGAGGAAGCCAGCGAGGTGGTGGCCCGCACCACGGCCGCGGCCACCGTGGCCCGGCCTGCCCTGCGGATCGCCGACGTCGATGCCACTTCCGCTTCCTACCAGCCCACCGGCGTGAACGAGCTGGATCGGGTCCTGGGCGGCGGGCTGGTCCCGGGCGCCGTCATCCTGCTGGCCGGTGAGCCGGGGGTGGGCAAGTCTACGCTGCTGCTGGATGTTGCCGCGAAGGTGGGAAACCTTGGCCGGGACGTTCTGTACGTCACGGGCGAGGAGTCCACCGCCCAGGTGAAGCTGCGCGCCGAACGCATCAACGCGGTGTCCGATTTTCTTTATCTGAGTGCTGAAACTGACCTGGGCCAAGCCCTGGGCCAGGTGGAGCAGGTTAAACCGGCGCTGCTGATCGTTGACTCGGTGCAGACCCTGAGCAGCTCGGCCGTGGACGGCAGCGCCGGCGGGGTCAGCCAGGTGCGCGAAGTGGCTGCCTCCCTGATCAATGCCGCCAAGACCCGGAACATGACCACCCTGCTCGTGGGACACGTCACCAAGGACGGTTCCATTGCCGGGCCTCGGCTGCTGGAGCATCTGGTGGATGTGGTGTGCCAGTTCGACGGAGACCGCCACTCGCGGCTGCGGCTGCTGCGGGCCGTGAAGAACCGCTACGGTCCCACCGACGAAGTGGGCTGCTTCGACCTGACCGAGGACGGAATCGTCGGGCTCGCCGATCCGTCCGGGCTTTTTGTCTCCCGCACCAAGGAACCTGTGTCGGGCACCTGCATCACGGTCACGCTCGAAGGAAAACGGCCACTGGTCGCCGAAGTCCAGGCCCTGCTCGCCGAAACCAGCAACTCGCAGGCCCGCCGCGCCACGAGCGGACTGGATTCCTCGCGGGTGGCCATGCTCCTGGCCGTCCTGCAGGCGCGGGCGTCGATGAACCTGGCCAAGGATGACAGTTATGTGGCCACAGTGGGCGGGGTCAAGCTCAGCGAACCGGCCACCGATCTGGCCGTGGCACTGGCCGTGGCGTCGGCCAAAATGAACAAGCCGCTGCCGGCGCAGCTGATCGCATTTGGGGAGGTCGGCCTGGCCGGCGAGGTGCGGCCCGTTCCCGGCATCGCCCGGCGAATCTCCGAAGCGGAGCGCCTGGGCTTCACGCATGCGGTGGTTCCGGCGTCGCCCAACGGCCCGGTCGCGGTTCCGGCCGGATTCAAGGTGAGGGAGGTGTCCACCCTCACGGAAGCCCTCGAGCTGCTGTTCTAGGCGGCCCGCGCGCGATCCCGGCGGCGGCCGCCGGGCCGGCTCGGCTCTGTGCTGCGCACGGCACAAAAGTCGCCATTGTCCCCTGCCGGACCACTACTATAGGGAAAGTGTCTGTGCAGCGCCCGCCCAGAACGCCCGTGGGCCCGATGGCCGGAAGGAAGTGACCATGGCACGCAGTCCCGAAGATTCGCTGAAAGCCACTCTGGCCCGGGTAGCGCCCGGAACCGAGCTCCGCGACGGGTTGGAACGCATCCTGCGCGGCCGCACGGGAGCCCTGATCGTGCTGGGGTTCGATCGCACCGTTGACTCCATCTGCTCCGGCGGCTTCGACATCGGCATCGATTTCTCCCCCACCCGCCTGCGCGAGCTGGCCAAGATGGACGGTGCCATCGTCTGTGACAATGATGCCAAGACCATTCTGCGGGCCGCCGTGCAGCTGGTTCCGGACCACACCATTGAGACGCATGAATCCGGCACCCGCCACCGCACAGCCGAGCGCGTGGCCGTCGAAACGGGATTCCCCATCATCTCGGTCAGCCAGTCCATGCAAATCATCCAGCTCTATGTCCGGGGCCTCCGCCACGTGTTGGAGGGCTCCGAACCGGTGCTGGCCCGCGCCAACCAGGCGCTGGCCACCCTGGAGCGCTACCGCGCCCGCCTGGACCAGGTCACCAACTCGCTGTCGGCGCTGGAGATCGAGGCCATGGTCACCGTCCGGGATGTGGCTGTCACCCTGCAGCGCCAGGAGATGGTCCGCCGGATTTCCGAGGAAATCTCCCAGTACGTCCTCGAACTCGGAGTGGACGGCCGGCTGCTGTCCCTGCAGCTCGAAGAACTGACGGCGGGCCTGGGCCCGGGCAGCGAGATGATTGTCCGCGACTACGCCGACCTGCATGACGGCCAGCGCCGGGCCGAGGACCAGGTCGCCACCCTGCAGAACCTCAGTGACTCGGACATGGTCGATTTGGGCAAGATCGCCGCCGTCGTTGGCTTCCAGCCCGGACAGGATTCCCTGGAGGCCGTGGTGCAGCCGCGCGGTTACCGGCTGCTGAGCAACATCAAATCGGTGCCGCCGACCGTCGCGAACCGGCTGGTGGACCACTTCGGCGGGCTGCAGAACCTCATGGCCGCCAACATTGACGATCTGATGACCGTGGACGGCATCGGAGACCAGCGCGCCCGCATGGTGCGCGAAGGGCTCTCCCGCATTGCCGAGACCAGCCTGCTTGACCGGTTCATGTAGCTACTCGAGTTCGAAAACCGAGGTCCCGCTGCTGATGTTTCCCAGCCGGGCGGTGAACATGTAGGTTCCCGGATTCGGATTGCTGGGAACCTCCGAGCAGCCGGGTGCTGAACGCTGGCGCTCCCACGTGAACTTGGCCGTTTCCACACTGTTGGGCTTGATGGTTTTGAGCAGGTCCTCGCCGGCCTGCTGGCAGTCCCGTGACGAGAAGATCCGGTCGGCGCCGCTGGTGACGGTGAATTCCATCTGGCTGGTCCCCACGTTGACGTCGCATGGCTCAGCGCCGTTGTTGGTCACCGTCATGGTCAGCACCGGAGTTGTGCCTGCGGAATAGCTCAGTGCGTCGGTGGTGGCAGCGACCTGGACGGATTCTTCCGGGCACAGTTTCGACGCCGGTTCAGCCCCGCCGCTCGGCGCGGGTGAGGAGGCGGTTGGCTTTGGAGACGGCTTTCCGCCGGGAGCTGCCGTGGTGTCCGCGGCGCCGGGCTGCTTGTTGTCCGGGCCGGGAATGGTGGCTTCAGTGCCGCTGTCGGCGGCCGCCGGCTCGTCTCCGCGAAGCGCGTTCGCCACGGCGGCGATGCCCGCGATCAGGGCGATCAGAACCAGCAGTCCGAGGAGGCCGGCGACTATCCGCCGACGCCGGTAGACGGCCGCGCTCGGGTGTCCGGGGGCGGTGTTCCCTGACGCTGTGTGCTCTGATGCTGTGTTCCCCGAAGAGGAGTCTGATGATCCATTACCAACCATGCCTTAAGGCTAGGTATACGGGTCCGGATTACCTGCCGCACCACGCCGGTCAGTAGAGTATTGCTGGTCATAACCGAGGGAGATTGCATGGGACCGGGTCCGCAGCAGGCGCCGCAGCTGCATACGGAGATCATCAGTTGGTTCACCGCCAATGCGCGCGACCTTCCGTGGCGGGAGGCCGGCTGCAGCCCGTGGGGAATCTTCGTCAGTGAAATCATGCTCCAGCAAACCCCCGTGGTCCGCGTGCTGCCGGTGTGGGAGCAGTGGATGGCGCGCTGGCCCACTCCTGCCGCGTTGGCTGCCGAACCCAGCGGGGAAGCAGTGCGCGCCTGGGGGCGGCTCGGCTATCCCCGCCGCGCCCTTCGCCTGCACGCAGCGGCCACGGCCATGACCGCCGATTTCGGCGGCCGCGTTCCGGAAACCTCCGCCGAGCTCCTGACCCTGCCGGGAGTGGGGACCTACACCGCTGCGGCAGTCGCGTCCTTCGCCTTCGGCCGCCGGGAAACGGTGGTGGACACCAACATCCGCCGGGTCCATGCCCGCGCCGTCGGCGGCAAGGCCCTGCCCGCGCCGGCACTGAACGCCGCGGAAATGCGCCTGGCCGTTGCCCTGCTGCCCGACGACGACGCCGCTTCCGTCGCCTGGAACGCCTCGGTCATGGAACTCGGCGCCCTGGTGTGCACCGCCCGCAGCCCCAAGTGCGAGGTCTGTCCGGTGCTCCGGCACTGCGCGTGGGTGGCGGCCGGAAAACCTGCCCCGGACTACATCCCCAAGGGCCAGTCCTGGGCCGGCACCGACCGCCAGGTCCGCGGCGCCGTCATGGCCGTGCTGCGGCAGGCAAGAGGCCCGGTGCTCCGGACGCTGCTGCTGGGTCCGTTGGACCTCGTGGCGCCGGAGGCTGATCCCGAGCTCGCCCCGCTGGCGGCGCTGCACGCGCTCAACGCTCCGGCCGAGCAGCTCGAGCGGGCGCTGGCCGGGCTCCTGACGGACCGGCTGGCCGAGGAGACCGAGAGCGGCCTGCAGTTGCCGGCCTGACTCTCGCCGGGAACGCTAGATCTCTCCGAAACCGTTCCGCACCTCCAGCGCCATGATGTCCACTGCCCGGGCGGCATCGGGGCCGCGGGCTGCCACGGTGAGGGTCTGTCCCGGACCGAGGCCCAGGGACATCAGCATCATCACCGATTTCGCGTCCACGCCGTTGATGCGCACCTCAGCATCCAGGTCGGACATCGCCTGGGCGACGGCGGCTGCCGGACGGGCATGCAGGCCGGCCCGGTTGATGATCTCCCACGATCCGGTGTGCACACCGTCGTCGTCGGGGTCGAAGCCATCCAGGCCGTCCTCCGACTCCCCGGCCCCTCCCCCGGCCGCCGTGCCCGCTGCCGTGCCCGCCGCTGCAGCAGGTGCCCGGGCCGGGATGCGGCCGGCGGACTCAGCCTCCTGCACCACGGCGGCGAGTGTCCTGCCGCCCTGCGCAGCGACGGCGGCCGCCACGGTTCCTTCCACCAGCGGCGCGTCTGCCAGCCGCACCCGGCCGCGCTGCTCATCGTCCAAAAATTCCACTGCCATTTCGGCGGTCATGACGGCCGAGCCCAAGTCGGCCAGCAGCACCGCGCCCTCGCCGGTGTCAGCGACGGCGATGGCGGCGGTGATCTTGTCGAGGCTGGTGCCGATGCCGCCGTCGTCAGTACCGCCGGCCGGCGCGATCGTCACGTCGCCGGCCATCTGCGCCGCCAGTTCCCGGACGCCTTCCGCCAGTTTGGCGCTGTGGGAAACGATGACCAGACCTACGCTCATGTGCCCTCTCCCGCTGTCCTGGCCGCCGCCTGCAGGATCAGGGCCGTGGAGGCCGCCCCGGGGTCAAGATGTCCGGCGCTGCGCTCCCCCAGGTAGCTGGCCCGCCCCTTGCGGGCGATCAGCGGTTCTGTCCCGGCCAATCCGGCGTTGGCGGCGTTTGCCGCCGCGGACAGCACCTCCAAGCTGCTCGCCTGCGCCGCTGCTGAAGTTTGCGCTGCTTCCACTGCGGGGGTCCACGCATCCACCATGGTCTTGTCTCCGGGTTCCGCCTTGCCCCGCGCCACGATGCCGTCCCGGGCGGCGGTGAGGACCGCGACGACGGCGGCAGGGTCCAGCTCCGGGCTGTTGCCCGCCGCGGTCGAGGCGCGCAGAAAAGCCGTCCCGTACAGCGGTCCTGCCGCGCCCCCGACCTTCGACATCAGGGTCATGGCTGCCAGCTTCAAGACGTCGCCGGGGGTGGCCGGCGTGCCTTCGGCGTCCAGTTTCTGCACGACGGCGGAAAAGCCCCGGTCCATGTTTTCGCCGTGGTCGGCGTCGCCGATGTCCCGGTCCAGATCGATCAGCCGCTGCCGGTTCTCGGCCATGGCCGCAGCGCTGGCACGCATCCACTTGGCGGCCCATGCCGCATCCAGTGCCATCCCTCAGACCCCCCAGCGCAGCGCCGGCGTGTGCACGGGGGAATCCCACAGCTCGGTCAGCTCCTCGTCCAGCCGCAGCACCGTCACTGACGCGCCCTGCATGTCCAGCGCGGTGATGTAGTTGCCCACCAGCGACCGTTGAATGCGGATGCCACGCTCGGCCAGGACTTCCGCGGCCCTGCGGTAGACAATGTACAGCTCGCTGAGCGGCGTGCCGCCCATGCCGTTCACAAACAGGAGGGCCTTGTCCCCGGACGCGGCGCCCAGATCGCTGAGGACCGGGTCCAGCAGCTGGTCGGTGATGCTGTCGGCGGGCGCCATCGGCAGCCGATGCCGGCCAGGTTCGCCGTGGATGCCCACGCCCAACTCAATCTCGTTCTCCGCCAGGGTGAAGCTGGGTTCTCCCGCGTGGGGAACGGTGCACGGCGCCAGGGCCACTCCCATGGACCGGACGTTGGCGTTGACCCGTTCGGCCACTGCCGCCACCTGCTCCAGCGAATCCCCCCGCTCCGCAGCACCGCCGGCAATGCGCTCCAGCAGCACGGTTCCGGCCACCCCGCGCCGTCCGGCGGTGTACAGCGAGTCTTCGACGGCGACGTCGTCGTTGACCACCACCGTGGCGACGTTGACGCCTTCCGCCTGGGCCAGCTCGGCGGCAGTCTCAAAATTCAGGATGTCGCCGGTGTAGTTCTTGACGATCAGCAGGACCCCGGCTCCGGTGTCGGTACCGGTGATTGCGGGAAGGATCTGGTCCGGGGTGGGGGAGGTGAAGACCGCCCCGGGCACCGCCGCATCCAGCATGCCGCGGCCCACATACCCGCTGTGCAGCGGCTCGTGGCCGCTTCCTCCGCCGGACACCAGGGCCACCTTGTCCCTCGCCGGCTCCCTGCGCACCACAAAGTCCGGGTCGCTGTGCACCCGAACCAGGTCGTGATGTGCCAGCCCAAAGCCGGCCAGCGATTCCGTAACCACCCGGCGCGGGTCATTGATGAGTTTCTTCATTCTCGAGCAGCTCCTTCAGCGAAGGCGTCCCGGCCGGCACGGCGCCGCTGCCGGTTCCAGGAATTAACCCTGAGTTGCTCAAGACCCTACTCCGGCATGTGCCCGCTGGACAGGCCGGACGTGGCAGGGAAGCCCGCCGGAGAGCCCGTCGCCGACCCCTGGTTAAACAGCGGCGGGAGGGGTTGGATAACCCCTCCCGCGCCCTGCTCTCAGGACCTACTTGCCCTTGAAAGCGTCCTTGATGTTTTCGCCGGCCTGCTTGGCACTGCCTTTCGCCTGGTCACCGTGGCCTTCGGCTTCCATGCTTTCGTTGCCGGTGGCCTTTCCCAGGCCTTCCTTTACCTTGCCGCCCAGCTTCTCGGCTGAATTCTGCACCTTGTCATCTGCGCCCATAAGTGGATCCCGCTTTCTGATCGTGGCCCGGTGCGGCAGCATAAACTGTCACTCATTCTTCGGGCCGTTGGTGATGCTAAGTACCCTGAGCGTATCCATTTGTGGCGGCGAAATGCCAGCAATATCGTCCGGTTACTCTGTTCGCGAACAGCGGCGCCCCCGGAAAGATGCGGCTACAGGGAACGGATCATGCGGGTATTGCCCAGGGTATTGGGCTTGACCCGGGCCAAATCCAGGAACTCGGCCACTCCTTCGTCGTGGGAGCGCAGCAGCTCCGAATAGACCTCGGGATCCACCGCCGACTGGTTGGCCATCACCTCGAATCCGTGGCGCCGGAAAAACTCCACCTCGAAGGTCAGGCAAAAAACGCGCCGGACACCGATCTCGGCGGCTTCGGCGAGCAGCGCCTCGAGCAGGATATGGCCGACACCGCGGCCGCGCCAGCTGCTGTCAGCGGCCAGGGTCCGGACTTCCGCCAGGTCTTCCCACATCACGTGCAGCGCCCCGCACCCGACCACCTCGCCGTCGGGCCCTTCAGCGATCCGAAACTCCTGCAGCCCCTCGTAGTAGGCCACGGCTTCCTTGGCCACCAGGATCCGCTCGTCCGCCAGCGGTGCCACGAGGGCCCGGATGCGGGGAACGTCGGAGGTGCGGGCGCGGCGGACAGTGATGGTCAAGGGAGAAGTCACCGGTTCAGTCTAGGACCGCCCGGGGCCACTGCGTAAAGCGGGCGCCGGGGATCCGCATGCTTCCCGCACGGCACATGAAAAGGACCCGGCGGGCGGATGCCACCGGGTCCTTCTCATAGCGTGTGCCGTTGGCCGGCAGCTCGGCTGTTAGTCGCCGACGCCGGCTTCAATTGCCGAGGGCGCTTCCTCAAGGGCCTTCGGCGCGCCGTGGCCCACAAACGTGAACTTGGCGTCGTCGCCTTCGCCCTCCACGTCCACGGAAACCAGTTCGCCGGGCTTGAGATCCCCGAACAGGATCTTCTCCGACAGCTGGTCCTCGATTTCGCGCTGGATGGTCCGGCGCAGCGGCCGGGCACCCATGGCGGGATCGTAGCCCCGGGTCGCCAGCAGGACCTTGGCGGCCGGAGTCAGTTCGATGGTCATGCCCTTGTCCGCCAGGCGCTTGCCCAGGCGTTCCAGGAACAGGTCAACGATCTGGACGATCTCGTCCTGCGTGAGCTGCGGGAAGACCACCGTGTCATCAACACGGTTGAGGAACTCGGGGCGGAAGTGCTGGCGCAGCTCCTCCGTGACCCGGGCCCGCATCCGGTCGTAGCCGGTCTTCGTGTCGGTGCCGGATTGGAAACCGGTGGACACGCTCTTGGAGATGTCCCGGGTTCCCAGGTTGGTGGTCAT
Source organism: Arthrobacter sp. zg-Y1219 (assembly GCF_030125545.1). NCBI lineage: Bacteria > Bacillati > Actinomycetota > Actinomycetes > Micrococcales > Micrococcaceae > Arthrobacter > Arthrobacter sp. zg-Y1219. The sequence goes on from NZ_JASKLY010000013.1 coordinate 99,733, forward strand.
GATGATGATGGTGTTCTTGAAGTCCACCACCCGGCCCTGGCTGTCCGTCAGGCGGCCGTCTTCGAGGATCTGCAGCAGCGAGTTGAACAGGTCCGCGTGGGCCTTTTCCACCTCGTCGAACAGCACCACGGAGAACGGACGGCGGCGGACCTTTTCGGTCAGCTGCCCGCCTTCTTCGTAGCCGACGTACCCGGGAGGAGCACCGAAGAGCCGGGAAACCGTGTGCTTCTCGGAGTATTCGGACATGTCCAGGGTGATCAGGGCTTCTTCGTCGCCGAAGAGGAATTCCGCCAGCGCCTTGGCCAGCTCAGTCTTACCGACACCGGTGGGGCCGGCGAAGATGAAGGAGCCACCCGGACGCTTCGGGTCCTTGAGTCCGGCACGCGTACGGCGCATGGCCTGCGAGATGGACTTGATGGCCTGGTCCTGACCGATGACGCGCTTGTGCAGCTCGTCTTCCATCTTGAGCAGGCGCGTGGATTCTTCTTCGTTGAGCTTGACCACGGGAATGCCGGTGGAGTTGGCAAGCACCTCGGCGATGAGTTCCTCATCCACCTCGGCGATGTCATCCAGGCCGCCGGACTTCCACTGGCGTTCCTTTTCCGCGCGCTGGTCGTGGAGCTTCTGCTCCTTGTCCCGCAGGGAGGCGGCGCCTTCGAAGTCCTGGGAATCAATGGCTGATTCCTTCTCCAGCTTGAGCGCGGAGATCTTCTCGTCGATTTCCTTGAGCTCGGGCGGCGCCGTCATCCGGCGGATCCGCAGCCGGGCACCGGCTTCGTCGATCAGGTCAATGGCCTTGTCCGGCAGGAACCGGTCACTGATGTAGCGCTCGGCCAGGGTCGCGGCCGACGTCAGTGCGGCATCCGTGATGGACACGCGGTGGTGCGCTTCGTAGCGGTCCCGCAGGCCCTTCAGGATCTCGATGGAGTGCGCAACGGAAGGTTCCTTGACCTGGATCGGCTGGAAACGGCGCTCGAGGGCGGCGTCCTTCTCGATGTGCTTGCGGTACTCGTCCAGGGTGGTGGCACCGATGGTCTGCAGTTCACCGCGGGCCAGCATCGGCTTCAGGATGGAGGCCGCGTCGATGGCGCCTTCCGCGGCTCCCGCACCAACCAGGGTGTGGATCTCATCGATGAACAGGATGATGTCTCCGCGGGTGCGGATTTCCTTGAGCACCTTCTTCAGGCGTTCCTCAAAGTCACCGCGGTACCGGGAGCCGGCAACGAGGGATCCGAGGTCAAGGGTGTAGAGCTGCTTGTCACGAATGGTTTCCGGCACGTCGCCGCGGACGATGGCCTGGGCCAGCCCTTCGACGACTGCGGTCTTGCCGACGCCGGGCTCACCAATCAGAACAGGGTTGTTCTTGGTGCGGCGGGACAGGACCTGCATGACCCGTTCCATTTCGTGCTCGCGCCCGATGACGGGATCCAGTTTGGATTCGCGTGCAGCCTGGGTGAGGTTGCGGCCAAACTGGTCCAGAACGACCGAACCCGCGGGCTGGCCTTCCTGCTGCTGGCCGCCCGAGCTGACGGGCTCCTTGCCCTGGTAGCCGGACAGCAGCTGGATAACCTGCTGGCGCACCCGGTTGAGGTCGGCGCCGAGCTTGACCAGCACCTGGGCTGCCACGCCTTCGCCTTCACGGATCAGGCCAAGCAGGATGTGCTCGGTTCCAATGTAGTTGTGGCCAAGCTGCAGGGCCTCCCGCAGGGAGAGCTCCAGAACCTTCTTGGCGCGGGGGGTGAAGGGGATGTGGCCGGACGGGGCCTGCTGGCCCTGGCCGATAATCTCCTGCACCTGCTCGCGCACGGCACCGAGTGAGATACTCAGGGATTCCAGGGCCTTAGCTGCGACGCCTTCACCCTCATGAATGAGCCCGAGCAGGATGTGCTCGGTGCCGATGTAGTTGTGGTTGAGCATGCGAGCCTCTTCTTGGGCAAGCACGACAACGCGACGGGCACGGTCGGTAAATCTTTCAAACATGAGGCACACTCCTAGCTAACGCGTAATTCGATGCTACGTGTCCAGCGCGTGCTTAAGGAGCATGTTCGCCCTAGGCGTGACCACAGGCCCCGGAAAGTCCCCGGGGCCATGATCCGCTCTAGCCCTGGGCAGCCCGGTAGGCTTCGATGATTTCGCTGTTCACGCGTCCGCGTTCCGAAACGGTGTACCCGTTGTTCCGGGCCCACTCGCGGATCTGCGCCGCTTCATTGTTGCGTGCCGAACCCGTGCTGCGGGGGCGGCCGGTGCGTCCGCCCACTTTGCGGCCGGCATCAAGGTACGGCTTCAGGGCCGCACGAAGATTCTTTGCATTGTCGGTCGACAGATCGATCTCGTACTGTGAGCCGTCCAGACCGAACCGGACGGTCTCATCCGCACTTCCAGCATCGAGGTCATCGACCAGAATGATTTTTACCTTTTGCGCCACGACAGGCTCCTAAGCAGTTAAACCGGGAAAAAACGATAATGAGACCACTTAGAGTATGGCGCAATTTTGAATGCCCCGTCAAAGCGTAGTCGGCGATTTAATTACTTTCTTTTTCAGATGCCGAACTACTTGCTTCCCGATCTGCCGCCAGATCAGCTTCACGTTCCGCTTCAGCCAGCGCTTTTCGTTCTGAACGGTCCGCATTCAGCAGGGCCTTCATCGCAAAATAAAAGAGACCTCCGACACAGATTGAGGGCAGTAGAACTTCAACGTATTCCATGGTCTAACCCATTTCCGGCTTTAGGAGGGGGAACAAAATTGTTTCCCTGATACCCGTGTTCGTGAAAAGCATCACAAGGCGGTCAATTCCGAGACCGATACCGCCCATGGGCGGTGCACCGTATTCAAGGGCACGCAGGAAGTCCTCGTCAAGGGCCATGGCCTCGTCATCGCCGTCGGCCGCCCGGCGGGACTGCTCGGTCAGGCGTTCGCGCTGAATGACCGGATCAATGAGCTCCGAGAATGCGGTGCCGCGTTCCATGCCGCCGATGATCAGGTCCCAGGCCTCAATCAGGCGCGGATCATTTCGGTTCGGCCGGGCCAGCGGCTGGGCCGAGGGCGGATAATCGTAGACGAACGTCGGCTGGATAAGGGTTGGTTCCACGATTTCGCCGAACAGTTCCACTGCGAGTTTCTCGGCGTCCCATTTCGGATCCACCTTGACCTCGTGCTTTTCGGCAACGCGGCGAAGGGTTTCGGCGTCGGTGTCCGGAGTGATTTCCTCACCCACGGCCTCGGACAGGGCGGGATAAACGGACAGCCACTTCCATTCCCCGTCGAGGTCGATAGTTCCGGCCTCGGTCTCAATCTGCCGGCTGCCCACCAGATCCGCACAGTGCAGGATGATTTCCTTGATCCGGTCGGCCATAACGAACTGGTCGGCATACGCCTCGTAGCATTCCAGCGTGGTGAATTCGGGGCTGTGCGTGGAGTCCACGCCCTCGTTGCGGAAGATCCGCCCCAGTTCGAAGACCCGCTCGATCCCGCCGACGACCGCCCGCTTCAGGTACAGCTCGGTGGCGATGCGCAGGGTCATCTTCTGGTCGAAGGCGTTCAGGTGCGTTTCAAAGGGACGGGCGGCCGCTCCGCCGTGGACCAGCTGCAGCATGGGAGTTTCCACTTCCACGTAGCCGTGGCCGTGCAGGGTGTCCCGGACGCCGCGGATGATCGCGGCCCGCTTGTAGACCATCTCGCGTGCTTCGTCGCGGACCATCAGGTCCACGTAGCGCTGCCGGACCCGGGTTTCTTCATTCAGGCCGGCGTGCAGCACGGGCAGCGGGCGCAGGGCCTTCGAGGCCATCGACCAGGAATCCGCCATGACGGAAAGCTCGCCCCGGCGGGAGGAGATGACCTCGCCGCGGACAAAAACGTGATCCCCGAGGTCGACCAGGGCCTTCCAGTCCGCCAGCGACTCTTCGCCGACGACGGCCAGGCTGAGCATGGCCTGCACCCGGGTGCCGTTGCCCTCCTGGAGGGTGGCAAAGCAGAGTTTGCCGGTGTTGCGGATGAAGACCACGCGGCCGGTGACGCCGACGGTTTCGCCGCTGGTTTCGTCGGCCTGCAGGTGTCCGAACTTCTCCCGGACCTCTTTCAGGGAATGGGTGCGCTCCACGCCCACCGGGTAGGCTTCCGAGCCCCGGGCGATGAGGCGGGCCCGCTTCTCGGCGCGGATGCGCATCTGCTCGGAGGTGTCGGCTGCTTCGGGTACGGAGTTAGATGTGGTCACAATACTTAAGTTTACAGAGCCGCGCGGCGGAGGTTTACGGCAGATCGCCAGCCGGTTCACGGCGGGCGCACAGATCAGTGGGCTAGGGACCCTCTCCGGCTGCGGGCGCCAAGGGCAGGTTGTCGATCAGCCGCACCGATCCGATGCGCGCGGCCAGGAGCGCCAGCGCAGGCTTTCGCAGCGGCCCGCTCCCGGCGGGCAGCGGCTGCAGCGTCTGCGGATCCACGATGTCGAAGTAGTCCAGCTCCACCAGGGCTTCGGTTTTCACGAGTGCGACGGCGGCGGCCAGGTCCGGAGGTGCGCCGGCAGAGACCCGGTGCTGCAGTGCAAACAGGGCGCGGGACAGGACCGTTGCCGCCCGCCGGTGCTCCGGGTCCAGGAAAACGTTGCGGCTGGACTCGGCCAGCCCGTCGGCGGCGCGCACCACCGGCACTCCCACGATGTCCGCCGGGAAGTTCAGGTCAGCGGCCATTCGGCGGATCAGCGCCAGCTGCTGGGCGTCCTTCTGCCCGAAGTAGGCGCGGTAGCGCGCCGGGCGGGCGGGCTGGGCGTAGTGCAGCAGCTTGGCCACCACCGTGAGCACACCGTCAAAGTGTCCGGGCCGGGAGGCTCCCTCGTAGCGGGCTCCCAGCTCGCCGGCGCTGACCCGCACCAGCGGCGGGCCGTCCGGATAGACCTCCGCCTCCGACGGCGCGAAGACCAGGTCCGCGCCGGCGTCGCCAAGCAGTTCCACATCCGCCTCGAGCGTGCGCGGATAGCGGCGCAGGTCATCCTCGTCGTCGAACTGCAGCGGGTTGACGAAAACCGAGGCGACGACGACGTCGTTCTCGGCCCGCGCGGCCTCCACCAGGGCGCGGTGGCCGTGATGGAGCGCGCCCATGGTCGGCACCAGTCCGAGCGCGGGAGGTTGGACACCGTCGCGGCCGGTGCCGCCGGCGGCAGCCAGCGCCTCGGCAACGGCAGCCCGCAGGTCCGCTGCCGTGCGCAGCACCAGCGGCGTGCTCACCGCGGTCCTTCCGCATCCAGGGTCAGGGCATCGATGACGGCCTGGCCGCGGGCCGCACTGAGCAGCCCGCGGTCGATGGCCCGGCGTGCGGTGGCCAGCGACAGGGCGCGGTAGGTGTCCCGGAGGTCGGCGCTGTCCTGGTCGGCCATTTCGCTCAGGTGCGCCGCCACCGTGCCGGCGTCCCCGCGCGCCACAGGGCCGGTCAGCGCATGCTCGCCGGAGGCAAGGGCGTTTTCCAGGGAGGCGCGCATCAGCGGACCCAGCAGGCGGTCCGGAAATTCGACGCCGATGTCCTTGAGCAGCTGCGTGGACTGCGCGGTGATGGTCACCAGGTGGTTGGAGGCGTGGGCCAGGGCCAGGTGGTAGTTGACCCGGTCGGCCTCATCGATGACCACCGGTTCGGCGCCCATTTCCACCACCAGGGCCTGCGCGATGGGCAGCACGGCGGTGGGGGCGGTGACGCCGAAGGAGCAATCGGCCAGCCGGGTCAGGTCAAGGCTCATCCCGGTGAAGGTCATGGCCGGGTGCAGGGCCAGCGGAATGGCCCCGGCCCGGCGGGCGGGTTCGAGGATATCGGTGCCGAACCGGCCCGAAGTGTGCGCCACCAGCTGTCCGGCCTGCCAGGCGTTGGTGGCGGCGAGCCCGGAGACCAGCGGCCCCAGGGCGTCGTCCGGCACTGCCAGCAGCACCAGCTCGGAGCGCTCCACGATTTCCGGAATGTCCAGGACGGGAACGCCGGGCAACAGGTTGGCAGCGCGTTCGCGGCTTTCCTCACTTACCGCAGAGACGCCGACGACGGCATGTTCGGCTGCGCGCAGGGCAGCCCCGAGCACTGCCCCGACCCGCCCGGCACCGATGACCCCGATGCCGAGCCTGCCCCGCCGTCGTTTTTCGGCGGTGCTGGCGTCAGCGCTGTTCATGGGGGTGCTCCTTCGAAACGGTGTTGCTGATGGCGTGGGGGTTGATGCTGCCGGGGTCAACCGGTCCGGAACCTGTTGCCTGGTTCCAGCGGCCGCTGCGGTCACGGCGCCGGGCTTCGCGGGCCCGGACCGCCTGCTCCAGGAACAGGCCGCGGACCGTGGCGGCATCGATTTTCCGGATCCGCGGATGCACCGGCCCGGGGGTGGAATGCAGGACCAGGTCGGCGGTGCCGAAGCGCCGGCGCAGCGGACCCTGCTCCAGCGACATGGACTGCGTGCGTTCATGCGGAACCACTGAGAGTGCCCGCCACAGGGCGCCGCTGCGGACCAGCAGCGCCGTTTCCGTGAGGGCGAAGCCGTTGCGCCGCCAGGCCAGCGGTGCGATCCAGCGGGCGCGGCGGGGTGTGGTCGTGAAGCCGTCGCCGGAGTCCCGGCCGGCGATTCCGGCGGTGAAGACATCCAGCGGCCGGTCGGTGCCGGGCTCGGGCAGCACCAGGGCGAGGATGGCGAAAACCTCTTCCAGGGTTCCGGCCGGAAGCAGCTTGGTGCGGGCCTGTCCTTCGGACGTGGCCGCATCGCCGTAACCGGCCACGTTGACCGAGACGCGGTACCAGCCGGTGAGCCGCCAGAGCGGCGACTGCTTGACGGCCACTGCCTGGATCCGGCCCGGCGGGACGGTCTGGGTTCGGGTGTCCAGCAGCCCGTAGCGCACGCGGATTCCGTCCCGGGACACCGAGGCGCGGAAATTGAACGAGGTGGAAAACTCGGTCCAGTAGCCGCCGACGGCGCCGAAGAGCAGGGGGAACAGGATGGCCAGGCTGACGGCCTCGCCGGTGACGGCAGTGAGGATGGTGACGCCGGCGACGCCGGCCAGCAGGAACAGGGTGGTTCCGGAGAGCAGGGTGGCGGCTATGACCCGCCCGGGACGCAGCTCCAGGATCGGCTGCTCCGGAGCCTCAACGGGGCCCGGAACCTGCCGTCCGCCCGGAGGGACGTCAGCGTCCTCGCCGCCGGCGCCCGCTTCCGCTGCCGGCGCGCCGGAGGCCCGGTCCAGGATCATGGTCCGCAGCTGCTGGGCGTCGTCGAGTTTGAGGAACGCCAGCCGGACGGCGGACTCACCGGCGTCTGCCACCTCGAAGCGCAGTTCGGCCAGGCCGAAGAGCCGTGCCAGCAGGGGCTGGACAATGTCGATGGCCTGAACGCGGTCCAGGCGGGCTTGGCGCTGCTGGCGGAATACGACGCCGGAGTGGACCCGCACGTGGTCATCGGTTACTTGATAGCGCGTGAACCACCAGGACAGGAAGAAGACGGCGGCGATGATCAGCAGGATCGCCGCGAGGATGCCAATGCCGATCAGCAGCACAGTGCCGTCGGGTGCGGGCGCGGTCCTGCCCCCGCCGCCGCCGTCGTCGTCCCTGCCAACGCCGATCAGGTCCTCGACCAGGTTCCGGCCGAACACAAAGGCAATCGCGGCCAGGGCTATCCAGCCGCGCACCAGGGGCGACACCGGGTGGACGCGGGCCCATTCCCCGCTGCGTGGGATGCTCACAGCCCGGCCAGCTGCGTTTCGCCGCGTTCGGACAGGTGCTCGCGCAGGCGGGCTCCCTCGGACGCCGGCAGGCCCGGCAGGACGGCGTTGGTGCCGGGCGCCGCGGTGTGCAGCTTGAGAGAGCACAGGCCAAAGGCCCGTTCCAGGGGACCGACCGTCACGTCCACGTACTGCATCCGGCCATAGGGAACCACCAGCGTGCGCTGGTAGAAAATGCCGCGCCGCAGCAGGAAGTCCTCGTTGCGTTCGGCGTAGCAAACCGCGCGCACCTGCCGCGGCAGCAGGGCTCCGCGCCACAGATAGGCCGCTGCGACCACTGCCGGCAGGCCCCAGGCCAGCCAGCTCGGAGCCGAGAGCCACACCCCGGCAGCCCGCAGGATCAGCGGGGTGCAGGCCAGAGCCACGGTCAGCAGGGCTTCGACGGCCCAGCCGATGAGGCGGACGGTGAGGTACCGGGGCGAGATGTGCTCCCAGTTGATTCCGTCCGGATCGATTGCTTCGCTAGGCATATTCTCCGTCTCCCGGTTCACGTCTGGTGTCCGGGCCGGCAGCGGTGCCGCCGTGCCCGTTGGAGTCGTCCGGTGGGGGGAGCCTGCAGAACCGCTCCACCAGAAGACCGACGGAGATCATAAGAACTCCTCCGGCGATCATAGCCAGCGAGGACCACGTGGCGCTGTGCCCGGGACGAAGGGACCACAGGGGTACCTGCTCCAGGAAGATGCCGGCGTGCCAGCCCAGCAGCAGCGACCCGGCGTAGGCCGTTGCCTGGGCCAGGACCAGTGTCCGGGCGGCGGCGATCGGGTCCAGCTCGCGGTTCCGGTTGCCCTGCTGCCAGCGCCGAACGCGCAGGCCCAGGATGAGGGTCGCGCCGGAGATCAAGAGGACGGCGAGCAGCCCGTACACGCTGAGGACGGGCGCGGGCAGGGAATTGCGGACGGCCCAGTAGTTTCCCAGCCAGCCAACAATGCCGGCGGCAACCGCGATGACGGCGAGCCAGCGGTATTTAATGCTCGACACGGCCGGATCAGTCTCCCTCGAAGATTTCCAGTCCCGGCAGATCCTCGGCACGGGCGGCGAGCTCGGCAACCGGGGTGCCTGAAAGCACGGCGTCCGGATCCATCCAGGCCCAGGGCTGCAGCACGAAGGCACGGGTGTGCGCCCGCGGATGCGGAAGGGTGAGGGTTTCGTCGTCGAGCACCAAGTCGCCGTAGGTGATGATGTCGACGTCGAGGGTGCGCGGCCCCCAGCGCACCTCGCGTTCCCGGTGGTGCGCGTTTTCCACGCTCTGGCAGTGGGCCAGCAGGTCGTGGGGCGGCAGGTCGGTTTCCACGGAGACCACCAGGTTCAGGTAGTCGGGCTGTTCAGGCCCGCCCACCGGACGGGTCCGCACCACCGGCGACACCGCCTGGAGCCGAACGCCGGGATGGTTGGCCAGTTCGGCCACGGCGAGGGAGAGCGTGTCCCGGCTTTCGCCGAGATTGCTGCCCAGGGCGAGGACCGCGGTCACGGCCCCGGCGCCGGTCACAGCCGGTCCCGGTGGATTGTCACTGAGACATCGCCGAAGGGAACGGTGATGGGTGCCTGCGGTTTGTGGACGGTGACGTCGACGGCGCTGATGCCGGCAAAGCCGTCCAGGACGGCGCCGGCGATGCGCTCCGCCAGTGCCTCGATCAGGTTCAGCGGTTCGCCGGCGATGATGGCGGCCACCTGCTCAGCGAGTTCGCCGTAGTGGGCGGTCAATGTCAGGTCGTCGCTGAGGCCGGCCGGCCGCAGGTCGGCGTGCAGCACCACGTCCACCACAAAAGGCTGGCCGTTGCGCCGCTCCTCGTCGAACACTCCGTGGAATCCCCGTGCGGTGATTCCGGTCAGGGTGATGATGTCGCGTGCGCGGGTGCGGGTGGCTGCGCTGCCGGCTTCCATGTCTATGCCTTCCATGCTGCTGTGGTCTTGACGGCGTCGAGGCTCGGGCCGACGTTGTGCACCCGGACGCACCAGACGCCGGAAAAGGCGGCGAGTGCGGTGATGGCCACCGTGGCGTCGTCGCGTTCCAGGGGCGGGGCCGCTTTGCCGGAGCGGGCCAGCAGGGAGCCGAGGAAACGCTTCCGGGAAGCGCCGATGAGGACCCGGTGGCCCAGACCGTTCAACTTGCCGATGCTGCGCAGCAGTTCCCAGTTGTCGTTGCCGTGCTTGGAGAAGCCCAGCCCGGGATCGAGGATGATCTGCTCAGGAGTTGCTCCGGCGGCGTAGAACTGGTCCCGGAGCTTCGTCAGCTCGGTGATCACGTCATCGACGACGGAGTCGTACTCGGCGTGCGGGTCGCTGCTGCGGACGGCGCCGCGGCTGTGCATCAGCACGTAGTGAGCCCCGGTGCGCGCGATCAGCGCCGGCATTGCGGGATCCACCTCCAGGCCGGAGACGTCATTAATCAGGGCGGCGCCGGCCTGGATGGCCTTTTCCGCCGTTGAGGCGTTCATCGTGTCGACGCTGACCAGCGCACCGGCCTTCACGAGCGCTTCCACCACGGGCAGGATCCGCTGCTGTTCCTCCTCGGCGGTCACCCGCACCGAGTCGGGCCGGGTGGACTCCCCGCCCACATCGATAATGTCGGCGCCGTCGCAGTGCATTTTCAATCCGGCCTGGATGGCGGAGTCGGCCTGCGCAAACTGTCCGCCGTCGCTGAAGGAATCCGGGGTGACATTGAGGATCCCCATCACCAGGGTGCGGTCGGTCGGCAGGTCTTCGAACCGGCGGGCCCGGGCGGAACGCACCAGCGGCAGCGGTGACGTCGCAGGCCCGGTTCCGGGAGCGGCGGCTAGTGAATCCATGGGGTGGGGGCGTCCTATCGTCCGAGAATGAGGCTCATTGCTTCTGCGCGGGTTGCGGTTTCCCGCAGCTGGCCGCGGACGGCCGAGGTGACGGTCTTGGCTCCGGGCTTGCGCACTCCGCGCATTGACATGCAAAGGTGTTCGCATTCAATGACAACTATGGCACCGCGGGGGTCAAGGTTGTCCATCAGTGCGTCCACGATCTGCGTCGTCAGCCGCTCCTGAACCTGCGGGCGCCGCGCGTACACGTCCACCAGCCGCGCCAACTTGCTCAAACCGGTGACCTTGCCGTCCTTGGACGGAATGTAACCAATGTGCGCGGTGCCGTGGAAGGGCACCAGGTGGTGTTCGCAGGTGGAGAAGAACGGGATGTCTTTCACCAGCACCATCTCCTCGTGTTCAAGGGAGAAGGTGGTGGCCAGCAGGTCAACCGGACTCTGGTGCAGGCCGGCGAAGATTTCGGCGTAGGATTTGGCGACCCGTTTGGGGGTGTCCTGCAGCCCCTCCCGGTCCGGGTCCTCCCCGATTGCCAGGAGGATCTCGCGGACCGCCTTTGCAATCCTGGGCTGGTCCACCGGGGCCAGGGAATCGGAGATGTCCTCCGCGGTCAGTTCATCGTCGAAATCCGTCACTGGTCGATCCTACCGTGACTGTCCCGGCGGCCGCCCCGGCGCCCCGGTGCCCGGGCGGATCCCCGGTTCCTTCCGGGACCGACGCACAGGGAGCCCGACGCAAAAGTGGCCCGGCATCATGCCGGGCCACCTTGTTTCATCGGTCGTTATTTCAGCGGTCGTTCTGCGCCGAACCGTTAGTGCCGTCGGTCCGGTTGGCGGTGCCGCCCGGCCCGGCGTGGCCGGATCCGCTGCCCTCGGGATGCGTCAGCCCGTTGCTGGACACATCGAAGTCCTGCGGCAGATCGGCGTCGGCAATCTGGTCCTGCGGGGAAACGGTGTCCGGATTCGGCTGGCCGTTGGCCGCGGCCTCGCGCCGCTCCTTGGCGGACACCACGGGAGGCAGGGTGTGGACCTGGCGGGTGGGCTTGGAGAGCCACACTTCGCGGACGTCCCGCTTGCGCACGTCCGAGAAGACCTCGGCAATTTCGGCCTGGTTCAGGGTCTCGCGCTCCAGCAGCTCCAGGGCCAGCCGGTCCAGGACGTCCCGGTTTTCCGTCAGGATCTGGTAGGCCTCGTCGTGGGCGTTGTCCAGCAGGCGCCGGATTTCCTCATCCACCACGTACGCCACCTGGTCGGAGTAGTTGCGTTCCTGCCCCATGTCGCGGCCCAGGAACGGTTCGCCTCCGCCGCTGCCGAGCTTCACGGAACCGATCCGCTCGCTCATGCCGTATTGCGTGACCATCTTCCGGGCCGTGGCGGTGGCCTTTTCGATGTCGTTGGACGCGCCAGTGGACGGATCGTGGAAGACGATCTCTTCGGCCACCCGGCCGCCCATGGCGTAGGCGAGCTGGTCAAGCAGTTCGTTGCGCGTGATCGAGTACTTGTCGTCCTGCGGCAGCACCATCGTGTAGCCCAGGGCGCGGCCGCGGGGCAGGATGGTCACCTTGGTGACGGGGTCGGTGTTGCGCAGGGCAGCAGCCACCAGGGCGTGGCCGCCCTCGTGGTAGGCGGTGATCTTGCGCTCGAGTTCCTTCATCACCCGGCTGCGCTTCTGCGGTCCGGCGATCACGCGGTCGATGGCCTCATCCAGTGCCCGGTCATCAATGAGCTGGGCGTTGGAGCGGGCGGTCAGCAGGGCTGCCTCGTTCAGGACGTTGGCGAGGTCAGCACCGGTGAAGCCCGGCGTCTTGCGGGCCACGATTTCCAGATCGACGCCTTCAGCCATCGGCTTGCCCTTGGCGTGCACCTGCAGGATGTGCAGGCGGCCCTGCATGTCCGGAGCGTCCACGCCGATCTGCCGGTCAAAGCGGCCCGGGCGCAGCAGCGCCGGATCCAGCACGTCGGGGCGGTTGGTGGCGGCAATCAGGATGACGTTCGTGTTGCCGTCGAATCCGTCCATTTCCACCAGCAGCTGGTTCAGGGTCTGCTCGCGTTCGTCGTTGCCGCCGCCGACGCCGGCACCGCGGTGACGGCCGACGGCGTCGATCTCGTCGACGAAGATGATGGCCGGGGAATTGTTCTTGGCCTGCTCGAAGAGGTCGCGGACGCGGGACGCGCCCACACCCACGAACATCTCGACAAAGTCGGAACCGGAGATGGAGTAGAACGGAACTCCGGCCTCGCCGGCGACGGCGCGGGCCAGCAGGGTCTTACCGGTGCCGGGAGGGCCGTACAGCAGCACGCCCTTGGGGATTTTGGCGCCCACGGCCTGGAACTTGGCCGGATCCTGCAGGAATTCCTTGATTTCGTGCAGTTCCTCCACGGCCTCGTCAGCTCCGGCGACGTCGGCGAAGGTAACCTGCGGCATGTCCTTGTTGGTCAGCTTGGCCTTGGACTTGCCGAACTTCATGACCTGGGAGCCGCCGCCCTGCATGCGGGAGAGCAGGAACCAGAAGATGACGCCGAGGATAATGAACGGCAGGAACAGGCCCAGGAAACTGGTGAACCAGTTGGTCTGCACCGGCTGGTCGGTGAAACCTTCGGCGCCGGATTCGTTCACGGCTTCGACAATGTCCTGGCCGCGGGCGGTGCCAAAGTAGAACTGCACGTTCTCGCCCTGGTCCTGGCCGCTGCTGTCCTTGTACTCGTCTTTAAGCGTCAGGTCGACCCGCTGCTCGCCGTCGTAAATCTTGGCCTGCTCCACCTTCTGGTCCTTGAGCAGCTGCAGGCCCACGCTGGTGTCCACCTGGGTTGCCCCGCTCGTGGAAAGGCTGGGAAGAATGAGTACAAGAAGGGCCACTGCCAGGATTATCCAAAAGACCGGCCCCTTGAAGAAGTTCTTAGATTTCATTCGTCGTCAGGGCGCAAGCCCCGTCCCTCCTGATCAACAACGCTGATAATGCGCGAAATATACTTCAACTAGCTATACACCGTTACCTGAAAGAACACGTCCCGAATACCCGGAAAGTTCCCTCTGGGCGTAGCACGTCGGCGTGATGCTGATCGCTGACGCAAAACCGGACGGCAGCCCGCGGGCCGCCGTCCGGTGCGCTCCAGCGGTGCTGTTTACTCGTAAACGTGCGGCGCCAGGGTTCCAATGAAATCGAGGTTGCGGTACCGCTCGGCAAAGTCCAAGCCGTAGCCGACAACAAACTCGTTGGGGATCTCGTAGCCCACGTACTTAACGTCGATTTCCACCTTCGCGGCGGTGGGCTTGCGCAGCAGGGTGCAGATCTCAACGCTGGCCGGTCCGCGGGACTGCAGGTTGGTGCGCAGCCAGGACAGGGTCAGCCCGGAGTCGATGATGTCTTCGACGATCAGCACGTGCTTGCCCAGCAGGTCCGTTTCCAGGTCCTTGAGGATGCGGACGACGCCGGAGGACTGAGTGCCGGAACCGTAAGAGGACACGGCCATCCAGTCCATGGTGACGTGGCTGTGCAGGGCACGGGAGAGGTCAGCCATGACCATCACGGCGCCCTTCAGCACACCAACCAGCAGGACGTCGCGTCCTGCGTAGTCGCGGTCAATCTCTGCTGCGAGTTCGGCAACCCGCGTTTGGATCTGTTCCTTCGTGTAGAGAACGTGCTTGAGGTCTGACTGGACGTCGTGTGAATCCACGAATGGCTCCCGGGTACGAGATGTTGCAGCTGTATTTTAGGTGCTGCTCTTTTTCCTAAAGACAAGATTGCCATAGCCGGAGCCGCCTTGGGGAACCGGATTAGTGCGCACCTGCCGGTAGACGCTGACTTTGCCCACCAGTTCCACCGGCCCGGCGGAGCCGACGCGCCGAAGCAGCGCCTCGACCGAACGCAGCCGCTCGTAGCTGGGCTGGGCGCCGCCCAGTTCCACCGCGGCCAGAGCCAGGACGCGCTGGCGTATGGCGGGAGCCAGTTTCCGCAGCGGCGCTTCGGGCAGCAGAATCGTGTCGGGATCCGGTTTCTGCGCATCGGTTTCGGCCGCTTGCGGAACCCGCAGCCGGTCGAAGGTTTCGGCGCTCACCGCGTCAAGGTAGTCGGCGTCGTTCGCCAGGATACGTGAGGAACGGAACAGTGCCTCGGCGATTCCCGGGCCCAGTTTCTCTTCCAGGAAGGGCAGGACTTCCGCCCGCACCCGCGACCGGGCAAAAGCCGGATCCGAGTTGGAGGGATCGAACCAGGGGTCCAGGCCCTCGCTTTCGCAGATTTCCTCCGTCTCGCTGCGGCGCAGGCCAAGCAGCGGCCGCAGGTACTTGCCGCGGACGGCGCGCATCCCTGCCAGGGACCGGGTGCCGGAACCGCGGGCCAGGCCCAGGAGCACCTGTTCGGCCTGGTCGTCCAGGGTGTGGCCCAGCAGCACGGCGTCGGCGCCGGTCTCTTCCACGGCGGCGTCAAGGGCCGCGTAGCGGACGGTCCGGGCGGCGGCCTCGGGCCCCATGCCGGTGGCCGGCACCGAGACGGTCCGGACCTGGACCGGATCCAGGCCCATGCCGCGGAGCTTCTCCGCCGCCGAAGCGGCAACTTCCGCGGATCCGGGCTGCAGGACGTGGTCGACGACGACGGCGCCCACCCGGTAGTCTCCGCGCCGGGCGAAGAAGGATGCCGCTTCAGCCAGGGCCAGCGAGTCCGGTCCGCCGCTGCACGCGACCAGCAGCAGCGGCGGCGGCGTGGACGCGGTGCCGCGGGGCGGCAGGCCCGCGGCGTCAAGGGCGTCACGGATCATGTTGCGGGCCTTGCCGAGCGTCGGGTTCAGCCGCTTGCGGGGGCGGTTCCCGGAAGCAGGGACGGAAAACCCGGAGCCGGAGGGGTCTGTTGCTGACAGGTCAGGTTGCATCGGCACGTGCGGTTACAGCCCCATCCGGGTCATCCACAGGGAAGGCGCGTGGATCTCCGCTTCGGTCGGAAGGTTCTCCGGGCCTTCCCAGACCCGGTTGAACCCCTCCATGCCGGCGCTGTCCACCACGGCCCGGACAAATTTTGAGCCGTCCTTGTACTGGCGCATTTTTGCGTCCAGTCCCAGGATCTGGCGGAAGAACCGGTCCAGCCAGCCGTGGCTCCTGCCGCGGTCGTTGAAGCGCTGCCGGATGGTCTTGACGCTGGGAACGATCTGGGCGTCGACGGCGTCCATCACTACGTTGGCATGGCCCTCGAGCAGGGACATCACTGCGGTCAGGTGGGACATCCGCTCCTTGTCCTCGGGGTCCTGCAGCAGGGACATGACGTCCATCGGACGCTTGGGAACGCCGTCGTCGCCGGTTCCGCCCGTCAGGGCCTCGCGCCCGGCCGGTGTTGCGAGCGTCCTGGCCGCCTGGCCCAGGCGTTCGGACAAGGTCTGGGCCTTGTCCATCAGGCCGTTTGTCAGCAGGCCGATCTGTTCCAGCATGTGGTCGCGCAGCCAGGGAGCGGCGGCGAACTGCACCCGGTGGGTCTGCTCGTGCAGGCACACCCACAGCCGGAAATCCGCAGGAACCACGTTCAGGTCGCGCTCCAGCGTGATGATGTTCGGCGCCACCAGCAGAAGCCTGCCGCCGGAGGGTCCGCCGGGTGTCTTCGCGGCGAAGGGATCGTACTGGCCGAGCACCTTTGAGGACAGGAAGGCCAGGACCGCGCCGAGCTGGGCGCCGGTGACGGTGCCGCTGAACGCGGTGTTGGCGTTTTTCAACTCTTCCGGGTGGGTGCTGGCCAAATGGTCGAGGGCCGGGGTCATGAGTACGGCAAAGCTGCGCGAATTGGCCTTGGCCCAGGAGGCACGGTCCACCACGAGCACCTCGGAATCCCGCAGGTCCCGGGCAGCCTCCAGCCCGGTGATGCGGTGGACATGCGCCACTGCCTCGTCGGCCAGGGTGCGCAGGTCCGCCACCGCCTCGCGGATCTCACGGGCAGACATCTTGGGACCCGCGGGCACCAGGGTGGCAGCCGTTCCGGCGGCCAGATCCCAGTTCACCAGATCGGGGGCGGCTGAGGAACGGTCCTGCTGATAGCTCTCCATCCGTCCATCAGACCACACGGCACCCGGAATTGGTGAGGGGTTCGCTGTACGCCAAACGCCGTCAGCGGCAGCCGCACCCGGCCAGAACGGTGGCTGCCGCATCCACGGCGGCGCGGGCCTGAGCCGTGTTGCCCTCCAGGCCGTTGGCGACGAAGGCAAAGGACAGCAGCCGGCCGTCGGCGTCAGTCACGAACCCGCTCAGCGACGTCACGGCAAACAGGGATCCGGTCTTTCCCCGGACGACGCCGGCGGGGGAAGGACCGGCGCCATCGGTGCCGCCGGTGCCTGTAGTGCCGGTCAACCGGGAGGAGAGGGTTCCGCTCAGCCCCGCCACCGGCAGGGAGTAGGGCAGTGCCCTCACGTCGTTTTTCGTGGAAGTCAGCGCCGCCTGCACCGTTGCGGCGAGCTGCCTCGCGGAGATTTCAGTTCCGCTGCCCAGTCCGGAGACGTCCGCCAGCACCAGGCCGCCGGTGTCCACTCCGAGCCGGGAAACCGCTGACAGAACCGCGGCTGTTCCACCCTCGAAGGTGGCTTCCCGGCCGGTGGCCTGCGCGCTCATCCGGGCCAGTGCCTCGGCCAGGTAGTTGTCGGAGCTGAGCAGCATCTGCTGCACCTGGTCGGCGACGGGAGCCGAAACCACGGAGGCCAGCCGGTCGGCGCCTTCCGCAGCGGCGCCGCGTTCAATGACCGGGTCGACGGTGAAACCGTACCCGGCGGCGGAGGCTTCCAGGGCGGCGGCGAAGGCGCTGGCAGCCGCGAGCGCGGCGTCCCCGGCCCGGGGCCCGGAGGAGACGCCTTCGGCGGCCCACGCCGAATTAATGGCCAGCGGATACAGTGCGGCCATTTCCCCTGCCGCCACGTCCTCCCGGCTCCACGCCGGCGAAAGGGGCGCGCCGGTGAACAGCGTGTCGTCGAGCCGGATGCTCACGGTTCCCGGCGTCCCGCGCTCCGCCAGCGCCGCGGCTGTTTCGTCGGCGAGGGTCTGCAGCCCGGCGTGGCCCACGATCTCGTCGTCGTCTGATTCGCCTGCAGTCAGGAGAACGTCTCCGCCGCCTTTGAGGATGATCGTTCCCGGAGCGGTGCCGGCGTAGACGCCGGTTTCGAAACGGGTGTCCGACCCCAGGTCAGAGAGTGCGGCAGCCGCCGTCAGGAGTTTCAGGCTGGAGGCCGGGGTCACGGGGGCATCGCCGTCGAGGTCGTAGAGGACCTCCCCCGTCAGCGCATCCTGGACGGCCCCGGAGAATTTTCCGCTTCCGTCGACCGCCAGCTCGGCGTCAAGCAGTGCCGCCAGCACCCGGGTGTCCGGTGCCGGAGCTTCCGAACCGGCCGGGACCGGGAACTCGTCCCCGCCGGAGGCCAGGCGGACCGGAGTTTGCTGGTAGGACGGCACCACAACCTGCCGGGCCGGCTGCTCGTGCCGGAGGGCGGCAAGCACCGGCGGTCCGGCGTAGACGGCCAGCGGCAGCACAAGAACCGTCAGGACGAGGGTCAGCAGAAGGCCGGTAAACACCCGAGCCATCGCCTCATCGCTGCTTTCCGTTAGCCGCTTCTCCTGCCGGAAACAGGAATTGGGGACCAAGACATATATCTTTAAGACTAGACCGGCGCCGCCGCCCGCATGGACGCGGACACTTACGCGTCGCTGGTGCCTTTATCAGCCTACGTTCACGGCAGTGTTTTTCGTCGACGCCGCGTTCGTCAACCCGTTTTGTGGCGCCCCCGCGGCGTCACGCCAGAGGAGTATCCATGTCCATCACGCTCGACGTCACCATCGAGATCCCCAAGGGATCCCGGGTCAAGTACGAAATCGACCACGAAACCCACCGCCTGCGCCTGGACCGTATCCTCTTCACCTCCATGGCCTACCCCACGCACTACGGGTACTTCGAAAACACCCTCGGTGAGGACGGCGACCCGCTGGACGCACTGGTCATGCTGCAGGACTTCGACCTGATGCCCGGCGTGCTGGTGGAATCCCGTCCGATCGGCGTTTTCAACATGGTGGACGACGGCGGCGGAGACGCCAAGGTTCTCTGCGTTCCCGTGGACCCGCGCTTCGACCACATCCAGGACATCTCGGATGTCTCCGACTTCCTGCTCGACGAGATCAAGCACTTCTTCACGAAGTACAAGGACCTGGAGCCGGGCAAGTGGGTTGAGGCCGCTGACTGGGCCGGCCGCGAGGATGCCGAGGCCGAGGTCAAGGCCTCCCTGGAACGCTTCGAGGCGCTCGGCGAAGGCAGCGAAGAGGACGAGCCCCAGGGCCGCGACGTGGACGCGAACCCCATCAACGAGTAGCACTTTCCTGCCCGGCCGGCACCCCTGCGGATGCCGGCCCGGCAAGCGCCCGACGGCGGCCGTCCCCTTTCCGGGGCGGCCGCCGTCGTCGTTGGTTCCGGTGGAGGACCGCACCGAGACGGGATGTGGCACGCCGCAGCAACCGAAAACGGTTGTCTGCACGTGGACTCTGGCATGCTGATCCCATGCATTACGTGCTGACCATCAACCAGCGGGACTCCCGCGAGTCCGGCGACCTCGTCCCGGATCTGATCCGCTCCCTCCGGCACCTGCCGGCAGCTGTCCCGTTCCAGCGTTCGGTCGGCGACGAGGCGCAGGGGGTGCTGGCCGACGCCCCGACGGCAGTGGAAGCGGCGCTCTCAGCCATCCGGCAGCGGCGCTGGAACGTCGGGATCGGCGTCGGCGAACTGCGCCCGCCCCTGCAGCAGAACATGCTGGACAACGACGGCTTCGGCCTGGTCTATGCCCGCCGCGCCGTGGACCGGGCACGGAAAACCGGCG
Organism: Arthrobacter sp. zg-Y1219; assembly: GCF_030125545.1. Taxonomy (NCBI): domain Bacteria; kingdom Bacillati; phylum Actinomycetota; class Actinomycetes; order Micrococcales; family Micrococcaceae; genus Arthrobacter; species Arthrobacter sp. zg-Y1219. The sequence goes on from NZ_JASKLY010000013.1 coordinate 119,060, forward strand.
AACGCATCCCGCTGGCGGTGGACGGCCCGGACGGGGACGTTGCGGCGGAGGCGCAAGCCGTGCTGCGCCTGCTGGGCCAGATCGTCGCGAGCCGGACCGACGCCGAGTGGAAGGTCCTGGACCTGATGACGCCGGGGGCGCGAGGCCAGCAGAAGTACGTGGCGGAAATCCTGGGCATCACCGCCCAAGCCGTCAGCAAGGCGGTGGTGCGTTCCCACTGGCAGGAGGAGTGGGCCACCCGGCCCGCCGCAGCACGCCTGCTGTCGCTCTGCTACGGCCCGGCGTCCCTACCGCCCGCAGCACTGGCGTACTGACGCCGGGACGGCTTAGAGGCCGCGGAGAATCGTCGCGGCGCCGTCTTCATAAACGGTGCCCGTGACTTCGGTGGCCGCTTCCAACACTTCCTGCGGAGCCTGGCCCATCGCCACGCCGCGGGCTGCCCAGCCCAGCATTTCGATGTCGTTTCGGCCGTCGCCCATGGCCAGCGTGTACTTCCGGTCTATGTCCAGGATGCTGCGCACCTTTTCCAGTGCACTGGCCTTGGTGACGCCCTCCGCGGCGATGTCCAGCCAGGCGGTCCAGCCCACGGAGTAGGTCACGCCGTGCAAGCCGATGGCCCGCACCGCTTCGCCGAACTCCTCGGCCGTTGAGTCGGTGCTGAACACCACCACGCGCACGGCCTCGGCGCTGCGAAGCCGCTCAAAATCCACAGCCAGCGCCTCAACGCCAAAACTGGCGTCCTGGAAGCGTTCGGTGGACAGGAAGTGCCCATGGGCATCCTCCAGGGCGAATTTTGCCGTGGGCAGCTTCACCCGAAGGGCATCAAGCGCCGGCGAGGGATCGAAGACCACCCGGTCCAGCACCTCGAACCCGTCGGGAAGCGAGGGGTCCACGCGCAGGGTCACGCCGCCGTTGGAGCAGACGCAGTAGCCCTTGGTGATGCCGATGTTCTCCAGGATGGGCAGGGCCGCACCGTAGGAGCGGCCGGTGGCAACCACCAGATGGTGGCCGGCAGCAACGGCGGCCTGGGCGGCCTCGCGGACACCGGCGGACATGTGCCCGTCGTGATCCACGAGGGTGCCGTCGACATCCAGCGCTACAAGGTGGGGAGTGGAATTGGGGTCTTGCCGGTCTTCGATGCCGGCGCTCGTCAAAGTAGTCATCGACCAATTTCAACAGAAGGTGGCGGATCGCGAAAGGACGTGCCTCACATGTGCGCCGATTTCCGGCGCAACAGCCGGAGCTTTACAGCACCGGCAGGACTTCCAGGCCGCCCAGGTACGGCCGCAGGGCAGCCGGGACCGTGACGGACCCGTCCGGGTTCTGGTGGTGCTCAAGGATGGCCACGATCCACCGGGTGGTGGCGAGGGTTCCGTTGAGCGTGGCCACGGCACGGGTGCCCTTGCCCTCGCCGTCCTGGCGTTCGCGGATGTTCAGCCGGCGGGCCTGGAACGTGGTGCAGTTTGAGGTGGAGGTCAGCTCGCGGTAGGCATTCTGGGTGGGAACCCAGGCTTCGCAGTCGAACTTCCGGGCGGCGGACATGCCCAGGTCGCCCGCGGCGGTGTCAATCACCCGGTAGGGCAGCTCCACCTTGGCGAGCATTTCCTCTTCCCAGGCCAGGAGCCGCTGGTGCTCTGCGGCGGCGTCCTCCGGCTTGGTGTAGATGAACATTTCCACCTTGTTGAACTGGTGGACGCGGATGATCCCGCGGGTGTCCTTGCCGTGCGAGCCGGCTTCCCGGCGGTAGCAGGAGGACCAGCCGGCGTAGCGGACCGGTCCGCCGTTGAGGTCCAGGATTTCGTCGGCGTGGTAGCCGGCCAGCGGCACCTCGGACGTACCGACCAGGTAGAGGTCGTCGTCGGCGAGGCGGTAGATTTCGGCGTCGTGCGCCACGTCGAAACCGGTGCCCTGCATGGTCTCGGGGCGGACCAGGGTGGGGGTGATCATCGGAACAAACCCGGCCTGCACGGCCTGGTCCATGGCCATGTTCAGCAGCGCCAGTTCCAGGCGGGCACCAACGCCGCGCAGGAAATAGAAGCGGGAGCCGGAGACCTTGGCGCCGCGTTCCATGTCGATGGCGCCCAGGAGTTCGCCGATTTCCAGGTGGTCGCGGGGCGCGAAGCCCTCGGCCTCGAAGTCGCGGGGGGTGCCGACCGTCTTGAGGACCTCGAAGTCGTCCTCGCCGCCGGCGGGTGCGCCGTCCTGCACCAGGTTGGGAATCCGGCGCAGCAGCGCGTCGGACTCGGCCTGGGCGGCATCGGCTTCGGCGCCGGCAGCCTTGACCGCACCGGCAAGTTCCTTGACCTCAGCCAGGAGGGCCTGCTTTTCCTCGCCCTTGGCCTTGGCCACCCGCTTTCCGAAGGCATTCTGCTCGGCCCGCAGGTTCTCGAAGCGGGTTCGGGAATCCCGGCGCGCGGCGTCGGCAGCAATGATCGCGTCCACCAGGGACTCGTCCGCTTGGCGGGCGCGCTGGGAGGCTCGGAATTTTTCAGGGTTTTCGCGGAGCTCATTTACATCGATCACGCTTCAAGAGTACCCAAAACCCTGGCGGGCCCGGGCACCGGCCCGGGTTAGGGTGGGAACCACTATGCCCACACCCGAGATCCTCCTGCTTGCACTCCTGATAACCGTCCTGACGGCGGGTGTGGTTTGGGCGGCAGTCCGACGGCGGCGCCGGCTGGCTGCGGAACGCCCCGTCTTCAAACCGCTGGCCCCGGGGCACCAGAGAGTTGCCATGGTGCTCAACCCGGTCAAGGTCCAGGCCCCGGCGGCGCGGGTGCTGCTGGCGGAGGCGTGCGAGCTGGCCGGTTGGGATCCTCCCCTGATCCTCGAGACCACCAGGGAAAGCCCCGGCTGGGAACAGGCGCGGCATGCCCTGCAGCTGGGGGCCGACGTCGTGGTGGCGGCCGGCGGCGACGGCACCATCCGGGAAGTTGCCCGCGCCCTGGCCAACGCCCCGGCCGCGCTGGGGCTGCTGCCGCTGGGCACCGGCAATCTGCTGGCGCGGAACCTGGGCCTGCCGGTCGCGGATCTGCCGGCCTCGGTCCGCGCGGCGCTGCACGGCCAGGAACGCCGCATCGACATGGGCACCATGACGCTGGAGAATTCCGTCACCGGGCAGGGCAGCAGCAGCGCGTTCCTGGTGATGGGCGGCATCGGACTGGATGCCGAAGTGCTCGCGGCGACCCGCGACGACCTGAAAAAACGCGTCGGCTGGATGGCCTACAGCGAAGCCGGCGTGCGGCTGCTGCCCGGACGCCGGACGAAAATGAGCATCTCCGTGGACGGAGAACCTCCGCGGGTGCGCAAGGTGCGCAGCATCCTCTTTGCGAACATCGGGCGGCTTCCCGCCGGAATCGACTTCATTCCCGAAGCCCGCATGGACGACGGGCTGCTGGATGTGGTGGTCATGAGTCCGCGGGGCCTGGCCGGGTGGCTCTGGCTGGCGGGCAAGGTGGTCACCAAGTATCCGAAGGACATCCCCGTCATCGATCACCGCCGGGCCCGGACAGTGGAAATCCGGGTGGGGCAGCCAACCCGAACCCAGCTGGACGGTGATGTCACTGGGGCGGCCACGAGCGTTCGGGTCCAAGTGAATCCCCTGGCGCTGCTGGTCCGCGCGCCCGCACCGGAGCTGCAGCGGCCCCGCCCGTTCGGCAGCCGCAGCAAGGCGGAAGCAGGGCAGCCTTAATCAGGCGCCCTTTCCGCCGGCGGCCAACCCGGACGGGACCGGCAGGCGGGACTAGGAGTCCTGCGTGCCTTCGGCGTCCGTGTAGCCGCCTTCGTCCTTGCCGGACTTGCCGCCCTCGGCACCCTCGGCATCCGTGTACTCGCCCTCGTCGTCACGGTTGACTGACTTCGGAGAGGCCTGTTCGCGGATCAGCTGCTCTTCCTCGGCGAACCGGATGTCGTTGCCCTGGTCTCCGGCGTCACCGCGGTAGTTGTCGTCAGCTGTGGACTGTCCGCTGGGCTTGGGGTCGGTCAGCTGTTCTTCCTCATTGGGATATTCAGACATCTGCTTACCTTCCTGAACGTTGAGACAGGACCCGTTCGATCCTGTGCCGCGTGTGCGGAAACACCGCACTCTTACCATCAGCATACTTACGAACGGGGAAACGGGAAAAGCCGGCGGCGCAAACCCGTCAGGGGGTGAGCATCAGCCGGACGGCCGTTTCGGAGGCGGAGAACCCGCCCACGTCGATGACCTCCCCGCCGAAGAACCGGTCCACCACCCGCGGGTCGATGTAGGATTTCCGGGCCACGGCGGGGGTATTGCCGAGGTGTTCGGCCACTTTACGTGCCGTGGCGGCCGCGGCCTGCTGCTTGGCTTTCTGCGTGGACGCCGCCGGGAACGCCCGGGCCAGGTGCATCGCGGCCACCACCGTGGCCTGCCAGGTGCGGAAATCCTTGGCCGTGAAGTCCCCGCCGGTGACCTCCTTCAGGAAGGCGTTCAGCGAGGCGCCGGTGATGCTGTGCCATCCTCCGTCACCGTCCTGATAGGCCAGCGCGGTGTCGGGCTTCGGACGGGCGAGCATGGGCTCCAGGGCAGCCACCAGGTCCGGATCCGCAATCGAGGTGTGCCACTCCTGCCCGCTCTTACCCGGGAAATCGAACTTCACCTCGGCCCCCTGCACCGTGACGTGCTCCACGCGCAGCGTGGTGGTTCCGTAGGAGCCGTTGACCTCGGCATACCGCTCCCCGCCGATGCGCAGGGCTCCGGCGTCGACAATCCGCAGGGCCGCGGCATAAGCGCGCTGCGGACCGGCACCGTCGGTGCGCAGATGCTTGGTGATCAGGCGCCTGGCCGCCGGCAGGGCCTGGGCAAAGGCCAGGGACCGGTCAAACTTCTCCCGGTCCTTCAGTTCCCGCCAGTGCAGGTGGTAGATGTATTGCCGGCGACCGGCGGCATCCGTCCCGGTCGCCTGGATGTGACCGTTGGCATAAGGGCTGATCCAGACGTCCGTCCAGGCAGGAGGAATGGCCAGGGCGCGGATCCGCTCCAGGGTTTCCCGGTCTTTCAGTACGTCGCCGCGCAGCCCGCGGTAGCTGAAACCGCGCCCCCGGCACAGCCGCGAATATCCCGGATGCTCACAGTTGCTCCGCCGCAGCCGCATGTTTTTCCCTTCGCGTTTTTGCTGTTTCCGGTGCACCGGGCCTGTCCGACAGCAGGGTCGCACCGAAATGTCGCTGCGGAGAGATTAGCCGTCGAGCAGGCCCTGAAGCCAGCGGTCCGCCGAGCGGAAGGCCTCGTCGCTGGTGTGCTTTGGAATTTCGGGCTCGCGGTGGTCAGCCCGGGGGTAGGAGCCCAGGAACCGCAGGTTCGGGCTGATCCGGTGCAGGCCCTTCAGGGCGTCGGCCATCCGGGCATCATTGATGTGGCCGTCGGCGTCAATGCTGAAGAAGTAGTCGCCCAGGAACAGCCCGGTGGGCCGCGACTCAATCCGGCTCAGGTTCACCCCGCGGGCGGAAAACTGGTCCAGGATTTCCATCAGCGCACCGGGATGGTCCTCCGGCAGCGGCACCACGAGAGTGGTCTTGTCGGCCCCGGTGGGCGCCGGCAGGGCAGCGGGCCGGCTCAGGAGCACGAAGCGGGTCACGGCGTCGGCCACGTCGCCGATGTCGGTGCGGATCACGTTCAGGCCCAGCCGCTCCGCCACCAACGGCGAACAGATGGCGGCGTCGTACCCGGCCCCCGGGGAGAGGAGGCCCGTCGCTGCGGCCGCGGTCGACGACGCGGGGAGATATTCCGCCTGCGGAATGTTTATTTCCGCCCAGTTCCGGCATTGGGCCCAGGCATGGGAGTGCGTGGAGACGGTGGTGATGCCGGCCAGGTCCAGTCCGGGCCGTGCGGCCAGGACGAAGGTGATGGGAACCAGGATTTCGCGCCGGATGCGCAGCGCATCGCCGGCCGAAATGGCGTCCAGGGTGGCACTGACGCCGCCCTCCACCGAGTTTTCAATGGGCACCACTGCAGCATCGGCGCGGCCGCTGCGGACCATTTCCAAGGCGGTGTTCACGCTGGTGGCGGGAATGCGCTCCGACGCATCCGCACCCGGAACCTGCAGCAGGGCGGCCTCCGTGAAGGTGCCCTCGGGGCCCAAATAGGTGTAAATCAGGCCCTCGGTTTCGCTGCCGGCACCGGTGCTGGGCGAAGCACTCATACGACCGTGGGGTCCTGCCCGCTGTCGGAGACCATGGGCTTTCCGGCTTCCAGCCACGCACCCATGCCGCCGGTGACATTCACAGCCGAGTAGCCGTGGGATTCCAGCCAGGCAGTGGCTCGCGCGCTGCGGCCGCCGGACCGGCAGATGACGGCGAGATCCTGGTCCGGGTCCAGGTCATTGAGGCGTTCGGGCAGGGAGTCGAGAGGAATGTGGAGGGCGCCGTCGATGTGCCCCGCTTCCCATTCGTAGTCCTCCCGAACGTCCAGAATCTTGGCATCGCTGCTGATCTCGCCTACTGATACGTTTTCCATTTTCCGGTTCCTGTCTTTGCATGTGCGGCGGCCCCGGGCCTCTTCGGGCTCCGGCGGCACGCCGGAACACCGGACCGGGTGTCAACTTCCTCCCAGCCTATAGTGGGAGCCCAGTCCGGAAAATAATCCGCCGTCCCGGAGGTCACATGTCCGCTCCGCCGCTTCCCGGTCCGACTTCACCGTCGACTGAGCCCACTGCCCTGCAGTGGCGGGACCGCCTCGCCTCGGGTGAAGTCAGCGCCCGCGAGGTGACCGGCTATTTCCTCCGGCGCATCGAGGAACGAAATCCGGCACTGGGCGCCTTCCTGCTGCCCACTCCGGAACCCGCCCTGCGGGAGGCGGCGGCGGCCGATGAACGATTTGCCCGCGGCGAGCCCCTGGGGCTGCTTCACGGCATGCCGCTGGCCCACAAGGATCTGACCGATGTTGCCGGAATACCCACCACGCTGGGCACCGCCGCCCTGGAACCGTATGTTCCGGCCGAGGACGGCCCCCTCCCCGCCGTCCTGCGCGGCGCCGGGGCCATCAGCCTGGGCAAGACCCAGGTTCCGGAGTTCGGGCTCAGCAGCTACAGCGAGAATTTCATCGGCGCTCCGGCCCGGAACCCCCTGGACCCGATGCGAAGCCCGGGCGGCTCCAGCGGCGGCAGCGCCGCGGCCGTGGCAGCGGGCATGATTCCATTCGCGCCGGGCACTGACGGCGGCGGATCGGTGCGCATTCCGGCTGCGGCCACCGGACTGGTGGGCTTGAAACCGAACCGCGGGCGGGTGCCGGCTGGAGGTGGCCAGAACGACCTGGGCCAGTTTGTGGTGGCCGGACCCCTGGCGCGCAACGCCGCGGATGCGGGGCTGCTGCTGGACGCCATGGTCGCCGGCCCCAACCATCATGCGACGTCGGCCGCGCCCTTCGAGGGCAGCTTCCTGGCCGCGGCCCAGCGGGCCGCAGGGCGTTTCCGGATCGGAGTGAGCACCCTCTCGCCGTTCTCCTCGCGCCTGGAGATCGTCCTGGATCCCGAGGCGGTGCAGGCACTCACCACCGGCATCCGCGCGCTCACCGCAGCCGGCCATGACGTGGTTGACGCCGAACTCAGCTACGACGAGCGCTATCCGGAGGCTTTCCAGACGGTGTGGACGGCCTCGCTCGCCACCTTGGTCCTGCCCGAGGGCGCCGAGCGGAGGCTGACACCGCTCACGGCGGCGGTCCGCCGTCGGGCCCTGCAGCGTTCGGCCGGGGAGCTGGCGTCGGCGCTGGATGTCCTGCGCCGCTTCGAAGAGGACACCATCCGCGCCTACAGCGCCTATGACATGATCCTCACTCCGGCGCTGGGCCAAACTCCGCGCCCGGTGGGCTGGTACTGGGAAAACCCGCCCGAAGCCGGATTTCCGGACGAAGAGGCACTGGGCTTGGAGGACTACGCCCGGCAGTGCCGCTACTCGCCCTTCACATCGATGGTCAATGTGTGCGGACTCCCGGCCATCTCCGTACCGACCCTGAGAACGCCGGACGGCCTGTCCATGGGCATTCAACTGATCGGACGGCCCGGCGCAGAGGCCCAGCTGTTGGCCGTCGCCGCGCAGTTGGAATCCTAAAACGCGTATACTAGTCCATGAGTTCCCCGCACCCCGCCTGAGGTCGCCATGGATGCCGTAACAGTGTGCCGTAGAACCAATTTGCCGGTGATGTTTCTCACTGCCCAGCAGGCTCCTGAAGCGATAGCGCGGAGAATTCCGCCCCGAGGCCGCCCCGCGCACACATATGCCGATGCGAACATGTTCGGGTGAGTTCTAATCCCAGCACCTCAGCCGCCCCGTCGGCCCGAAAGTCCTTCTTTGGCCATCCCCGCATGTTGGCGAACCTCTTCAGCGTCGAGCTGTGGGAACGGTTCTCCTTCTACGGCATGCAGGGCATCCTGCTGTACTACATGTACTACTCAGTCGCCGACGGCGGCCTGGGTATCGACATGGCCGTCGCCACCGGACTTGTCGGCGCCTACGGCGGTGGCGTTTACCTGTCCACCATTCTCGGTGCCTGGGTTGCGGACCGCCTGCTGGGCTCGGAACGTGTCCTGTTCTACTCGGCGATCATCATCGTGCTGGGCCACATCTCCCTGGCCGTGCTTCCGGGCGCGGCGGGACTGGCCGCCGGCCTGATCCTGATCGCCCTCGGTTCCGGCGGCCTGAAGGCCAACGCAACCTCGCTTGTTGGCACCCTCTACACAGAGACGGATGAGCGCCGCGACGCCGGGTTCTCCATCTTCTACATGGGCATCAACCTCGGCGCCCTCGTCGGCCCCATCCTGACCGGCCTCGTCCAGAACAAGTTCGGCTTCCACTTCGGCTTCGGCCTGGCCGCCGTCGGCATGGTCATCGGCCTGACCCAGTACGCCCTGACCCGCAAGCACCTGCCCGAGGCCGCCCATCTGGTCAGCAACCCGCTGCCGCGCCCGCTGTTCACCAAGGTGATCGCTGGAACGGTGGCCGCGCTCGTGCTGATCGTCCTGGCCGTGTTCTTCGGCCTGCTGACCGCGGAAAACCTGGCTCCGGTCATGGCCACCCTGGCCATCCTGGCGTCCATTGGCTACTTCGTGGTGATCCTGACGAGCAAGAAGGTCAACAGGATCGAGCGCCGCCGCGTCTACTCCTTCATTCCGATGTTCGTGGCCAGCGCCGCCTTCTGGGCCCTGTTCCAGCAGCAGTTCACCGTGGTGGCCATCTATGCCGACTCCTCGCTGGACCGCACCCTGTTCGGCTGGGAAATGCCGCCCAGCTTCGTGCAGTCCATCAACCCGGTGTTCATCATCATTTTCGCCGCGGTCTTCGCTGCACTCTGGACCAAGCTGGGCGACAAGCAGCCGTCTTCCCCGCTGAAGTTCGCCATGGGCCTGGCCGTCATGGGCCTGGCGTTCCTCGCCTTCATCCCGTTCTCCGGCGGCGCCCCGAACAGCACGCCGCTGCTGGCCCTGGCCGGCATCCTGCTGCTGTTCACGTTCGCCGAGCTGTTCCTGTCCCCGATCGGCCTGTCAGTGGCGACCAAGCTGGCGCCGGCTGTCTTCCGGACCCAGATGGTGGCCCTGTTCTTCCTGTCCGTCTCCCTGGGCACCACCATGGCCGGCTGGCTGGCACAGTTCTACGACCCGGCCACCGAGGTCAGCTACTTCGCGTTCAGCGGCATCACCGCCATCGTCCTGGGCGCCGCCCTGGTCGTGGCTACGCCCGCTATCAAGAAGCTGATGAGCGGCGTGCGCTAAGCACTACGCCAAGCCTTTCCAGGCTTCTCCAGCGACGACGACGGCTTCCCGCCGTCGTCGTCGTTGGTTAAGCCGCGATGCAGGCTGTCCGCCGGAACCGCTGGATCCGCCGTTCCCCGAGTGGTACTACTGAAATCGCAGGCCTGATGATGGTGGAGGGCGGGACTCCCGCTTCCGCAGAAGGAGGACACGCCATGGCTGAGGACAAGAGCAAGGGCACCGGCAAGGATCCCAACGAGGGTACTGAAAATCCCGCGGAGGCACTGGTGGAGTCCGGGGCTGACGTCATCCCCGACGGCACGGGGGATCCCAATAAAACCGATCACCGGGTGGAGGTCCACGCGAGTATTTCCGAAGGATCGAATTCGAACAGCAAGACGTCGGGCCGCACCGGTTCCGGACCGGAGGGCCGGAAGGCCTAAGCGGGCGGCCACCTTAGCTGCCTTCTGCCACATCCGCGGGCGGCCGATCTGCCACCGGCGGCTTTTGTTTGGCATGCTTAGGGGTATGTCTACCCGAGCTGGCACAGTTGCCCAACCCTCCGACCTTGTGAACCTGACGGCACTCCTGGATGCCTACTACGACGTCACGCCGGACATGCAGGACCCCGCGCAGCGGGTCGTCTTCGGCACGTCGGGTCACCGCGGCTCGTCCCTGAACGGGGCCTTCAACGAACCGCACATCGCTGCCATCACGCAGGCGATTGTCGAGTACCGCACCGGACAGGGCATCACCGGTCCGCTGTTCATGGGCAAGGACACCCACGCCCTGTCGGAGCCGGCGCAGAACACCGCCCTGGAGGTTCTCGCCGGCAACGGCGTGAACGTGCTGATCGATTCCCGCAACGGCTTCACGCCCACTCCGGCGCTGAGCCACGCGATCCTGAAGCACAACACCGGCCGCACCGAGGAGGCCGACGGCATCATCATCACGCCCTCGCACAATCCTCCGGCAGACGGCGGTTTCAAGTACAACCCGCCCACCGGCGGCCCCGCCGGTTCCGAGGCCACCAATTGGATCGCCAACCGCGCCAATGAACTGCTGGAGGACGGGCTGCGCGGCGTGCGGCGCATTCCGCTCGGCGAGGCGCGGCTGGCCGACTCGGTGGGCACCTACGACTTCCTGCAGAACTACGTCGAGGACCTTCCGTCGGTCCTGAACCTGGACGCGATCCGCGAATCAGGCCTGCACATCGGCGCCGATCCCCTGGGCGGCGCCTCCGTGGACTACTGGGGTGCCATCGCGGAGATGCACCAGCTGAACCTGAGCGTGGTCAACCCCAACGTGGACCCGCAGTGGGCGTTCATGACCCTGGACTGGGACGAGAAGATCCGCATGGACTGCTCCTCCCCCGATGCGATGGCCTCGCTGATCTCGCGCGCCAACGAATATGACATTGCCACCGGCAATGACGCCGACGCCGACCGCCACGGGATTGTCACGCCCGACGCCGGGCTGATGAACCCCAACCACTACCTCGCCGTCGCCATCGACTACCTCTACCGGAACCGCTCCGGCTGGCCGAAGGATGCGGTGGTGGGAAAGACCTTGGTGTCCTCCTCGATGATCGACCGCGTGACCGGCGATCTGGGCCGAACCCTGATGGAGGTCCCGGTGGGCTTCAAGTGGTTTGTTCCGGGACTGCTCTCCGGTGAAGCGGCCTTCGGCGGCGAAGAATCCGCCGGCGCGTCCTTCCTGCGCCTGGACGGCAAGGCCTGGACCACCGACAAGGACGGCATCCTGCTGGCCCTGCTGGCCTCGGAGATCACCGCGGTGACGGGCAAGACGCCGTCACAGCGGTACCGGGAGCTGACCGCAAAGTTCGGCGATCCCGAGTACGCCCGCGTGGACGCCCCGGCCAGCCGCGAGCAGAAGGCGGCGCTGGCGAAGCTCTCGCCGTCGGACGTCACGGCCACTACCCTGGCCGGCGAGGACATCACGGCGCGCCTGACCGAGGCACCGGGCAACGGCGCACCCATCGGCGGCCTGAAGGTCACCACCGAGAATGCCTGGTTTGCCGCCCGCCCCTCGGGCACCGAGGACGTGTACAAGATCTACGCCGAATCCTTCAAGGGCGTGGAACACCTGCGCACCGTCCAGGCCGAGGCCAAGGCCATTGTGGACGGCGTCATTTCCTAGCCCAATCTCCGTATAGTCCCCCGCCGAGATGGCAGAAAGTGCGCGTCCCAGCCCTGGGAAGCGCACTTTCTGCCATTTCGGCGGTGTCAGGCGGGGTCGGGGCCGGGGTCAGGCTTGGGGATTAGAGCAGGCGGCGCAGCAAACGCCGCTTGAGCCCGTTGTACGGCGGATAGGCCACCCGCAGCGTGTCCAGCGCGGTGCCCTTGGTGAACACCGGACGCAGCTGGCTGAACGTGTCGAACGAGAACTTGCCGTGATAGGCGCCGGTGCCGCTGGCGCCGGCGCCGCCGAACGGCAGGCCGGGCACGGCCAGCTGCACCGTGCTCACGTTGTGGTTCACGCTGCCGGCCCGCACCCCGCGTTCAAAGGCCTTCCGGGCCGCTGCCGACTGCGTGTACAGGTAGGACGCCAGCGGCACCGGACGGGCGTTGATGAACGCCATGGCCTCATCGAGGTCCTTCACGGTCAGCACGGGCAGGATGGGACCAAAAATCTCTTCCTGCATCACCGGAGAGTCCGGGGAAACATCGGTCAGGATGGTCGGCTCCAGGTACAGCGAGTTCCGGTCGCTGCGTCCTCCGGCCAGCACGGTTCCGCTCTCCAGCAGACCGTGCAGCCGGTCCCAGTGCTGTTCGTTGATGATCCGGCCCAGGTCCGGGCTCCGCGCCGGATCCTTCCCGAACAGCTCGGTGACCGCTCGGACCAGGTGCTTGCGCAGTTTGGGTGCCGCCGCCTCGGTGACGAGCACGTAATCCGGCGCCACGCAGGTCTGTCCGGCATTCAGCAGCTTCCCGTACACCAGCCGGCGGGCGATGGCGGCGAAATTGCCGTCCAGCACGACGGCGGGCGACTTCCCGCCCAGTTCCAGCGTGACCGGAGTCAGGTATTTGGCGGCGGCCTGCAGCACCACCCGGCCCACCCGTTCCCCGCCGGTGAAAAAGATGGAGTCGAAGCGCTCGGCCAGCAGCGCGGTGCTGGCTTCCTGCCCGCCCTGGATGACGACGACGGCGTCCGGGTCCAGGTACTGCGGCAGCAGTTCCGCCAGTGTCGCCGAGGTGGCGGGAGCCAGCTCCGAGGGCTTCAGCACCGCGGCGTTGCCGGCCGCCAGGGCGCCGATCAGCGGAGCCAGCAGCAGCTGCACGGGATAGTTCCACGGTGCGATGACCAGCACCACGCCCAGCGGCTGCGGCTCGGTCTTGGCCGAGGCGGGCAGCAGGCCCAGCGGCACCGGAACGCGGGTGCTGCGGGTCCACTGCGCCAGGTGCTTCAGCGTGTATTCGGCCTCGGCGCGGGTGATGGAGATTTCGGTCAGGTAGCCCTCGAGCGGGTTCTTGCCGAGGTCCCGGTCCAGGGCGGCGCCGAACTCAGCCTCGCGCTCGGTCAGCATCCGGATCAGGCCCCGAAGCTGGGCCCGCCGCCAGGACAGCGGACGGGTCCGGCCCGAGTCGTAGGTCCGGCGCACCGCTGCCACCGCGGAGCTGATCTGCCGCTCCGGGAGGGTTTCGCTGACCTCTGCCAGGGCTCCGGCGCTCATCGGTGGCTCTTCGGAGAGCCGGCGGCGGCGGGAGCGCCTGCCGGTGCCGCCGCCGGCGGAGCTTCGGGGCGGCCGGTGAAGTGGTCCATGGACTGGTACACCTTGAACACGCGTCCGGCCACCACGTCCCACAGCGGCTGCGGCAGCAGCCCGCGCAGGGCACTGCCCAGCGGCACCGTCCACGGCAGCTGGATCCGGGCCTTGCCCTCCATCAGGGCAGCCCACGCCCGGTCCACCACATACTGCGGTTCCATCAGCGGCGTCATCAGCGGGCCGCGCGCCCCGGCAAACATGCCGGTTTTGATGTAGCTCGGAATCAGGGTGGTGACCTGAATGTGCCCGTTGCCGGCTTCATTGAGTTCCAGCCGCAGCGAATCGCTCCAACCGATCACTGCCCACTTGGAGGCGGCGTAAACGCTCATCTTCGGCACTGACAGGGTGCCCGACGCCGAAGCGACGTTCAGGATCCGCACCGGCGTGCGGCGGGCGATCATCTGCGGCAGGAACGCCCGGGTGATCTGCATCGGCGCCACCGCATTCACCTGCATCACGGCGTCAATGTCCGCCGCCGTGTGCTCCCAGAAGTACTTTCCGCGCACGATCCCGGCATTGTTGATCAGGACATCGGGAACCCCCACCTCTGCCAGAACCCGTTCGGCGGCCGCGGCCACCTCCGGCTGGGAGCTGACGTCCAGGGCAAAGGAATGGACAGCACTGCCGCCCGGCTCCCGCAGCTCCGCCGCCGCGGCCTCCAGGGCATCGGTGTTGCGGTCCCACAGGACCACGTGCGCGGCGCCGTCGCGCACGGCCCGTTCGGCGTACAGCCGCCCCATGCCCATGGCCGCGCCGGTGATGAGTACCGTGCGGCCCGAAACTGATATGCCCATGCTGATCCGTCCATTCGCGGGTGACGCCGGTGTCCGCCCCCGAGTTGTTCCCGGTAAGTGCTTCGCCTGCAACGTAACATCTTGGACATCGATGCCCGGTACTATTCTGCACGAACCCTCCGTTGGTCTTTGAAAGGCACATCCATGAGCAAATTCGGTACCGCCTGGACCATTCACGGTGACGGCAAGACGATTAAACCCGGCGAATACGTGGCCCCCGGCGAACGGCTCAGCTGGCCGCGCACCATCGGCATCGGCGCCCAGCACGTCGTGGCCATGTTCGGAGCCACGTTCCTGGTTCCTCTGCTGACGGGTTTTCCGCCCGCCACCACACTGTTGTTCTCGGGCATCGGCACCATCCTGTTCCTGATCATCACGGCCGGACGGGTGCCCAGTTACCTCGGCTCCAGCTTCGCGTTCATCGCACCCATTGCGGCGGCCACCAGCCAGCACGGTCCCGGCGGAGCGCTCGGCGGGATCATCATGGCCGGGGCGGCGCTGTTCCTCATCGGCCTGGCCGTCCAGGTGGCGGGCACAAAGTGGATCCAGATCCTGATGCCCCCGGTGGTGACCGGCACCATCGTGGCCCTGATCGGACTGAACTTGGCCGGCACCGCCCGCACCAACTTTGAGGCGGGCCCGGTCACCGCCGTCGTCACCGTGCTGGTGATCCTGCTGTCCTCAGTCCTGTTCAAGGGCTTCCTGGGCCGGCTCTCGATCCTGATCGGCGTGGTCGCCGGCTACATCACGGCGATGCTGCGGGGCGAGGTGGACTTCGCGGTGATCGGCGACGCCGCCTGGTTCGGGCTGCCCGAGTTCATGTCCCCGACGTTCCACTTCTCAGTGATCGGCCTCTTCGTCCCGGTGGTCCTGGTCCTGGTGGCCGAGAACATCGGCCATGTGAAGTCAGTCGCCGCCATGACCGGGCGTGATCTTGATCCCTATGCCGGCCGCGCTCTGATGGCCGACGGCCTCGCCACCGTGCTGGCCGGATCCGGCGGCGGTTCCGCGACCACCACCTACGCGGAAAACATCGGCGTCATGGCCGCCTCCCGGGTGTACTCCACGGCCGCCTACTGGGTTGCCGGACTTGTGGCCATCCTGCTGAGCCTGTTTCCGAAGTTCGGCGCGATGATCGCGACCGTTCCGGAAGGCGTGCTGGGCGGCGCCGGCGTCATCCTCTACGGCATGATCGGCATGCTGGGCGTGCGCATCTGGGTGGACAACCGGGTGAACTTCTCCAACCCGATCAACCTCTCCACGGCCGGCCTGGGCCTGATCATCGCCATCGCCAACTTCACCTGGGTGGTGGCCGGACTGGAGTTCGGCGGCATCGCGCTCGGCACCGGAGCCACCCTGCTGGCCTTCCACGGCATGCAGGCGATCGCGCGCTGGCGGGGCACCGATCCCGACGATCCGCAGGAGGACCGGGGAGCGAGGCCGAGCCGGCTGGGCTAGGCCCCACCGGCTGGCTAAGCCCGCGGTTACGGGCGGGGCCTAAGCACCCTCGAGGGCCTGCACGGTGGCCCGGGTCAGCCAGCGCCGGGCGGAGGTCATCGCGTCCTGCGGGTCCGACACCAGGTCCAGCAGGCTCACGGCCGCCACCACGCCGTATTCCGCCAGCACCTGCGGCGGCAGCGTGATCCGCCCGGCCAGGGCCACCACCGGGATGCCGGCGTCCCGCGCACGCTCGGCCACCGACAGCGGAGCCTTGCCGTACCGGGACTGTTCGTCAAGGGAGCCTTCGCCGGTCAGCACCAGGTCCGCCTTCTCGAGGGCGGCGTCCAGTCCGGTGAGCCGGGAAATCACGTCGAAGCCGCTTTCCAGGGAGGCCTCGGTAAACGCCAGGAACGCCGACGGGAAGCCGCCGGCCGCGCCGGCGCCGGCGGTATCGACGTCCACGCCGGTCACCTCCCGCAGCAGTGCTGCCCACCGGACCAGGGCCTCGTCCAGCAGCAGGCGCGCCGAGGCGTCGGCCCCCTTCTGTTCCCCAAACACGTGCGCCGCCCCCTCCGGGCCGGTCAGCGGGTTGGTGACGTCGGCAGCGATGCGGACCCGGACACCCGGCAACCGGCCGTCCAGCCCGGACACGTCGATCGCCGCCGCCAGGGACAGCCCGGCTCCGCCCGGCGGCACCGGATTTCCGGCGGCATCCAGGATCCGCAGGCCCAGGGCGGTGAGCGCTCCGGAGCCGCCGTCGGTCATGGCCGAGCCGCCGATGCCGAGCACGATTTCAGTGGCACCCGCGTCCAGGGCCTCCCGGATCAGTTCACCGCTGCCGTAGCTCGACGCCGCGAGCGAGGACTGCACTGAGGGATCCACCAGCATCAGCCCGGAGGCACGGGCGGTTTCGATCACGGCGGTGCTTCCGGTCATCGCCCACAGGGCCGTGACATAGCCGCCCAGCGGCCCGCGCACGCTCGCGGTGTGCTCCTGCGCGCCGGCGGCCAGCGCCGCTTCCAGGGTGCCCTCACCGCCGTCGGCCACCGGAACGAGCATCACGTCGGCTTCCGGATAGACGGCAAGCACGCCTTCGGCCATCGCTGCGGCGGCTTCAACCGCCGAAAGGGAACCTTTGAACTTGTCCGGGGCTATGAGAACGCGCATGCACCAATACTGCCAGCCCGGAGGCGGATCCGGCGGCTCTGGGCCGGCCGGTCAGGGTTTTGCCTGCTCCGAGCGGCGCTGCGGCCAGATCCCCCGGCGGGACAGGACGTCGGCCAGCAGGTCGGCCCGGTCCGACACCAGGCCGTCCACCCCCAGGTCCAGCAGCCGCTCCATGTCGGCGGGGTCGTTGACCGTCCAGACATGGACCTGCAGGCCGGCCCGGTGGCACCGGCTCACGAACCGCCGAGTGACGATCCGCAGGGGGCCCTGCCGCTCCGGAACCTGCAGGCACTGGTACCTTCCCAGCTTGGCCAGCACGCCCGCCAGGCCAAGCGGCGCGAGCAGCACGGTCAGGGCCGTGAACGGTGCACCGGCGGAGCTGGCGGCCGGCCGGGCCAGCCGGCGCAGGGAGGCGAGCCGCCGGCGGTCCGAAAACGAGGTCACCAGCACCCGGTCGTGGGCGGCATGCTTGTCCAGCAGCCGCGCCAGTTCGGCAGCTCCTGCGGCGTCCTTGACGTCCACGTTCAGGCGCGCTTCGGGCAACTGCGTCAGCAGCTCCTCGAAGGTGGGGATTTCCTCGGTTCCCCCCACGCGGGCACGCCGGACCTCGCGCAGGCTGAGCCTGCCCACGGGTCCCCCGGCGCCGGCAACCCGGTCCAGCGACGCGTCGTGGAAGGCCAGGAGTACGCCGTCGCGCGTGGTGCGCACGTCCGTCTCCAAATAGCCGAAGCCCAGCGCGGCGGCGGCGCGGAACGCCACCAGGGTGTTTTCGCGGCCTTCGCG
This sequence comes from Arthrobacter sp. zg-Y1219, assembly GCF_030125545.1. NCBI lineage: Bacteria > Bacillati > Actinomycetota > Actinomycetes > Micrococcales > Micrococcaceae > Arthrobacter > Arthrobacter sp. zg-Y1219. The sequence continues at coordinate 136,732 of NZ_JASKLY010000013.1, forward strand.
GGAGAACCCGCGATGGGCAAGCCCCAATGGCGGCGGAGAGTCAAAGTAGGGATATCTCACCTGCGTACTTTATCCGCAGGAGCCCCGGCACCGGCACCGGACATCCTCATCCCGCGGGCCCGGTCCTAGACTGGCAGCACCCGGAGCCGCTGCTGCGGCGCGGGAGGGGCGATGCGGTGCGGAGGTACCCGGTTTGGCGACAGACTCCCGAGCAGAAGGACCGGCCGGAAGAAGCCCGACGCCGCACGGACCGGCGGCCGGGCTGCCCGGCGGGCTGGCGGATTGGCTGCGCGGGACCGCCCGCCGGGCACGGCGGGCTCCGGCAACGCTGGCCTTCCTGGCGGTCTTTTGGATGGCGGGTGCTGCAAGCTCGAGCCTGGTGTCCGGTCCCGATGCACCCCTCGCCGCGTGGGTCGTGCTCTCCGCGGAATCACTTCCCGAACACTGGCCGGCACTGCTGCTCTCGGGCCTTTGGGCCGCCGGCCTGCCCGGATACCTTGCCGGCACCCTTCTGATCCTGCTGGTCGGCCTGCCGTGCGAGCGCCTGATGGGCTCCGCACGGTTCGCCGCAGCTGCCGTCTGGGCGCAGCTCGCCGGCGCACTGCTGGCCATTGGGTTCACCCACGCAGCCAATGCCTTGCCCGGCGAATGGTCACGGGCGCTGGAGTCGGAGTCCTTTGTCGGCCCGGTGGCCTTCGTCTGCGGCGTTGCCGCCGCGGCCAATGCCCGGTTCTCCACCCTCTGGCGCCGCCGCCTGCGCGTGGGCCTCTTCACGCTGCTGGTGCTCCTGGCCCTGTACGGGGGCTCGTTCCACAGCATCACGGTGCTCGGAGCCGCGGTCGCCGGGGCGCTGGCCGGGCCGCTTTTGGCTGGGCGCCGGCCGGCATTTCCGGACCGGATCGTCACCAGCCGGCGTGAAGCCCGCGTCCTGGTGGCGCTGGTGGTGGCGGCTTCCGCAGCGGGACCGGTCATTTCCGCGCTCAGTTCCCAGGCGGTGGGGCCGCTGGCGGTCCTGCGGTTCCTGAATACCGACATTGAGCTCGTCGATCCGCAGGCCCTTGCCGCGCTGTGCAGCGATCCGGCGCAAAGCGCTGACTGCACGGAGGCGCGGCTGCAACTGCGCGCAGGGCCGGCGGGGTTCTTCCTGGCCACGCTGCCGCAGGTCCTGCTGATTGTTTTTGCCGACGGGCTGCGGCGGGGTCGCCGTTTTGCCTGGTGGTGCGCCGTTCTCCTGCAGGGTCTGATGACGCTGCTGGCCGCAGTCCGCGCGGCCCGGTACCTCCGCGGAGACACCCCCGGCCGGATTGAGCTGGGAGCGGCGCAAAACGCACTGGTGCTGATCCTGCCCGTGCTGGTGCCGCTGGCTGTCTTCGTCCTGCTCTGCGTCACCCGCCGCCTGTTCACTGTCTCGGCGCCACCGGGCCTGTACCGCCGGCTGTCCGCCTGGGTGTCCGGGGCAGCGGTACTGCTCGGCGCCGCGTACGTCCTGGGCGGACTGGCACTCCGGAACTCCTTCACTCCGCAGGCCACCGCCCGGGCACTTCTCACCGGTTTGCCCGAACGGTTCCTGCCCGTCCTGGAACTCGAACTCCCGGCGTCGGCTCCCGGACCGCTGCCCCTCACGGTGCCGGCGGACCTGCTCTATGAAGGTGTCGGGCTGGCGTTCTGGGTGTTTACGTGTGTCCTGCTGCTGCGGTCCTTCCTGGAGCCGCCCTACCTCCGCGGCTCCGCAGACATCGTCCGGGCCCGGGCCCTGCTGAAGGCCCACGGCGGCGGAACCATGGCCTGGATGACCCTGTGGCCCGGGAACACCTACTGGTTCTCGCCCGGCGGAAACTCGTATGTGGCCTTCCGGTCCACCCCCGGCGTTGCACTAACCGTTGGCCCGCCCGTCGGACCGCGTCCGGAGCTGCGCCGGACGATCGAGGATTTCTCGGCCTTCTGCACTTCCAACGGAACAGCTGCCTGCTTCTACTCGGTGACCTCGGAGGTGGAAGGCATCACCTCCGGCATGGGGTTCTCCCGGCTGCAGGTCGCCGAGGAAACCATTCTGCCGCTGGGAAACCTGGAATTTCGGGGCAAGAAGTTCCAGGACCTCCGGACCGCACTGAACCACGCCCGCAAGGCCGGCATCGAAGCGCGCTGGATCAGCTATCCGACGGCACCGCTGGCAGTGCTGGACCAGCTGCACGCCATCTCCGAAGAGTGGGTGGCGGACAAACAGATGCCGGAAATGGGCTTCACGCTGGGCGGGCTGGACGAGCTGGACGATTCCGAGGTCCGGTGCCTGATCGCCGTCGACGGCGACGGCACCGTCCATGCGGTGACCTCCTGGCTGCCGATCTATCGGGACGGCCGCGTCATCGGTTGGACGCTGGACTTCATGCGCCGGCGCGGCGCCGGCTTCAAGCCGGCCATGGACTTCCTCATTGCCTCCGCCGCAAGCCTGCTGCAGGCGGAAGGGTATGAACTGCTGAGCCTCTCCGGAGCACCGCTGGCCCGCGCCGCACGGCCCGGGCCCCGGAACGGGAACGGAGCCGGTAACGGAACTGCGAGCGGAGCGGCGGAGAGGGCGGACCCGGCGGCGGGCGACTCAAGCCTTCTGGATTCCGTGCTGGACCTGCTCGGAACGACCCTGGAACCGGTCTACGGCTTCCGCTCCCTGCTGGCGTTCAAGGCCAAGTTCCAGCCCCGTTACGTTCCCCTGTACCTGACGTACCGTGATCCGGCCTCCCTGCCCGCCATTGGGAACGCCGTCGCACGGGCCTATCTGCCGCGGCTTTCCGTGGCCCAGGGGCTCACCCTCGTGCGGCACATTGTGGACAGCTCACGGTGAACTCACTGTCGCTGATCAGCGGGGCGTTTCCCGTTGGGGTAGGAGTCCTGGGCGCGCTGTCACTGCTGTGGCTGGTTTGGGGCGGACGCCGGCAGGTGCTGGTGGTGGTGCCGGTGGCCGCTGCATTCGCGACCCTGCTGACTTTGATCCTGTATGTCCTGGCCGAGACCGTTTTTCATTGGTGGAACGCCTCACTGCCGCGCCTGCTGTATGTATATGCCTGTGCTGGCATACTTGCGATAATCCTTGCGGCGGCGCGGCTGAGGGACGTCCGGGCCGTCCGGGTGCGGCTCCTGACACTCATTGCCGCAGCACTGGTCATGGCGGCGGTCGCCGGTGCCACGAATGCAGCCTACGGACAGTATCCGACCCTCGGTTCGCTGCTGTTTCCGCCGGCGGTGGAGACCTCGGACCTGCCCGAACGCAGTCCGGACGCCGCCGCCGGGCGTCCGGATACCACCGAGGCCAACTGGGTGCCGCCGGAGGACATGCCCGCCGGCGGCAGGGTCTATTCGGCCGACATACCGGGCACGGTTTCCGACTATGCCGCCAATCCGGCGCTCATCTACCTGCCTCCCGCCTATCTGGCGACGCCTCCTGCCGTGAATCTGCCCGTGCTGGTGCTGATCCACGGCCAGCCCGGGGGCCCGTCCGACTGGCTGATCGGCGGACAGCTGCTTGAGGCCATGGACACTTTCGCCGCAGCGCATTCCGGATTGGCCCCAGTGGTGATCATGCCTGACGCATCGAACGCCAACAACAAGAACTGGCCGCTCTGTCTGGATTCCACGATCAGCTCCTCAGCCACCTACCTGGCCGTGGATCTTCCGGCCTGGGTGCAGCAGCATCTGGCCTCCGGGCTGCGGGGCGGGCCGCAGTGGGCCGTTGCCGGCTATTCCTACGGCGGAACCTGCGCCCTGCAGCTGGCGGCGAATTTTCCCGCCGCCTACCCCACCTTCATCGACATTGCCGGTGAAGCGGAGCCCAGCATTCCGCAGGGCCGTGACGCCCTGGTGCAGACCTACTTCGGCGGGAACACCGCCGCCTTCACCGCCCAAAATCCCCTGGACCTGCTGCAGCACCGGTCCTTTCCGGATTCCGCCGGGATCGTGGTCGTGGGCGCTGACGATTCCGTGTACGCCCCGCAGGGGCGGTCGGTCTCTGCCGCCGCCCGTGCCGCCGGCATGGACGTCACCCTTCAGGAGGTGCCCGGCGCCCATTCCTGGCATGTCTGGAAGGCGGGCCTGGTGGACAATCTGGACTGGCTCGGCCACCGGTTGGGCATACTGGTTCCATGACCCGCAACAGTTCCGAACCCCGCCCGCACGACTCCCGGCCCGAGCCGGAGCCGCGGGAGCCGATGCAGCAGACGAAGCCGAAGCCGGGGATTCCGGGCTGGCTCGCTGCGGTTTTCCAACGACTGGTCCTCTGGACATCGCCCCACGCCGCTCTGCTGATCACCCTGGCGGTGGGACTGATCCCGGCGGTCCTGCTGACCCTGGGATCGGCCGAGGTCTATGAGTCGGTGAGTGACGCCGACGGCGTGGCCCAACTCGACCAGCCGGTCCTGGATGCGGCCCTGACACTGCGCTCCCCGGAAGTCGACAGTGCGGTGACGGCCTTCACCAACCTGGCCGGCACCGTCGGCATGCCCATCCTGGCGGGCACGGCCATGGTGATCATGGCGCTGAAGTGGCGGTCCTGGACCCCGGTGCTGCTGATAGCTGCCGCTGCCGCCGGATCCCTGCTGATGACGGTGGCGGGCAAGGACCTGGTGGGCCGTGTCCGGCCGCCGCTGACGGAAGCCGTGCCGCCGTTTGAGCATTCGGCGTCGTTTCCCAGCGGCCATTCGCTGAACGCCGTGGTCATTGCCGGAGTGGTGGCCTATCTGATCGTGCTGCACCTGCACAGCCGCGGCGCCAAGGTGCTTACCGTGCTCCTGGCGGCCGGCTTCTCAATAGCCGTGGGGCTGAGCCGCGTGTTCCTGGGCCACCACTGGTTCACCGATGTGCTGGTGGCCTGGACGCTGGGACTGGCCTGGCTGGCGGTGGTCATCACCGCGCACCGGCTGCTGCACTCCCGGCGGATGTCCCGATCCGAAGCCGCAGCGGGCGCCTGACCCCGCTGCTTGGCAACTGAACCCCCGCTCCGGCGAACCGGGCTTACCGAACCGGGCTCACGACCGGCGCAGCAGCCCCTCCAGGATCTGGGCGACGCCGTCGTCGACGAACGCCGGTGCCACTTTGTCCGCGGCAGCGAGGGCGTCGGCGTGGCCTGACGCCATGGCGTAGCCGCATCCGGCCCACTGCAGCATCTGCACGTCGTTGGGCATGTCGCCAAAGGCCACCACATCAGCGGGGTCGATGTCCCGGGACGCAGCGTAGTCGGCCAGCGTCACCGACTTGTCCAAGCCGTGCAGCGACATCTCCAGCAGCGCAATGGAGGGGGCGGAATGAGTGGTCGACACCAGATGCGCCACCGCGGGGCGGACACGCTGCAGGACTTCGTCCGGCGCGGCGCCGTCCACCCGGGCCAGGAACTTCACCACGGTGTCGGTGTCGGTGAGGGTTGCTTCCAGCGGCGCGGGGGCAACGGCACCGGGCAGGTCCCGGGATTCCGATTCGAGGAAGCCGGGGCCCAGATGAAAGCCGCCAACGGTTTCGGCGGCGAAACGGGCGCCCGGGTAGAGGCCCCGGATAATGCCGGCGGCGGCGAAGATGGCCGGCAGGGACAGGGCCTGCGCCTTCAGCACCCGTTCGGTGCCCAGGTCGTAGGTGATGGCGCCGTTGGAGCAGATGACGGTTCCCGCGTGCCCGAGGAAATCCTGCAGCGGGCTCAGCCAGCGCGGCGGCCTGCCGGTGACAAACACAACCTCGATGCCGGCCTCCGTGCAGTCGCGGAAGGCACGGACGGTCCGGTCACTGATCCGGTTGTCGGGACCGACGATGGTCCCGTCCAGGTCACTTGCCACCAGACGCACCGGGCACCTCGTTCCCTCGCAGGTTGATCTGCGCACCTGCGCAGGCCTCCAGCCTAACCGGCCCGGCGCCGCTCCCTGGGGCGGCGGCGCCGGGCCAGCGCGGCGCTGCCCGGCTAGGCGGCGGGGACCTCCGCCAGGCCGACGATCCGGGCGCGGGCCAGGGTGTGGGTGAACAGGGCGAAGCCCAGGGAGGCCGGGCTGGCATCCGCCGGCACCTCCAGTGATTCGACGTCGACGGCGTGGACCACCACCATGTAGCGGTGCGGGCCGTGGCCGGCGGGCGGTGCCGCGCCCACGAAGCCGCGGAACCCGGCGTCGTTCGCCAGTTGCACGGTGCCCGGCGGCAGGTCACCGTGGTTCGCCGCGTTGCCGGGCAGGGAGGTTGCCGTTGCCGGAATGTTGAATGCGGCCCAGTGCCAGAAGCCGCTGCCCGTGGGGGCGTCGGGGTCGAACATGGTCACGGCGAAGCTCCGGGTGCCCTCCGGGGCTCCGCTCCAGCTCAGCTGCGGTGATGCGTCCTGCCCGCCGGGAATGCCCATTTTCCCGCTGTACTGGGCGGCGGACATCGGCTCCATGTTCGAGACATCGTCGCTGGTGACCGTGAAGGCCGGTACCTGCGGCAGGGCGTCATAGGGATCGTAGGACTGCATGTGTTCTCCTGCGTGGTGTTGGAAAGCGGTCAGAGTTCGTTGCGGTACGGCGGGTTCGCACCGGCGCGGGAAACGGTGACGGCGGCGGCGCGGGCGGCGAACCCGAGCACTGCTTCCAGGTCACCGGGCCCGATCCGCGCCAGCTCGGCGCGGCGGGCACCGCCGTCGAGTTCCCGGTCCATCAGGGACACCAGCAGAGCGGACATGAACGAGTCCCCCGCCCCCACGGTGTCCACCACGGTCATCGGCGGAACCGAGGCGTGGGCTTCGCCCGTGGCCGTCACGGCCCAGGCGCCCTTGGAACCGCTGGTCACCGCTACCAGCGCCGGCCCCATCCCCAACCAGCGGCGGGCGGCGTCCTGCGGCGAGTCCTGCGGATAGAGCCAGGCGAGGTCCTCGTCGGAGGCCTTGACGACGTCGGACAGCGCGACGAATTTCTCGGCCTGCTCCCGGGCGTAGGACACGTCGGTGATGATGGTGGGCCGGCAGTTGGGATCGTAGCTGATCGTGGCGGCGGGGCGGGCGCGTTCCACCGCCTGCAGCACGGCGTCGGCACCGGGCCGGAGCATCGCCGCGATGGACCCGGTGTGCAGTACGGAGGTCCCGTCCAGCAGGCGCGGCAGCGCATCCGCCAGCGAGGGAAGCTGCCACTCCAGGTCAAAGGTGTAGCGGGCGCCGCCGGCGGGGTCCAGAACGGCCGTGGCCACACTGGTGGGCAGCTCGTCCGCGGGCATGGGAGTCAGGACGGAGTTGGCGCGCAGGTGCGCTTCGATCAGCTGGCCGTACTCGTCAGTGCCGTAGCGGCCCGCAAACTGGACCGGGCGGCCCAGCCGGGCCACCCCCACGGCAACATTGAGCGGGCTGCCGCCGGGGTGAAAGCGTTTGGGAGCGGTGTCGCTGAGAACCACGTCCACGAGGGCTTCGCCGATTACTGTGAGCACGACCTCAACCTAACAGAGCAGCCCGCGCCTCGCCTCTCCTTTGCCCGGTTCCCCGGACCGTCACCGGTTCCTTTACCCGGTTCCTTCCGCGAGCGGAGCGTCCGTCCGGGCCGGAAGACCGCCTCCCGGGGCGAAGATCCCGTCTTTGTGCGCGGCTGCCGTCACGGCCTGGACGACGGCGGCCCAAGCGGGCGTCCCCGGCGTAATCAGGGCGAAGTGGTCCCCCGGAACCAGCCGCAGCTCGGCCGGGGATCCGCAGGCGGCCGCGGCCTGCACAAACTCCGTCGAGGAGCTCAGGGGAACATCGGCATCACTGTCTCCGTGCAGGGCGACGGCGGGCACGGGCAGGGGGAGCAGCTGCAGCGGATCGGCGCTGCGGTACCGTTGCGCGCTGCCCTCCGGGGAATTGCCCAGGAAGTCGCGCACGGCACCGTCACTCAGCTCCAGCGCCAGCGCCTGGGCCAGGTTCAGGAGACCGGCTTGGAGCACGACGGCGGTGACTGGCACGGCTGCGCTGCTGCGGGCCGCTGCCCAGACGGCCAGCTGTCCGCCGGCGGAATGCCCCAGCACGGTAACCCGGGACAGGTCCAAGCCGTGGTGCTGCGCCGCAGGTTGAAGCGCGTCGATGCCGGCGGCGACGTCGTCGGCGGTTTCCGGCCAGCCGCCGCCGTTGCCGACCCGCCGGTACTCCAGGTTCCAACAGGTGAACCCCCGATCGGCAAGGTCACGGGCACCGGGCCGGCCCAACTCGGCCGTGTACCCGGAGCGCCAGTAGCCGCCGTGAATGATGACCACCACCCCCGGATGGGCCTCGGCACCGCAGGCGCCGGACTCGACCGTGCCGAACTCCACCGTGCTTCCGTTGCCGGCGCGGGCCGGCAGCGTAAGTTCTGCGTATTGTTCGGGGCCGGGGCCGTAGGGAATCCGCAGCGGGGTCGGCGGCATCGGCTGCCCTCCTTCATCTGGCCTAATCTGGTACGCAGTGAACCTAAGCTGGTAGTGAGCCTAATGTCCGGCAGTGCCGGGCGGCAGGCGCCACATCCGGTTCGTGAACGAATGGAGATATTCTTATGGGCGCGTGGGACAGCCTTGATGACCGGCTGCGTCCGGTGGTCCAGGCGAGCATTGACGAGTACGCCCGGGTTCGTCCGGCCTTGGAAAAGCTCACGCGCGAAATGGAGGAGAGCCTCCGCCACATTTTCACCGACAGCCCCGTCCGTCCGCTGTTCGTGGCGTCCCGGACCAAAACCGTTGAGTCCTTCCGCGACAAGGCCTCCCGGACCCTCCCGTCCGAGGATCCGGAGGAGCTCCCCACCCTGCTGTTCCCCGACCCGCTGCGCAACCTCATCGACCTGGTGGGCCTGCGCGTCATCGTGACCCTGCCGCACGAGGTGGACGAGGCAGCCAACCTGATCAAGCGCCAGCGCGCCGAGTTCGACTGCCGCGGGGACCGCGAAAAGGACATCGGCTCCATCGAGTCCGGCACCTACGGCTATTCCAGCCGGCACCTGATCCTGCGCACCATCCAGAACGAGACGGTCCGGGAGTACCACCGGCTGCTGGACCCGGAGCAGCGGCCCAACGGCAGCTATCAGTTCGAAGTGCAGATCCGCACGGTGCTGGCGCACGCCTGGTCCGAGATCGAGCACGACATCCGCTTCAAGGCCGGCGATCCGCGGGCCTGGAGCCCCTACTTCGACCGCCAGTTCACGGCCACCGCCGCCATGCTGGAAACCGTGGAAACCGCCTTCGCCGAGCTCCACGAACGCTATGAAACAGTCACCGGCTTCTGGGACGAGGAGGGCGAGGGCAGTGCACCGCTGACGCCGAACCGGATCCGCGACATCTGGATGACCCTGCTGCCGCACGTGAACCGCAAGACCGGGGATGACTGGGGCTGGGCGGCGGAACTGCTCGCCGCACACGGTTTGAAAACCACCATGGACCTGGCCGGGCTGCTGCAGGCCGACGCCATCACCGAGGTCCGGCAGGCGCTGGACCACCGTTACTCCCCTGGTCCGGACCGGCTGCTCGATGACCTGCTGCTGTGGCGGTACGGCAAGAAGCACATCGACCTGACCGCCGAGCCGGAGGACGCCCCGGTGAAGCCGCGCCGGGAGTCGCTGGGCCGGCGCTACCGGCAGATGCAGCTCTACCGGGCCCGCGAAGCGCAGTAGTAGCTTTTCCCTGTGGCCATCGAGCTTTCAGGGCGGGATGCACGCCGGATGCGGCGGCAGTCCCAGCTGCTCGGCGGCTCGGACCTGGCACCGGCCGACGTCGTGCGCCGCGCCGTCGCCCTGCAGGGCCAGGACCTGCCCGCCGTGCTGCAGGCGATCGCCATCCGCTCCCGGCCCGGAACCGGCGTGCAGGAAGTCCGGGACGCCTTTGACCGCGGCGAGCTGGTGCGCGGCTGGCCGATGCGCGGCACGCTGTTCGCCACCACGCCGGAGCATCTGGCGGCACTTTTGGCCTTCACCGCGGAACGCATCCGCACCACGGCTGCCCGGCGCCGCGCGGAGCTTGGCCTCGATGAGGCGGTGCTCGACAGCGGCAGGGAAACCCTGCGGACTGCCCTCCAGGAGCAGCCCCTGCTGCGGTCCGAAGCCCTGGAACTCTGGGAAGCCGCCGGAATTTCCACCGCCGACGGACGCGGCTACCACCTGCTGATGCACCTGTCGGTGGAAGGGCTGGTGCATTGGGGTGCCTTCGACCCGTCCGGCACCCAGCAGTACCTTGCCCTTTCGGATGCCCGGGCACCCGAGGATCCCGAGGCCGCGCTGGCGGAGCTGGTCCGCGGATTCGTCCTGGCGCGTGGGCCGGTGACGGAGGCGGACCTGGCGTGGTGGACCAAGCTGCCCAAGCGGACGGTGCGGCGTGCGGCGTCCCTGGCCGGGGACCTGGTCGAGGTGCAGGTGGAGGGCCGGCCGGCGTGGATCATGGGAGAGCCGCAGATTCCCGGGAAGTCCGGCGTCACGCTGGTGCCGGGCTTCGACGAATGGATCCTGGGCTACGCTGACCGGTCCCTGGTGGCGAGCCCGGCCATGCTGGCCGCGCTCGTGCCGGGCAACAACGGGATTTTCCGGCCGGCGGTCCTGGTAGACGGCGTCGCCGTCGGCACCTGGCGGTGGCCGCGCACCTCGCGTCCCTCCCGCTCCGCGGCGGAGCCCGTTCTCGACATCGTGGAACGGGTGCCGGCGGCCACGCGCCGGCAGATCGAGCGGGCCCTGGCGGCCTGGCCGCACCGCTGACGCACGCAGAACGACGGCGGCCGGCACCTCCCCGAGGGAAGGTACCGGCCGCCGTCGTCGTGCTTAGGTCGTGCTTCAGTCGATGCGAGAAGCGCTAGGCTCCGGAAACTCCGGCGGCCAGCTTGTTCAGCGACTCTTCGAGGTCGTCCTTGGACACCATCGGGAAGGACACCTTCTTCAGCGTTTCCTTGTCGGTGACGTGGGACCAGTCATAGGTGAGCGTGACTTCGGTGGAGTCCGGCGCGATCGGGTTGAGTTCCCAGACCCACTGCCAGCCCTTGGGCTCGGTGCCGGCCGGAGCCGTCTGCCAGGCCAGGAGCTTGTTGTGGTCGTACCCGGTGACGGTGTTTTCCGTCTGGTAGTCGCCCATTTTCTCGTTGTGCATGTTCATGGTGAAGACCTGCCCGGAGGCGGTGATGCGGTCGGTCTTCTCGTCCGAGACCACCATGCCGGAACCGTCCAGCTCGGGGTGGCGCTCGGGGTTGGACAGGAGGTTGAAAATGTCTGCTGCTGAAGCGTCGATGATTCGTGAGACAACAACACTGCTCTGATCAGTGGTCAATGAACTCTCCTTCGATGGATGGATCGTACGTACCTTTGCACGCCGGCTCAGTCGGCGGTCTGTTCCTGGGCTTCCTGCAGTTCCCAGCCCGTGATGTACGGCGGGTCCTGCCCTTCGTCCCGGGTGTACTGCCGGCAGCGTGCCCGTTCGTCCTGCAGCCACTGCCGGAAACCGGCCTGCGTTGATCCCAGCGACGCTACCCGGTCCAGCACGTCGATGGCCAACTGGAAACGGTCGATCTGGTTGAGCATGGCCATGTCGAACGGCGTGGTGGTGGTGCCCTCCTCCTTGTAGCCGCGCACGTGCAGGTTGGCGTGGTTGGTCCGCCGGTAGGTCAGCCGGTGGATCAGCCAGGGGTAGCCGTGGTAGGCGAAAATGACCGGCTTGTCCTTGGTGAACAGGGTGTCGAAATCCCGGTCGGAAAGCCCGTGCGGGTGCTCTCCGGGGTCCTGCAGCACCATCAGGTCCACCACGTTGACCACCCGGATGTTCAGCTCCGGCAGCTGCTCCTTCAGGAGGGCTGCCGCTGCCACCGTTTCCAGGGTGGGCACGTCGCCGGCGCAGGCCAGCACGACGTCGGGATCCGGCTTTGTCCCTGGACCGGCGGTTTCGCTGCCGGCGAAGTCCCAGATGCCGATCCCGCGCTCCACATGCAGCAGCGCCTCCTCCGGATTCAGCCAGGCCGGGGTGGGCTGCTTGCCGGAAACCACCACGTTCACCCGGTCCCGGGTGCCCAGGATGTGCTCGGTGACGGCAAGCATGGTGTTGACGTCCGGCGGCAGGTAGACCCGGATCACGTCGGCCTTCTTGTTCACCACGTGGTCGATGAAGCCGGGGTCCTGATGCGAGAACCCGTTGTGGTCCTGCTGCCAGACGTGGCTGGAGAGCAGGTAGTTCAGCGACGCCACCGGCTGCCGCCAGGACAGGCCGCGGCTGACCTTCAGCCACTTGGCGTGCTGGTTGAACATGGAATCCACAATGTGGACAAACGCCTCATAGCAGTTGAAGACCCCGTGCCGGCCGGTCAGCAGGTAGCCCTCCAGCCAGCCCTCGCAGAGGTGTTCGCTGAGGACTTCGGCGACCCGGCCGCTGCGGGCAAGGTTCTCGTCGAGCTCATCGATGCGCTGCTGCCAGGCCTTGTCAGTGACTTCGTAGACGGCCTGCAGCCGGTTGGACGCCGTCTCGTCCGGCCCGAAGATGCGGAAATTCGTGGGATTCCGCGTGATCACGTCGCGCAGGTAGGCCCCGGCGGTGATCATCGGGGAAACCCGCTGCTCCCCCGGTTTCTCCACGTCCACGGCGTGCTCCGCGTAGGCGGGCAGCGCCAGGTCCCGCAGCAGCCGGCCGCCGTTGGCATACGGGGTGGCGCTCATCCGCAGGTCCCCGGCCGGCGCCAGGGCTGCGATTTCCGGCCGCAGCCGGCCGGCGTCGTCGAACAGTTCTTCCGGCCGGTAGGAGGCCAGCCACTGCTCCAGCTGCGCGAGGTGTTCGGGGTTCTCGGAGATTTCGGACAGCGGCACCTGGTGGGCCCGCCAGGTGCCCTCGACCTGTTTGCCGTCCACCACCGCCGGGCCGGTCCAGCCCTTGGGTGAGCGGAATACGATCATCGGCCAGCGCGGTGCATGGTCAGTCTGCCCGGCAGCGTCCGGGGCGTCGGCGGGGACGGCGGTGCGTTCGCCGGTGCGGTAGGGGGCCTGGATGGCGTCAATTTCGGCCAGGCAGGCTTCCAGCGCCGCGGCGAAGTCGGCATGCGCCTGCGCCGTCGACGCCGGATCCTCCACCGTGACAAGGTACGGGTGGTAGCCGTAGCCTTCCATCAGCTTCACCAGCTGCTCCTCGGGCATCCGGGACAGGATGGTTGGGTTGGCAATCTTGTAGCCGTTCAGGTGCAGGATCGGCAGCACGGCGCCGTCCACTGCCGGATCAAGGAAGCTGTTGGAGTGCCAGCTGGCGGCGAGCGGGCCGGTTTCCGCCTCGCCGTCGCCGATCACGGTGGCGGCAATCAGGTCCGGGTTGTCGAACACCGCGCCGTACGCATGCGCCAGCGAATAGCCCAGCTCGCCGCCCTCGTGGATGGAGCCGGGGGTTTCCGGCGCCGCATGGCTGGGCACGCCGCCGGGATAGGAGAACTGCCGGAACAGGGTGCGCAGGCCGTCCTCGTCCTCGCCGACGTGGCTGTAGATCTCGGAGTAGGTGCCCTCCAGCCAGGCGTTGGCGACGTTGGCGGGGCCGCCGTGGCCGGGGCCGGTGATGAACAGGACCTCGCGCTGCTGTTCACGGATCAGTCGGTTCAGGTGCGCGTAGAAAAAGTTCAGTCCGGGCGTGGTGCCCCAGTGCCCCAGCAGCCGGGCCTTGACGTCCTTCTTTTCCAGCGGGCGGCGCAGCAGCGGGTTGTCGCGCAGGTAAATCTGTCCCACGGAGAGGTAGTTGGCGGCGCGCCACCAGGTGTCCACGTCCTGCAGGGTCTCGTTCAGCGGCTGTTCGGGTGCAACTGGCGCAGAGGTCATGCGGTGCCTCCTTGGCGGATAATTTCTTTCGGGAATGGACGACGGCGGCAGCCGGCCTGGCCTTTGTCAGGGGGCTTCCACCACGACGTCCGAAGGTTTCTTGTCGGGGCGCAGCCCCCGCCAGGCGGGGTGGCGCAGCTTGCCGCCGGCGGTGCGCTCGGAGAATGTCACTTCACCCACCAAGACGGGGCGCACCCATTGGGCGTCGGAGGCGTCGGCCGCCGGCACATCATCCAGCGGAGCGGTTTTGCGGGCCAGTTTCTTGAGCTTGCCGCCCACCAGGGCCAGGTCTTTTTCGCTCAGGCCCGACCCCACCCGGCCAATGTAGGTCAGGTCATGCCCGTCCGGAACGGCCACGAGCAGGGAGCCGATCTTGGAGGCGCGGTTGCCCTTGCCCGGGCGCCAGCCGACAATCACCACCTCCTGGGTGAAGGAATTCTTGAGTTTGATCCAGCTCTTGGACCGGCTGCCGGACGAGTAGGTGCTTTTCAGGCGCTTGGCCATGACGCCTTCCAGGCCGAGTTCCCTGCTGGACTCCACGGCGTCGTCCATCGACAGCTCCAGCGCCGGCGGAACCTGGACGTGCCCGTCCTCCCCCGCCGGTTCCACCGCCTGCGCCAGGATTTCCCGCCGCTGGGCATAGGGCAGGTCCATCAGCGAGTTTCCGTCCAGCCAGAGCAGGTCAAAGAGCATCAGGTGCACGGGGGTGCGGGCGGCTGCGGCGTTGATTTCGCGTTTTTTCGTCAGGTGCATCCGGGGCTGCAGCAGTCCGAAGTCGGGCCGGCCGGCCTTGCTGATGGCGACGATTTCGCCGTCGAGCACGGCCCGTTCACCGTTCAGGTGCCGGCCCAGCTCCTGCAGTTCCGGATAGGCGGCTGTCATGTCGTTGCCGTTGCGGCTGATCAGCCGGGTGCCCTCCGGGGTGACGTCCACGATGGCCCGGACGCCGTCCCACTTCATTTCGAACGCCCACTCGTCTTCGTTGTTGACGTCGGCCCGGGTGCCCAGGGTCGCGAGCATGGGTTCCGCCGACGGCATGCCGTTCTCCGCGGCGTCGGCCGCCACCGCCTTCACCACGGCCGCCGCATCCGGCAGGGACGTCCCGGATGCCGGGGCCGCCGCGGCTGCGGCAACGGAGTCCTCGGGAGAATCCGGGGCATCGGGTTCTCCCGCTTGGGCCGCAGTCTTCGGCGCTGAGTCGGTCTCCGCCGGCGGTTGGTGCTTCATCAGGTGGATCAGCCAGTTGTTCGCTCCGCCCTGGCCGCCGGTGTGGATCAGCGCGAAGCGCCGGACGGCGCTGCCTTCCGAGGCCAATCCGCCGTCGGGCTGGCCGTGGAGCACGGCAATGACTTCCTTGCCGTCCCGCCACTTTTCCCGCTCGTAGGTGCCGTGATCCCAGATCCGCACCTCGCCGGCACCGTACTCCCCCTTGGGGATGGTTCCTTCAAAACTGCCGTAGTCCAGCGGATGGTCTTCGGTCTGCACCGCCAGGTGGTTCTGGTTCGGGGAATCCGGCGGGCCCTTGGGCAGCGCCCAGGAGACGAGGACGCCGTCGTGCTCCAGCCGGAAGTCCCAGTGCAGCCGCCGCGCGTGGTGCTCCTGGATGACAAAGCTGTTGCCCTCGGAAGTTTCGGCGGGTTCCTCGGGCACCGGTTCGGGGGTCTTGGCGGCGTCGCGCATGCTGCGGTACTTGCTCAGCCGGTCCGCCGGGCCGCCCTCCGCCACGGCGCCGGCCTGCTCCGCCGCCTCCTCCAGCGCGTCAGCGTCGAGTTCCCCGGCGTCCATGCCGGCCAGCGGATCGCCGTGGTCGGCCAGCCGCTGCATCACCTGCTCGTAATCCAGCTGCGCCAGGTCCGGATCCTCCAGTTCCTCCCAGGTCCGGGGCGCGGCAACCATGGGTGTGAACCGGCCCCGCAGGGAGTACGGGCAGATGGTGGTCTTGTTGGCGTTGTTCTGGCTCCAGTCGAGCAGCACCTTGCCGGTCCGCAGCGACTTTTTCATGTCGGACACGATCAGGTCCGGATGGTCCGCTTCCAGGGCGCGGGCCAGCTCGTGGGCCACGGCGCTGACGTCGGACGAGCTCTGCCGGCCGTCCAGTGCGGCGTACAGGTGGATGCCCTTGGATCCGCTGGTGACCGGGCGGGCCTCCAGGCCCATGTCGGAGAGGATGTCGCGGGCCAGCCGGGCGACTTCGGCGCACTGGGCCAGGTCCACGCCCTCGCCCGGGTCCAGATCCAGCACCAGCCGGTCCGGGTTCTTGATCTTGCCCCGCGGGCCGAACCGCCACTGCGGGACGTGGATCTCCAGGGCTGCGCTCTGCGCCAGCCAGGTCAGCGTCGCCAGGTCGTTGACCAGCGGATAAATGTTGGTGGACGTCTTGTGCTCGATCTCAAACCGCTTCACCCAGGTGGGGGCCGAGGTGTCGATGTTTTTCTGAAAGAACACCTGCCCCGGATCGTCCGGAGTGCCAACGCCGTGCACCCAGCGTTTCCGGGTGGCGGGGCGGTCGCGCGAGTGCGGCAGCAGCGCCTCCGCGACGGCGGCGTAGTAGGTCAGGACGTCGGCCTTGGTGGTTCCGGTTTCCGGATACAGCACCTTGTCAAGGTTGGTCAGCCGCAACCGGTGACCGTCAACGTTCACGGTTTCCTGCTGCTTCAGACCCGCTCCGCTGCTCGTCATGGTCCCTAGTCTTACCGGGATTACCTGCCGATTTCCACTATTTGTCAGCTTGCTGAGCACATTACGCCACGGGCGTTCCGCCCTGCCTCCGCAGGGCACGCGGAACTGTGTATGTTGGAAAAATGACTGAACCACGGCGGGTTTTGGTAACGGGTGCCACCGGCTACATCGGCGGGCGGCTGGTTCCACTGCTGATTGCGGACGGTCACAAGGTGCGGGTCCTGGTGCGCTCTCCGGAAAAGCTCAACGACGTGCCGTGGCACGACGACGTCGAGATCGTTCAGGGCGACCTCACGGACAAGGACTCCGTGGCGGCCGCCATGCAGGACACCGACACCGTCTATTTCCTGGTCCATTCCATGGCCTCCGGCAAGGGGTTCGCGGCGCAGGAGCAGGACATTGCGCACCTTGTTGCCCGGGCGGCCGAAGAGGCAGGCGTGCAGCGGATCGTCTATCTGGGCGGGCTGCATCCGGAGGGCGAACTCTCTCCGCACATGCGCTCCCGCACCGAGGTGGGGCGGATCCTGCTTGAAGGCAAGGTTCCCGCCGTCGTCTACCAGGCGGGAGTGGTGATCGGTTCCGGCTCGGCCTCGTTCGAAATGATCCGCCACCTGACCGAAACCCTGCCCGTGATGCCGGCGCCCAGCTGGGTGCGCCGGAAAATCGAGCCCATCGCCATCCGCGACGTGCTGCACTACCTGGTCCGCGCCGTCGACCTGCCCGCCGACACCAACCGCACCTTCGACATCGGCGCCCGCGAAGTCCTGACCTACGCGGACATCATGAACGGTTACGCCGAAGAGGCCGGACTGCCGCGGCGGCGGATCTACGCGCTGCCGCTGCCCGCGCCCCGGCTGGCCGGAATGTGGGTCTCCCTGGTGACGCCCATTCCGCGGTCCATGGCCTTGCCGCTGGTGGAATCCCTCCAGCACGACGCGGTGTCCAAGGAACACGACATCGACCAGTACCTGCCGGAGCCCGACGGCGGACCCACCGGCTACCAGGCAGCGGTCAAGCGGGCGCTGGGCAAAGAAAAGCGCGGCGAGGTGGAAACCACGTGGGCGGGCGCGTCTCCGGCGGCCGACGAGGCCTCCTCGCCGCTGCCCAGTGATCCGAACTGGGCCGGGCAGACCGTGTACGTGGACTCCCGGCAACGCCGCTCCGGTGTGGCTCCGGAGCACGTCTGGCGGGTGATCGAGGGGATCGGCGGCAAGAACGGCTGGTACTCGCTGCCCATGGCCTGGGCCATCCGCGGCGTGCTGGACAAAACCGTGGGCGGCGCCGGCCTGACCCGCGGCCGGCGCCATCCCACCACCCTGTTCACCGGTGACGTGGTGGACTGGTGGCGGGTGGAGCTGATCGAGCGCGGGAGCCTGCTGCGGCTGCGCGCCGAAATGCGGGTTCCGGGCAAGGCCTGGCTGGAGCTGCGGGTGGATCCCGACGGCGCCGGCAGCCTCTACCGGCAGCGCGCCGTCTACTTCCCCAAGGGGCTGGCCGGAAAGCTGTACTGGTGGCTGATTGCACCCTTCCACGGACTGATTTTCCCGTCCATGGCCAAGAACATCATCAAGCACGCCGCCCGGCTGGCCGAGGAGAGCTGAGTCAGCCTTCGATCCGGAGGCCCAGGGTGGCGGCCAGCAGCGGGGCCAGCATCCTCAGCTGCTCCTCATCCACGGTGGCTCCCTGCAGTCCGGGCACGTGCGTGATGGACCGGAGCTCCGTGGACCGCAGGTCCACGTCCTGCAGCACCGCGCCGGACAGGTCCATGCTGCCGATCCGGCAGTCCCGGAAGGCCACCCGGGTGGCCTGGACCCCGTTCAGGTCCAGTTCCTCGATCGTGCAGTTGCTGAAGAGCACGTCGGTGAGCCGGGAGCTGCGCAGGTTCACGAAGTCCAGCTTGCCGCCGTCGACGTGGACGGAATCCCAGGCGCCGTCGTAGAGTTCGGCCGAACCCAGCCTGCTGCCTTCCAGGACGACGTCCCGGAAGGTGGTGCGCGGCGCCCGGAACACCGGGGCATACAGGCCGCTGAAGCGGCAGTCCAGGAACCGTGTACCCCGCAGGCCCGTGTCCATCATGGACGCTGAGCTGAACTCGCATTCGGAAAAGGTGCTGCCCTGCAGGTCGAAACCGTCGAAGGATTCGCCGTCGAAGCGCAGGCCGTCAAAGGTTGCGGGGGCCTGCGGTGCGGCGGCGTCCGTCAGCTCGTGCAGGCTGATCGGGCCCAGCCGCGGGGGCTTGGTTTTTCCCGTTTTTCCCGTGCCCCTTTGTCCGGCTGCGGTTGATCCGGCCGGCCGCCGGGACGCCTGCGCCACGCCTACTTGCGCCGGCCGAAGGCGAAGTAGGACAGCGGGCCGACGAAGTTCACGGCGCACGCGGCGGACCA
Source organism: Arthrobacter sp. zg-Y1219 (assembly GCF_030125545.1). NCBI lineage: Bacteria > Bacillati > Actinomycetota > Actinomycetes > Micrococcales > Micrococcaceae > Arthrobacter > Arthrobacter sp. zg-Y1219. The sequence goes on from NZ_JASKLY010000013.1 coordinate 155,519, forward strand.
GAGCGCCTTGGAGCCCCGGACTTCAGCAGCGGGGCGCCGCCAGATGTCCGCGAGTGCCAGGCCGGCAAGGAGCACCTGCACGGTCGAAGCAACACCCACCATCTTCTTCTGCTGGGCGGTGAGGTCCTTGATGGAGTTCTTCTTGACCACTGTGCTCTCGTTTCTCTCGATGGGATGCCTGCTCTCGATTCTGCCAGCAAAACCGCAGACCGCCAGGTCCGCCGGACAGCTCCCGGCCCGGCGCCTTCCGTTAGATCGCTGAATGAGAACCCAGGCGGTGGTAGGTGCGGTTGTGGTAAACCAGCGGCTCGTCCGGTTCGGCCGGGCTCAAAACCTCCAGCACCTCGGCGGTCACCAGCACCGAGGAACCGACGGCGGTGCGGCTCAGGACCCGGGCGCGCAGGGCCCGCGGCACCTCGGTCAGCAGCGGCTCGCCGGTGGGCAGGCGTTCCCAGGCCAGGGCGGAGGAAAAACGGTCCGCGGCGGGGCGCGCAAACAGCGAGGCCAGCGGCGCGTTCCGCGCCCCGAGCAGATGCACGACGACGGTGTCGGCGGCTGCCACCTCGCCGGCCGACCCGGAGGCCGAGGCCAGCGAGAAGACCAAGACCGCAGGTTCAACGGACACGGAAGAGACGGAGGAGGCGGTGAGCCCCGCCGGACCGGACCTGCCCTGGGCGGTTATGACGGCGACTCCTGCCGGGTGGGCCCGGAAGGCGTCCTTGAAATGGTCGATGAGCATGCTTCCACGCTAGAACCTCAACAATGGTTGAGGTCAAATCGGCGGCACCTTCCGGCTGCCCGGCACTCGGGTGCTCAGTAGTCCAGGACCGGGGCACCGGTCCTGCGGCCGGCCGATTCGTCGTCGGGATTCACGAACCGGCATTCGGCCAGCGTCAGGCAGCCGCAGCCGATGCACCCTCCGAGCCGGTCCCGCAGGGCCTCCAGTGAATGGATCCGGGCATCCAGTTCCTGGCGCCAGGCCAGCGACAGGCGCTGCCAGTCGTTGTGGTCCGGCACCGCATTCCTCGGCAGCTCCTCAAGGGCGCGGGAGATGGTCGCCAGCGGAATGCCCGCGCGCTGGGCAGCCCGGATGACGGCAACCCGGCGCAGCACTGAGCGGTCGAACCGGCGCTGGTTCCCCGCCGTCCGACGGCTGGAAATCAGGCCCTGACGCTCATAGAAATGCAGGGCTGACACCGCCACGCCGCTGCGCTCGGCCACCTGGCCCACCGTCAGCTCGGGCCGTTCCGCCCCCGTTGCCCCGTCCCTGTCCAAAGGCTCGCCCACGCTTGCTCCTCCGTCCCTTCCATTATCCGCACTTCCCGGCCCCGCTTCTCGTCCGGGATTCTGCTACCGTTTTGGGATTCTGCTCCCGTTTTGGGATTTTCCTGCCGTTTGGGGCAAATCCTGCCGGTCCGCAGCGGCAGGAAATGCCCCAAACGGTCGATTCTGCCCGAAACAGCCGATAACGGGCCACCGCCCCGGCCGTCCCAGCTCTGGTCCGGACACCCGGCTTTAGTGTTCACTGGACTACATGAGAGCCATTTGGAAGGGTGCCATAGCGTTTGGGCTGGTCAATGTGCCGGTCAAGGTTTATGCCGCCACGGAGGACCACGACGTCAGCCTGCACCAGGTCCACGAGAAGGACGGCGGGCGCATCCGCTACCAGCGCCGCTGCGAGATCTGCGGCGAGGTGGTGGAGTACAAGGACATCGCCAAGGCGTACGACGACGGCGAGCAGACAGTGGTGCTCACCGACGAGGACCTCGCCTCCCTGCCGGTCGAAAAAAGCCGGGAAATCGAGGTGGTTGAATTCGTCCCCAGCGAGCAGGTTGACCCCATCCTGTTTGACCGGACCTACTACCTGGAGCCGGACTCCAAATCCACCAAGTCCTATGTGCTGCTGCGCCGCACGCTGGAGGACACCGAACGCACCGCCGTCGTGCAGTTCTCGCTGCGCCAGAAAAGCCGGCTGGGCGCCCTGCGGGTCCGGGGCGATGTCCTGACCCTGCAGACCCTGCTGTGGGAGGACGAAGTCCGGGACGCCGCCTTTCCGTCCCTGGATGAAAAGGTCCGGATCAGCGCGAAGGAACTGGAAATGTCCTCCGCCCTGGTGGACTCCTTCAGCTCGGATTTCAACCCGGCGGAGTTCACCGATGACTATCAGGAGCAGCTGAAGACGCTGATCGAGGCGAAGCTGGAAAAGGGCGAGGCCCTGGACACGGAGGAGACCTTCGGCGGCGCCGAAGCCGAAGAGGAGGGCGGCAAGGTCCTCGACCTGATGGAAGCGCTGCGCCGCAGCGTGGAAAAGAACCGCGACAAGAAATCCGGCGGCACCAAGGACTCCGGCACCCGATCCTCGTCCCGTTCCAAGGGCGATGACAAAGAACCTGCCGAGAAAAAACCTGCCGCACGGAAAACTGCCGCCAAAACCAGGAAAGGCGCCTAGGACATGGCCATCTCCAACTTCTTTCGGGACCGCAACGGACGGATCCGGATTTTCGAAGTACCCAATCTTCCCGTTCTGGCTTGGGCCGGGTTCGGCGCGGCCTCCATGATGGCGTTGACTCCGCGGTACCGGGATCTCCTTGGCAACCTGAGCAGGGGATCACTGATTATCTGGGCATTGTTGGAAACGGCGCGGGGCCGCAGCCCGTTCCGCCGGACCATGGGCGCAGCCGCCCTGGCCCGGGAAGTTTTGCCCGGCCGCTGACTACTGCTTGTAGCCTTCCACCTCAGAGGCCGGCCGCACCGCCGCGTCATCCGGGTCTTCGCCGGCATGCAGTCGCGCCCGGCGCTGCCGCAGCAGGTCCCAGCATTGGTCCAGCTGCTCCTCGATCCGGCGCAGCTGCTCCATCCGGTCTTCGGGGTGTTCGGCGGCAGAGCTGTCCCGCAGGGACTGTTCCTGTTCCACCAGCTCGGAAATCCGGTGCTGAATCTCGGTAGCGTCCATCCCCCTACGCTAGCGATCCGCCGGTCCGGTGGCCAGAACTTTTGCCTCCGCGCGGCCCCCTGCTTCCCCCGGAAGATCACCCCGGAAACTCAGCCCGGAAGCAGCTGGCGGAGGAAGCGGGAGAACCCCTCGGGTGCCCGCCCGTCCCGGCGCCCGGAGGTGATCACGCGGATGCGGTCGGTGGCGGTCCAGGGCGTGCCTGCCGCCTTAAGCCGGGCCACCAGGTCAACGTCTTCGTGGGCCGCCAGCGGTGCAAACCCTCCGGCGCGGCGGTAGTCAGCAGCACTGAAGCCCAGATTGGCGCCGTGGATGAACGGATGGCCCTCGCCCAGCGGATGCAGCTGCTGCCAGGCGGAGAGCTCCTCCGCCGTGAGATCGGCCGGGTCCGGAACCGCGCTGCCCAGCACGAGGCCGTAGCCGGCGGCGGCCAGACCGTACTGCCGGACCAGCCAGTGCTCCGGCACCACCGTGTCGGCGTCGGTGTTGGCAATCCACAGCCCGGGCAGCTGCGGCTGGGCGGCGATGCCGGCGGCACGCGCGGCGCCGACGGTGCCGAAAGACCCGGCGATCAGGCGCAGCTCCAGTTCGGGTGCCCACAGGTGCTGCAACCCGGCCACCACCTCGGCGGAACCGTCCGTGCAGGAGTCGAGCACCACGGTGACGGCAGCGCGCACCGCGCATTCCTCTTCCAGCGCCCCGACGGCGGCGCAGACCGAGGACAGTGCGGCAGGCAGCAGCAGTTCTTCGTTGCGGGCCGGAATAACAACGGCCAGGTGTTCAGGAGCCGGCACGAATCACCGCGGGTCCGGTCCGGGGCCCGCCGAAGCGGCAGCGGTCCGAACCAGCACATCGATCCGGAAGTCCTCCTCGCAGTGTTCGGCGAGGACCCGCAGGCCGCCCTGTGCCCGGAAGACCTCATGGACCTGATCTCCGGTCAGTTCCCAGCCGTCGTTGGGATGCCGCCAGTGGCACAGCAGGATCACGCCGTCGTCGGTCAGTGATGCTTCGGTGCGTGCGGCCAGGTCCCGCAGTTCGCTGGGCTGGAGGAAGTAGCCGATCTCCGAGACGACCACCAGGTCAAAGCTGCCCTCCGGCCAGTCCTGCGGCACCGCCCCCTGCGCAAGCCGGACATGCGGTGCCGCGGCCAGCCGCCGGCGGGCCAAATCCAGGGCGCTGTCGCTGATGTCCGTGGCGGCCACCGCCTGCGCCCGGGCGGCCAGCTCCTGCGTGAGCACGCCGATGGAGCAGCCGGGTTCAAACACCGAGGCGAACCGGGGGCGCGGCAGCATGGCCAGGCTCAGGGCGCGTTTGCGGTGTTCGTAGAAGCTGCTCTCGAACTGCCAGGGGTCTGACGAGGTTTGATACAGGTCCTCGAAGACCTCCCGGGGCGGGCGCGGGCGGGTCAGGACAAAGGACTCAAAGCTGCGTTCGAAGTGGGCCAGGACGCCGGGGCTGAGCAGGGCTTCGTCACCCGGCGCGGCCGAGAGCGGCCGGACCTGGCTCACATGGGTTTCCATCGCCCGGGCCTTCGCGGCGGCGGCCCCGCCGAGGGGCAGCAGGACCAAGTCGGCAGGCACCTGCTCCGGGCTTCCCCAGTGCCACAGCCAGATCGGATACTCCAGCAGCGGCAGCCCCAGGGTGCGGGCGAGAGCCGCCGCGGCCAGTCCGGCGGTGTCGTGGTCGGTGTGGCCGTCGGTCCGCCAGGGAGCCGCCAGAATGGTGGTGTCAGCGGCCGGTCCGACGACGGCGGCCAGGGCCGCATCCAGTGCGGCCCGGTGCGCGGCCAGTCCGCCGTCGGGCAGGTCCAGGAAATGGACAGCCGCCTTCGGAGCCAGCTGCGCAACGGCGGCGCGCAGCTCCACCCGCCGGATGCGGGCCAGGTCGTCACGGGTATGGGTGGGCGACTCGGGGTGGGAGGCCTCCCCTGCGGTGGCCACGACGACGTCGACGGCGGCACCGCGGGCAGCGAACGCGGCGATGAGTCCCCCGGCGCCCAGGGTCTCATCGTCGGGGTGGGCCGCCAGGACCACCAGGCGGCCGGTGCCGGGCGGACAGAGCTGGTCCAGATCCAGGCTGCTGCGGCCGGCCAGCGCGCGGGCCCATTCCTCTTCGGGCACTGAGTCGTCCAAATGGCTGAAGCTCACCAGGGGGCTCCCCCGCCCTGGAGCAGGGACCGGCCGAGCGCGGCGAAATCACGCTCGGCGTGGTGCTGGCGGAGGTAAATCCTCAGGTCGGCGGTTCGACGGGCGTGGTCTTCTTCCAGGGCCAGCGGACCCGGCCCCAGACCGTGGTCGGCCAGCGTCAGGACTTCCGCGGCGGCGTCGGCCACAATGCCCCGCACCCGCTGGGCGAGCAGGGCTCCGTCCCGGCCTTCGGCCCGGCCGGCATCAACCGCAGCGGCCGCGGAATCCAGGGCAGCCCGCGCCGCCTGCAGCCGCGCATCGGCCCGGCCCAGCAACAGGTGGGCGATCTGATCCGGTTCCCGCTCCTGCGCTGCCGAGAACATCCTCCGCGCCACCCCCGCCGCCCCGCCGTACCAGCAGGCCGCGACGCCGATGCCGCCCCAGGCAAAGCCCGGCCGCCTGAGATACCAGTTGTCGTCGCCAACCGGACGGGCAGCGGCGCTGGCGAAGTCCACCGGCCCGCTGTCCACATCGGCCAACCCGCGGCTGATCCAGGTTCCCGGCACCGGGGTTACGGCAGCCTGGCGCAGGTCCACGGCAAACGCCCGGCGGCGGCCCGCTCCGGTATGCGCGGTGACCACCGCGTGGTCGAGGCTGGAGGCGAGGGAGCACCAGGGCTTGCGGCCGGAGAGCTCCCAGCCGCCGGCCACCGGTGTCGCGGTGAGCTCGGTTCCCGGGCCTTCGGCGGCAAATACTCCCCAGGTTCCGGGATCGGCGGAAGTTCCCGCCTGCTCCAGGATGGCCAGGGCGTCCAAATGCGGCTCCACGCTGCGGGCGGCGGTCAGGTCGGCGGCGGCAACGGTGGCAAGAATGGACCACAGCCGTTTTGTTCGGCCCTGCCCGGGATACGGTGCTGCGGCAGCGAGTTCCTCGGCAAGGGTCAGCCCTGCGGACGCGCATCCCCGAACGGCAGCTGCCCGTTGGGAAAGCTCCGGCAGCCCCGGCACTTCCTGCGCGCCAAAATCAGCCTCCGGGAGAGAGAAGGTGTCCACCGTTTCCTTACTCCAAGGATCGGTTTACAGCCTGCCCAAGGTGCGTTGTAGAGAACTTTCTCCCCAGTTTGCCAGTTTTCCGGGGCGGAATCCTCTTCCTCGCCGTGTGCGCGCCACGTCAGGCCGGGGATGTTCGGCCCGGCGCCGAACGCGTGCCGAACAGCAGGCCCAACCCGACCATGACGACGCCCAGAATCAGGTGCAGCCAGTTGTCCGCCGTGTTCAGCGGTACGAAGTTCGCCTCGGAATGATGGGGAACGATCAGTCCGTAGATGAACAGGAGCAGGTAGACCGCTCCGCCTCCAAGAAGGTAGAGCCGGGCCAGGCTGTTGGTTCTGGCCATAATGAGCCCGAGAAACCCAAAAAGGAGGTGCACGATGTTGTGCAGGATGGAAACCTGGAAAACGCCGAGCAGGACCGCCTCCGATGTGTGCCCGGAGAAATACAGCGCTTCATAATTGGAGGTAATTCCCGGAACAAAACCCAAAACACCGATAACGATGAAAATGAAACCGAAATACCAGGACGCCCGCTGGGCGTTGGTGCGGCGGAGTGACCGGCCGCTGGTGGGATAGGACATGGTGGTCTCCTTTGCCTTGCGGCCGCGGCCGATGACGCTCAGGGCATAGATTCTCCGGAAGTATTCCCCGCGGGGAATGGTTCTTCAACCATTGCACAATGGTCCGAACATGGGAAGCATGCTTAGTACCACTGGTTGAAAGGGAAGGCAGTCATGGTTTTCACCCCGCGCACCGCAATCGTCACCGGCTCGGATTCCGGGATCGGCCGGGCCACAGCCGTCGCACTGGCGGCGGCCGGGCTCGACGTCGGCATCACCTGGCACACGGATGAAGAGGGGGCGAAGGAAACCGCGGACGAGGTGCGGTCGCACGGCCGGCGGGCCTTCACGGCCCAGCTGGACACCACAGATCTGCCCGGCTGCGGCCGGGTCATCGACCAGCTGGTGCAGGATTTGGGCTCCCTGCAGGTGTTTGTCAACAATGCCGGCACCGGGGACGGGACGCCCTTTCTGGATCTGGACTACAAAACCTGGATGCAGACCCTGGACACCAACCTCAACGGGGCTTTCGTCTGCCTGCAGCACGCCGCCCGGACAATGGTGGAGGCCGGTGAGGAGGGACGGCTGATTGCGGTGACCAGCGTCCACGAAACACAGCCGCGGGTGGGGTCGGCAGCCTACACGGCCTCCAAGCACGGATTGGGCGGCCTGATGAAGGTCATGGCGCTGGAACTGGGCCGCTACGGCATCACCGTGAACTCCGTGGCCCCCGGCGAGATCGCCACCCCCATGACCGGCCAGCACAACGAGGATCCGCACCGGACCGACCGCCCCGGCATCCCGCTGGGCCGGCCCGGGGATGCCCGGGAAATCGCCGCCGTCGTGGCCTTTCTCGCCTCCCCCGCGGCCAGCTACGTCACCGGCGCTTCCTGGCCTGTGGACGGCGGAATGCTGCAGATGGGACCGCAGGGCGGCTCGCACATCACCTCCACCGATTGGTTGGAAGCCTGACCATGGAATCGCTGTGGCTGGCCAGCGCCCCGTCCATCTCCGCCGATGCGTTTGTGCCCGGCGGGTCCTATGACACCGTGGTGGCCGGCGCCGGCCTGACCGGGCTCACCACCGCCCTGCTCCTGGCCCGCCGCGGCCAAAAAGTTGCCGTGCTGGAGGCCAGGCAGGCCGGAGCCGTCACCTCCGGAAACACCACGGCAAAACTGTCCCTGCTCCAAGGACTGCAGCTGTCACGCATCGCCTCCCATCAGGGGCCCGACGGCGTCCGGGACTACGTGGAAGCCAACCGGGCCGGGCAGGACTGGCTGCTGGAATTCTGCCGGGAACACGACGTCGACCACGACATCCGCACCGCGTACACCTATGCGCTGGGCGACGGCGGCCGGCGAAGTTTGGACAAGGAGCTGTCGGCGGCCACCGCCGCGGGCCTCGCGGTGCGGATGACCCGGGACACCGAGCTGCCGTTTGCCGTCTCCGGTGCCCTGGAGCTCGCCGGACAGGCGCAGATTCATCCGCTCCAGGCACTGGCTTCGCTCGCCGCGGAGTTCCGCGCACAGGGCGGAACCCTGGTCCAGGGTGTCCGCGTCACCGGAGCCGGCACCGCCTCCGGAAACCGGGTCCGCGTCATCACGTCCTCCGGCTCGGTGTCCGCCCAGCATCTGGTGCTGGCCACCGGCATCCCGGTCCTGGACCGCGGCGGATATTTTGCCCGGCTCCTGCCGCTGCGGTCCTACGCGATGGCCCACCCGGTCACGGGAGACGTTCCGCAGGGAATGTATCTGTCCATCGATTCACCCTCCCGTTCGCTGCGCACCGCGCGGGTCGAAGGCACTGATTACCTCATTTCAGGCGGCAACGGACACGCCGTCGGACGCCATCCGCACCCGCAGGCGCTGGTGGATGACCTGGCCGGCTGGACGCGGAACCACTTCGCCGTCTCATCCCCTGCCTACTCCTGGTCCGCCCAGGACTACGAACCGGCGGCCGGCCTGCCCTATGTGGGGCAGGTGCCGTTCGGGGACGGCAGCATTTTTGCCGCCACCGGCTTCAACAAGTGGGGCATGACAAATGCCGTCGCTGCCGCCTTGGTCCTGGCCGAGGCAATGGCGCCCGCCGCCGAGGACAGCCGGACGGGGAACTGGTATTCGCCGAAGCTCTCCTCCCGGGATGTGCTCAGCGCCGCGCGGGACAACGCTGAAGTGGGGCTGGAGATGGTGGCGGGCTGGGCCTCCTCGATGGCCGGCACGGATCAGGCCGCTCCGCCCGAAGGCCAGGGGAAAGTCGTGCGCCGAAAGGCGAAGCCGGTGGGCGTTTGCACGGTCAACGGCGAAGTCTCCCGGGTTTCGGCAGTCTGCCCGCACCTGGCCGGAGTGCTGTCCTGGAACGACGCCGAGGCATCATGGGACTGCCCGCTGCACGGCTCCCGCTTTGCCGCTGACGGGAAACTGCTGGAAGGCCCCGCGGTCCGGGGCCTGGATCCGGCCTGATGCACGGCTTTTCGGGCTGTGCGTCAGGCCGGACCGGGGTCCGGCACCGCCATCCGTCCCGCGCCGGCTAGAGCCCGGCGCGCGGACCGCCGGATTCCGGATCATCCATGGCGGGATCAGACTCGGGCGCCGCTGCCAGCCCGGACGTCGAGGTGGAGGTCGGGGCTGCCGCAGTCGCCGACGGCGGGGCGTCAATGTTGCCGCGCCAGGCGCCGGTCGCCGCTCCCTGGCCCTCGATGAACTCCTTGAAACGCTTGAGGTCGGACTTCACCTGGCGGTCGTCTGCCCCGACGACGGACCCCACCTTCTCGATGAAGGTCTCCGGATCCCAGTCCAGCTGGACGCTGACACGGGTTTCCGAGTCCCCCAGCCGGTGGAAAGTCACCACTCCGGCGTGGGAGGTCCCGTCGGTGCTCTTCCAGGCGACGCGCTCGTCCGGATGCTGTTCGGTGATTTCCGTGTCGAAAACACGTTCCACCCCGCCGATTTTAGTGATCCAGTGGTTTCGTGTTTCGGAAACCTGGGTTATTGATTCAACGCCGCCCATAAACTGCGGAAATGATTCAAACTGCGTCCACTGGTTATACGCAGCGGATACGGGCACAGCAACGTCAACTGATTCTTCTACGGTGGTCATGGAGGTCCCTCCGGTAGTCGGATCCTGCATTATTCGGCTATCGTGCGTACGTCGGACAGCGGTTGCCCGGTTTGTGCCTGGCGGACGTAATTCTGCGGCCCGGCACCTCACGCTACCCAACGGGCCCGCGGAGTTCAACCAGAAGGTAAGCTTACTTAGGTTGGCGGCTGCGGCGGCTCGTCCCGGTCCCGGGAAGCGGACTGCGCAGGCGTCTTTCGGCAACATTTTTCGTCACTATTGGAGGAAACGTGAAGGCTTCTAAAGAACTGACCACCAATCTGCAGGCCGTCCTCGTGGACCTCATCGAACTGCACCTGCAGGGCAAGCAGGCACACTGGAACGTTGTGGGCAAGAACTTCCGCGACCTTCACCTGCAGCTCGATGAAATCATCGAAGATGCCCGCCTGTTCGCCGATGAGCTGGCCGAGCGCATGCGCGCCCTTGAGGCTGTTCCGGACGGCCGGAGCGTTGCCGTGTCCGCGGGCACCTCGCTTGCTCCCTTCCCCGCCGGACTGGTGGACACCAAGGACACCGTGGATCTGACGGTCGCGCTGCTGGAAGCCACTGTTGGAACCATGCGGAAGGTCCACGACCAGGTGGATGAGGAAGATCCCACCACCGCGGATATCCTGCACGGCTTCATCAGCAAGCTGGAACAGTATGCCTGGATGGTGAATGCCGAAAACGTCAAGCCCACCGCCTCGGTGGTCACCCCCAAGCACGCCAACTCGCAGGCAACCGTATAGGCACATCCGGCATCAGCGTCGGACCAGCGGCCGGCCTTCCCCTGCGGGAAGGCCGGCCGCTGCCGTCTGGGCGGGCGCGCGGGTTTTGGCCTACGCCACTGCGTTGCGGACTTCTTCGAGCAGCTCCGTCATCTGGAACATTGCCTCGCCGCCGTTCCCGTCGGCCACGGCCCGCGCCACCCGCTCGTGGCCCTGCAACGCCACTTCGCGGGGATGGTCGGGCATCAGGCCCTGCTTGGTCCGTCCGGTCAGCACTTCCGCCACCACGGCGTCAAGGGATGCAAACATTTCGTTGCCGCTGGTGCGCAGCAGCAGGGTATGGAACGCGATGTCCGCGGCGAGGAAGTCGTCCAACCGCCCTTCTTCACCGAGCAGCCGCATGCGCGCGGCAAGCTCCACCAGGGCCTTGCGGTCCTCCTCGCCGGCGTGCCGGGCGGCGCCGCAGGCCGCCATCGGTTCCACTGCCACCCGCAGCTCGGTCAGGGTCCGGTACTGGTCATCCCGTCCCGGCCCGTTCAGCCGCCAGCGGATGATCCGGGAATCAAACCAGTTCCAGTGGTACGGCTCCTGGACCACAATGCCGATCCGGCGCTTGGAGTAGACCAGATTCATAGCTTCCAGGATCCGCATGCAGTCCCGCACCACGGTGCGCGACACACCGAATTCCTCTTGCAGGCCCTCCAGTGTCAGCCGGGCTCCGGGCAGGAGTACGCCGGCAATGATGTCTGCGCCGATGGCGTCGATGATGGCCCCGTTCATGACGGCTGCCGCCGCCCGCGGCGGCAAGCTGCGCTCCATGCTGTTCCCCTAAATACTGACCCGGATGACTGCCGATCCGTACGGCAGGATCGAAAACCAAGCCTAGCGCGCATTGGTGTTATCAATCACATGTATGGTGATACCTTTGTCCTCAGATCACTTAGGAGGGGGCCAGCCCGGCTTCCGGCGACAACGGCGTCCAGGAGAGAACATGATCCCCACCCCCCAGCACCTCGTCATCATGGGCGTTTCCGGCTCCGGCAAGACCACCATCTCCACGCTGCTGTCAGAGCACCTGGGCTGGATTGCCGCCGAGGCCGACGAGTTCCACCCCGAGGCCAACATTTCCAAGATGTCCTCCGGAACACCCCTCAACGACGACGACCGCTGGCCGTGGCTGGACTCCATCCGGAACTGGATGGACACCCAGGCCGGCAACGGAAGATCCACCATCGTCACCTGTTCCGCGCTCAAGCGCGCCTACCGCGATGTCCTGGTCACCGCCTCCGGCGAGGTCCACTTCATCCATCTCAACGGTGACGCCGCGGTGCTGAGCGAACGGATGAAGACCCGCAGCGGGCATTTCATGCCCGCCTCCCTGCTTCCGTCCCAGATCAGCACCCTGGAGGCGCTGGCCGAGGACGAGCCGGGCGTCGTCGTCGACATTCTCAAACCTCCGGCGGAAATCGCCGCGGAAATCCTGACCCGGCTGAACCTGCCCAGCAACTGACCCCAGGCTCCGGCGCCGCCGCAGCCCCACGCCCAGCAGCAGTTCCTCATTTAGCAACGGAGCACATCCATGACAATTGAAGGCTGGTCCCAAACCCTCGGTGCGGGCCCTCTCCTCCTGATCGCGGCAGGGGCCATTGCGCTGCTGCTGTTCCTGATCCTGAAGCTGCGCCTGCACGCATTCGTTTCGCTGATCCTGGTGAGCCTGCTGACGGCTTTCGCCACCGGAATCCCGACCAGCAGCGTGGTGACGGTGCTGACCGGCGGCTTCGGTTCGACGCTGGCCACCGTTGCCCTGCTTGTGGGCCTCGGCGCCATGCTGGGCCGGCTGGTGGAAACCAGCGGCGGCGCCAAGGTGCTGGCCGAGACCCTCATCCGGGCCTTTGGCGAAAAGCGCGCCCCGTTCGCCCTGGGCGTCGCCTCCCTGATCTTCGGCTTCCCGATCTTCTTTGACGCCGGGCTTGTGGTCATGCTTCCGGTGATCTTCTCCGTGGCCCGCCGCCTCGGCGGCGGCGTCCTGCGCTACGGCCTTCCCGCCGCCGGCGCCTTCTCCGTCATGCACGTCTTCGTGCCCCCGCACCCCGGCCCCGTCACTGCCTCCGGGTTCTTCGAGGCCAACATCGGCGTCGTCCTCCTTGTGGGCCTCGTCGTAGCGCTGCCCACCTGGTACGTCACGTCCTACCTGTTCGGTCTCTGGGCCGGCAAGAAGTTCGTCCTGCCGGTGCCCGCTGTCCTGGGCGAGATCGACGGCGACGAGATCAAGAACCCGCCGAAGTTCGGCACCGTGGTGGCCGTCCTGCTGCTGCCCCTGGTCCTGATCTTCCTGAACACCGGGCTGAACACGCTGGCCTCGGCCGGCGTAATCTCCGCCGAAGCCGCCGAACAGCCCTGGTTCGCTTTCCTGCGCACCCTGGGGGAAACTCCGGTGGCGCTGCTGATTTCCCTCCTCGTGGCCTGCGTGGTGCTGGGAACCCGGCGCGGCGAGTCCAAGACCGCCATTGAAAAAGTGCTGGAGTCCGCCCTGGGCCCGGTCTGCTCAGTCATCCTGATCACCGGCGCCGGCGGCATGTTCGGCGGAGTCCTGCGCACCTCCGGCATCGGTGACGCCCTGGGCTCGGTGCTCAGCGATCTGGGCGTTCCGCTGATCCTGGCCGGCTTCCTGATTGCCGCCATCCTCCGCATCGCCCAGGGTTCGGCCACCGTGGCCCTGACCACTGCGGCCGCCCTCATTGCGCCCGGCGTGCTCGAGGCCGGCTACAACACGATCCAGACCGCCGCCATGGTGATCGCCGTGGCCGCCGGCTCGGTGGTGGTGAGCCACGTCAACGACTCCGGTTTCTGGCTGGTGGGCCGCTTCATGGGCATGGATGTGAAGACCACACTGAAAACGTGGACGGTGCTGGAAACCCTGATCGGCGTCATGGGCTTTGCCATAGCGGCAGCGATCTTCGGCCTGGCGTCGCTGGGCTAAGCAGCGCACGACGACGGCGGGGCACCTTCACGGGTGTCCCGCCGTCGCTGCGTCCGGAGTTACTGCAGGAACTGCCGGGAAAGAAGTGTCAGTGCCGCGTGAAAGCATAAGAAGTTACGAAATTTTCGGTGCTCCACACCGCCCTATGGAAGGACCCCACGCACCATGATGGGTGGTCATCACGCAGCATCAGGCGCCGCAGCCTGGATTGCCGTCGCTTCAACCGCACCGCACGCCCTTGGCTGGTATCCGGTCACTCCCCTGGGCGTGGTCACCGGGGCACTCCTCACCGCCGGGGCCGCCCTGCTTCCGGACCTCGACCATCACAGCGGAACGATTGCCCATTCCCTGCCGCCGATCACGAAGATCCTGGCCCGGATCACCGAGCGCATCAGCGGCGGACACCGCCGCGGCACGCACTCCCTGCTCGGACTGGCGGTGTTCGTCGCACTGGCCACGGCCCTGGGCAAGGTCACCGCCGTCGTCCCCTTCTTCGGCTCCTTGGCCGTGGGTGCCGGACTGCTGTCAGTGCTCCTGATGGGGTTCGCGCTGAAGGCGTTCAAGATAGCCGGCGGCCCGGGCCGCAGCTGGCTGCTGGCGCTGGGGCTGTCCGCCTTCATTGCTATTTACGCACCGGAAAACAACGACTGGCTGCCCGTGGCCGTTGGGCTGGGTGTCGCCGTACACATCGTCGGCGACCTGCTGACGCACCAGGGGGTCATGATCCTGTGGCCGCTCCGGATCAAGCGTCCGCGGTCCCTGGCGGGCATGCCCGTGCTGAACAAGCTGTGGCGCAGCAGCGGCTGCATGTCACTGCCGCTGATCGGCGCCGCGGGGTCCTGGCGCGAATGGGCCCTCATGGTTCCGGTCACCGTTTACGCCATTTACGGGGTGGTCCATGCCGCCTTCCTGACGCTGACCTCCTGGGCAGTGGCATAGCGTTTAGCGCTCAGCGGAGGAAAACGGGGTCGTTCACAGCTGTGAACGACTCTGGCGGATAATGGAACCGTGGAACTAGCTCTCTTTGCTGTCATCGGCGTGGCCGTCATCGTCACCGTCGCCGCCTTCTCCAAGCGCCTGGGCATTGCCGCGCCGCTGATCCTGGTGGTGGTCGGACTCGGACTGTCCTACCTGCCGGGGCTGCCGACGTTCACCGTTCCGCATGACGTGATCCTGATGGGAGTGCTGCCGCCGCTGCTCTACGCCGCCGCGGTAAACGTTCCCGTGGTCGATTTCCGGCGGAACTTTGGTGCCATTTCCAGCCTGTCGGTCTTTCTGGTCCTGTTTTCCGCCGCCGCCACCGGCCTGCTGCTCTACCTGCTGCTGCCGGACCTGGACCTGGCCGCCGCCATCGCCCTGGGCGCCGTGGTCAGCCCGCCCGACGCCGTCGCCGCCACCTCCATCGGCAAGAAACTCGGCCTGCCGCCGCGGCTGGTGACGGTGCTCGAAGGCGAGGGGCTGGTCAACGATGCCACCGCGCTGGTGCTGCTGCGCTCGGCGCTGGCCGTCAGCGCCGGCAGCCTGTCCAGCATCTGGGCCGGAGTGGCGGACTTCGGGTTCGCAGTGGCGGCCGCCGTCGTCGTCGGCCTGCTGGTGGGCGTCGCCACCGTCTGGATCCGTTCCAAACTCAACGATCCAACCCTGGACACCGCCATTTCCTTCGTGGTGCCTTTCCTGGCCTTCATTCCGGCCGAGGAAATGCATGCCTCCGGCGTGCTGGCCGTGGTGGTGGCCGGGCTGTACACCGGGCACCGCAGCGCATCCGCCTTCAGCGCCCAGGCGCGGATCAATGACAGCGTCAACTGGCACACCGTCCAGTTCCTGCTGGAAAACGGCGTCTTCCTGCTGATGGGCCTGGAACTGCGCTATCTGGTGGAGAACATCAATCCGGATCTGCTGACCGTGGGCGAGTCGGTGGGGATCGGCCTGGCTGTCACCGCTCTGCTGATCCTTCTCCGCTTCGCGTGGATGGGCCCGCTGATCCTGCTGCTGCGCGCCAAGGTCGGCTACCAGGAACGGCGCACCCACCGGTTCCGCGCGGCGCTGGACCGGCTCAAGGAGCAGGAACCGGGGAACGAACGCTCCCGGCGCCGCGCCGATCGCGCGGAGGACCTCTACCGGCGCCGGCGGGCGGACATCACGCAGCTGCGCAGTGAAGGCCTGGACTGGCGCGGCGGCATGGTCATTGGCTGGTCCGGCATGCGGGGCGTGGTGACCCTGGCCGCCGCACAGTCCCTTCCGGAAACCACCCCGTACCGGGAGCAGCTGGTGCTGATCGCGTTCACGGTGGCCGTGGTGACGCTGCTGCTGCAGGGCGGAACCCTCCCGTGGATGATTCGGATCCTGGGGGTCCGTGGCGCGAACGCCGCGGCGGACCAGCGCAGCCTGGCCACCCTGCTGGATCAGATCAGCGACGCCGGACTGAAGGTCCTGGAAGATCCCCAGGCCTGTCTGCAGCAGGACGTGGATGTGGACCCGGACGTGGTGGAGCGGGTGCGGCAAAGCACCTTCCTGCGCAGCGAACTGGCCTGGGAGCGGGTCAAGGCCCTGGGTGTCGGCACGTCCCCCACTCCGCAGCTGCAGTACCGCGAACTCCGGCGCGCCGTTGTGGACGCCGAACGCGAGGCCCTGCTGCTGGCCCGCAGGGAGGGATATTTCCCGTCCCGGACCCTAGCGGACGCGCAGCGGCTGCTCGATCTGGAGGAGTCCCGGCTGAAACCGCGGCTGGGCGAGCGCTAGTCCGGCCGGCTCGGGGCTGTTTAGCGGCGCGGCTTGCCGCTCTTGCGGCTTCCCTTGCCCTTGCCGCCCGCAGTTCCCTTGCCGCCGGCGCTGCCCTTCGCACCGCCGCCGCCCTTCGAACCGGAGCGGCCGCCGGACTTCGCCGCGGGCGATGCCTTGTCCCCGCTCCTGCTCTGTCGCTCCTTGGTCCGCTGCCGGGCCGTGGTCTTCTGCTCCGCCTGGACCGAGGGCTGGCGCGAGCTGTTGGCCGTCCGGCCGCGCACAATGCCCACCAGCTCCTCGACCCCCGCGTCCTCGGTGTCCTCCAGCCAGGCAACAGCGATGCGGGTGCCGGGAACACCGGACACCGGCCGGGACACGACGTCGCGGCGCGAGTACAGCTTGGCCACGGCCATGGGCAGGATCAGCAGGCCCGCGCCCGAGGCCACCACTTCCATGCCGACGTCGGCGCCGCCCATTTCCTGCAGATCCAGCAGGTTCTCGCCGGCCAGATCCGCCAGATCCAGTTCATCGAACGCGGCGACCGCGGAGTCCTTCGCGGCAGCGACAACCGGACGCTCGTCATAGAGGGCGACAACGCTCAGGTCGGCCGGACGGATGTAGCCCTCGTCCGGAACACGGACAAACACCACGTCGGCCCGTCCGGCCCGCAGTTCATCCAGAACCGCGTCTTCCGGGCACTGGTAGGCCTGCAGTTCACGGTCCTGCCGTTCGTTCCACCGGCCAATCCATTTGCCGGGCGTCACGCCGGGAACGTAGGCCAGCGTCAGCGGACGGGCGGGGCGGGGCTTGTGGCGGGGGGTTTCTGTTGGCACCTTTTCAGGTTAGCCCAGGAGAGTCACCGTTCCTTCCGCAGTGTTCTCCGCCGTGTGCTCCCTCTGTTCTCCCCCGAGTTCTCCCCCGTGTGCTCCCCCATGTTCTCCCCCATGTTCTCCGCCGTGTTCCCCCCAGCGTTCTCCGCCGTTCGGCAGCATCCACGGCGGAGCACCCGCAGCGGGATACCCAGGCCTCCTGCTCCGGATACCCTTATTAGATGACTTCCGAGAAATCCCAATCCATGAAACCTGCCACGGCAGCCAAGAAACTGGGCATCTACCTGCCCGCCGCGCCGCAGGAGTTCCAGGACGGGCCTATTTCCCGGGCCCAGTTTGATGAGCTTCAGGCCAATCCCCCGCAGTGGCTCATTGACCTGCGCCGCAACGGCCCGCACCCCCGTCCCGTCGTGGCCCAGAAACTCAACATTTCCATTGGCGGCCTCACCCGCTCCGGCATCACGGACGCCCTGACCACCGCTGAAATCACTGCACTGCTGGCCGCACCGCCGGCCTGGCTGGTTGAAGAACGCGCCAGCTTTGCTGCTGTGCGCGACGAGGCCAAGCGTGTGAAGGAAGCAGAGGCCAAGAAGGAGCGCAAGGCCAGGGACGCCGCGCACATCGCTGCTAAGCCGCCGAAACAGCGCCGCTAGAACCTCACCAAGGGTTTCAGCGGGGGTTAGCTGTACGAAGGATGGCGCGGTTCCACGGGCAACCGAGGAACAGCGCCGGGAGTGAAGGCTGCCGGTTTACCGGCGGCCTTCCGGCGTTAAGGCCCGACGATGGGGCTGATCCGCCGCCGACCGCCGCCGGACGCGCCGGGCAGCCGCCGCCGTCGGGCATAAAAAAATCACCCCGGTCTGTTCAACCGGGGTGATTCGTTTTGTGCGCGAGGGGGGATTTGAACCCCCACGCCCTTTCGGACACTGGCACCTGAAGCCAGCGCGTCTGCCGTTCCGCCACTCGCGCCTAAATGGTTTCCCGTGGAGCGTGTGCCCTCAGTCTCACAACCGTTGGCGTCTCGATTCCTCGGGAACAGCAGAATCAAGCATACCCACATTTTGGGCAAACACCTAAACGGCCGGAACAGCCGTCCATAAACCCTGTGATTCCGCGGTTTTTAGGCTCCCCAACTTCCTCGGGAAGCAGTTCCGGCGTCGAACCTGTGCCGGCGCCCGCCCAGCCGACACCCTCCCGACACCCTCCCGGCGCCGGAGCCGCGTTAAGACATTTCTCAGCTGTCCCCAGTACTATCGAAGAGGACCTGTGTACCTTTTGGCCTGCCTTGCCGCTGCGCCGGATTCGCCCCAAGGGGCACCTCCGATGCGCCCGGGGCCGCCACTTCGCACGTTGGCCCAATTATTTACCGGAGTTGTCCGCCGGACATCGAAGACAGAATCAGGACCTAGGGAAGGAGGCGAACATGGGCTTACTCGACAACGTCGAACGCGGAATCGAAAAAGTGGTGCGCGGTGCCTTCTCCTCGGGCTCATCCGGCCGAGTGGAACCCCTGGAGCTGGCCATCGCCATGCGGCGCGAACTCGATGAACGCTCCTTCACCGTGGGTCAGGGGCGCACGCTGGCACCGAACGTCTTTACTGCCCGGCTGTCCGACGCCGATTTCAAGCGCGCCCAGGAATGGGGCGCACCGCTGGCCGAGGAGCTGTGCGACGTCGTCATCAAGCACGCCAGGAGCCAGTCCTACACTCTCCAGGGACCGGTCCGCGTGTCCTTCACGCGCGACTCGGCACTGAAGCCCGGCGTCCTCGAGGTGGATTCCTCAACGGAAAAGGCCGGGGCACCCGCTCCGCGCCAGGTAACCCCGCCCAGCCCGCGCCAGGGCCCGGGTCGGTTGCAGCCCGTTTTGGACATTGACGGCCAACGGTATTCACTGAATGCTCCGTCGGTTGTTCTCGGCCGGTCCTCCGAGGCGGATATCCTCGTTGATGACACCGGCGTTTCCCGCCGGCATCTGGAAATCCGCACCGAAAACGGTGTCAGCCGCGCCATCGACCTCGGTTCCACAAACGGAAGCTTCGTCAACGGCCAAAAAGTACAAGGGGAAGCAGATCTTACGGATGGTTCCACTATTGCCATGGGTCGCACCCGAATTACGTTCCGGCTCCTTCCGGTTCGGGCCGGGGGACGTTAGTGGGCGGTGAATTGATTGTGACCCTGCTCCGGTACGGGTTCCTGATCCTGCTGTGGGTGATGGTCGTCAGTGTTGTCGGTGCTATCCGCCGCGATCTGGTGGTCGGCAGCCGCAACCGGACCGGTACGCCCAGCGCGCGGCAGGTCCGCCGAAATCCGGCCCTGGAGAAGCAGGTTCCCGCTCCGGCAAAGGCCCCCGCGCGCCAGGTGGTCGTGACCGAGGGACCCTTGCGCGGCACCACCCTGGAACTGGCCTCCAGCCCGATCCTGCTGGGACGCGCCCAGGAAGCCACGCTCGTGCTGGAGGACGACTATGCCTCCGGCCGCCACGCCCGCTTGTTCCCCCAGGGCAGCCGCTGGTTCATCGAGGACCTCGGCTCCACCAACGGCACCTTCCTCGGCGGCAGCCAGCTGACGCGTGCCCTGCCGGTGGAACCGGGAGTTCCCATCCGCATCGGTAAGACGGTCCTTGAGTTGAGGCCATAGCCGTGGCCCTGGTGCTCAACTACGCAGCACGGTCCGATGTGGGCATGGTTCGTTTGAAGAATGACGATTCCGCCTATGTCGGCCGCTATCTTGCCGTCGTCGCCGACGGCATGGGCGGTCATGCCGGCGGCAATGTTGCGTCTGCCTCCACAGTTCTGGACCTGGTCCATCTGGACAGCGGAACGCACGACGACGAACCCCTCACCGTCCTCGCGGATGAAATCCAGGCCGCGAACTCCCTTCTCTCCGAGCTGGTGACCACGAGCCCGCAGCTGTCCGGAATGGGCACAACCGTCACCGCCCTGCTGCTGAACGAGAACCGCTTCGCTTTCGCCCATATCGGGGATTCGCGGGCCTACCGGCTGAAAAACGGCGTCTTCGAGCAGATCAGCATCGACCACACCTTCGTCCAACGACTGATTGACGAGGGCCGGCTGCGTCCCGACGAAGCTGAAGTCCATCCGCACAAAAACGTCCTCATGCGCGTCCTCGGCGATGTGGATGCCAGCCCGGAACTTGACCTGGCAACCTTCGAGGTGGAAGCCGGAGAGAAGTGGCTCCTGTGCTCCGACGGTCTCACGGCCGTCCTGCGGGATTCCGACATCGAGGCCGTGCTCCGGGAGACCAGGGACCTCCAGCGCTGCGTCGACATTCTGGTCGAACTCACCCTCGCGGGCGGGTCACCGGACAACGTGACGGTGGCGGTAGTTGAGATCACCGAGGTTCCCGATGATTCCGTTCTTCCCCTGGAGTCCTCCTCAGCGGCCCGGAGCGCGCTGTCCGCCGGCTCGTCGCTGCAGGCGGCCGTCCACGAACGGGCGACCGACGCCGGCGACGCGCGGGACCTCCCGGCCGGAACCGGCGACGACGACGGCTTGGACGACGCCCTCGGCGATCAACCGATCCGTGCCGACCTCATCCGGCAGGACCTTTCCTCCCGCCCGCACATCCTGGTGGGGGCGGCCTCCCTCGCCACCGAGACCGGGCAGATCCCCATCGTCACCAAGCGGACGGCCGAACGCCGCGCCGCGCGCCTGCTCACCCACAAAGCCGCGCCCGAAACGGACCCGGCACCGGACCAGGACCCGCCCAAGCAGCGCCGCTGGCTGGTCCCCGCCATCCTGGCCCTGATAACGGTCCTGCTGGCAGCCGTCCTCTGGGTCGGCTACACCTGGACCCAGACGCGCTACTACGTTGGAGCGAGCGACAACAACGTCGCCATCTACAACGGCGTCTCGCAGTCGCTGGGCCCGATCCGGCTGTCCACCGTCACTGAACGGACCGACATCCCCGTCGACAGCCTGCCCGAATACCAGCGCAACCGGGTCGAAGGCACGATTCCAGCCAAGGACCTGCTCCATGCCGAGCAAATCGTCGAGGATCTCAGGGGAACGGCCCAGGCAAGCGCCTGCGAGCCCGCTCCGAACACTCCCGCCAAAGCCGGCGCGGCCTCCACACCCACGGCATCCGCCAGCCCGTCGGCGGCCGCGAAGCCTGCTGCCACTCCGGATGACTGCGGAGGGCAGAAATAATGAGTGACGTACTGACAGTTCCCAAATCACGGCGCAACATCGAAGCCGTGCTCCTGCTGCTCGCCCTGGCCGTCGGTGTCGGCGCCAACATGGTGGTCGGCCTGGACCAGGACCGGGCCTTCGACTCCGATTTCTGGACGCAGGGCGCCACCCTGGTGGGCCTGGTCCTGGTCTTCCACATCGTGCTGCGGTTCCGGGCCAAATATGCCGATCCGGTAATACTTCCCATCGTGACGGCACTCAACGGCATCGGCCTCGCCATGATTCACCGGCTGGACATCGCCATGGACGACAACGCGGCCGACCGGCAGCTGCTCTGGAGCGCCGTGGCCGTGGCCGCCGCCGTCGCCGTCCTGTTCCTGATCAAGGACCACCGGATCCTGCGCCGCTACACGTACATTTCGCTCATCGTCAGCGCCATTCTGCTGCTGCTGCCGCTGACCCCGCTGGGCCTGGAAATCAACGGCGCCCGGATCTGGATCAACGTCGGCATCGGCACCTTCCAGCCCGGTGAAATCGCCAAGATCACGCTGGCCATATTCTTCGCGGGGTATCTTTCCACCAACCGTGACCTGATCCTGCTGGCCGGGCGCAAGGTCGGCCCGCTGCAGCTCCCCCGCTTCAAGGACCTCGGCCCCATGATGGCGGCCTGGATTGTCAGCATCGGCGTGCTTGTCTTCCAGCGCGACCTCGGCTCCTCCATCCTGTTCTTCGGCCTCTTCATGGCGATGATCTATGTCGCCACCAGCCGGGTCAGCTGGGTGCTGATCGGCCTCGCCCTGCTCGGAGCCGGCGGTTATGTCGCAATGCAGCTGTTCAGCCACGTCGGTCTGCGGATCGACGGCTGGCTGAATGCCTTCGACCCGGAGGTGTACACCCGAATCGGCGGCGGAAGCTACCAGGTGGTGCAGGGCCTGTACGGGCTCGCCAGCGGCGGGCTCATCGGCACCGGGCTCGGCCAGGGCCGGCCGGACCTGGTCACCTATGCGAACTCCGACATGATCATCGCCGCGCTGGGCGAGGAACTGGGCCTGATCGGCATCTTCGCGATCGTGCTGCTCTACGTCCTGCTGGTGTCCCGCGGCTTCCGCGCCGCATTGGGCACCCGCGACGGATTCGGAAAGCTGCTCGCCTGCGGGCTGTCCTTCACCATTGCCCTGCAGTGCTTCGTGGTGATCGGAGGCGTCACCCGCCTGATTCCGCTCACCGGCCTGACCACGCCGTTCATGTCCGCGGGCGGCTCCTCGCTGCTGGCCAACTGGATCATCGTGGCGCTGCTGCTGCTGATCTCCGAGGCGGCCCGCCGCCCGGCGGCCACCGGTCCGCTGACCGGCCCAATGGTGCCGGCCATGCAGGAATCACCGGTGGGATCAGTCCAGCGCAAGTCCAAGAGGGAACAGGAGGTAAGCGGCTCATGAATCAAGCCATCCGCAACAGCTGGATCGTGGCCCTGGCCATGTTTGTCCTCATTCTTGGGTCACTGACCTACGTCCAGTTTTTTGCTGCCGAAGAGCTCAACGCCGATCCGAACAACAACCGCACCATCTACCAGAACTTCGGCCAGAACCGGGGATCGATTTTGGTTGATGGGGCTCCGATCGCCGAATCGGTGCCCTCTGACGACGAGTTCAACTACCAGCGCGTTTATCACCAGCCGGAGCTGTATTCCCAGCTGACCGGGTACTTCTCCCTGACGGCCGGAGTCACGCAGCTGGAAAGCGTCATGGACGAGGAACTGACCGGAACCAGTGACCAGCAGTTCTTCGATCGTCTGGTGCAGGTCTTTTCCGGCAACCAGCCGCAGGGCGCCTCCGTTGAACTGACGATCGATTCCCAGCTGCAGGAAATGGCTTACGACCTGATCCCCGAGGGGCAGAAGGGCTCCATCGTCATGATGGATCCGAAGACCGGAAACATTCTGGCCATGGTGTCCAAGCCCAGCTATGACACCAACCTTCTGGCCGGGCACGACACCACGGTCGTGGAGCAGAACATGCAGGAACTGCTCACCGTCGATGGCCTCTCCCCCTACCGCAACGCCGCGACCCAGTCGTTACTGGCCCCCGGCTCGGTGTTCAAGCTGGTGGATGCCGCCGCTGCCCTCGAGTCCGGCAAGTACAACGCCGATACCCTCATCGACAACCCGAACGAGCTGCCGTTGCCGGGCACCAATATCTCCCTGCCGAACTACACCAACGGCAATTGCAGCGTACGGTCCGAGGCAACCATCGGGTTCGCCCTGGAGCAGTCCTGCAACACCGTTTTCGCCCAAATCGCCTGGGACCTCGGTGAAGAGGCAATTGCGTCGCAGGCCGAGAAGTTCGGGTTCAACGAAGCGCTGAGCCTCCCCGAGCGCGGCATGTACGAAGTGGCACCCAGCGGCTTCCCCACGGGAATGGACCAGGCCCAGCTGGCGCAGGCTTCCATCGGCCAGTACAGCGTCACCGCAACCCCCCTGGAAATCGCCATGATGTCGTCCGCCATCGCGAACAACGGCGTGCAGATGACGCCCAATCTTGTCCGGAATGTCCGTGCCGCCGACCTGTCGATCATCGACGAGCCGGAGCCGGAAGTCCTGAACACCTCCGTAAGTCCGGAAACCGCCCGCCAGCTCACCGACTGGATGGTGGGCGTCGTGGACAACGGCACCGCCTCCGCGGCGCAGGTTCCGGGCTTCAAAGTGGCCGGCAAGACCGGCACAGCGGAAGTGGAGGGCAAGGGCGACAACGCCTGGTTCACCGGTTTCGCTCCGGCCGACGACCCCGAAGTGGTCATCTCCATCGTCATGGAAGACGTGGACCTGACCACCGGATCCCAACTGACCACTCCAAGCGCGCAGAAACTCCTAGAGGCGGTGTTAAATAAGTGAGGCCTACATCGGGAATCACCTTAGGCGGCAGATTCCAGCTCACTGACCGTATCGCCATCGGCGGTATGGGTGAGGTCTGGAAGGCACGGGACCTGGTCCTGGGCCGCATTGTTGCCATCAAGGTCCTCAAGGAGGAATACACCGGGGATCCTGGTTTCCTGAACCGTTTCCGGGCCGAGGCTCGCCACACGGCGCTGCTGAACCACGAGGGCATTGCCAACGTCTTCGACTATGGCGAGGAAGAGGGTTCGGCCTACCTGGTCATGGAGCTGGTTCCTGGCCTGCCGCTGTCCTCCATCATTGAGCGCGACAAGAGCCTGACGCCGGACCGCACGCTGTCCATCATCGGTCAGACCGCCACGGCGCTGGCCGCCGCCCACAAGCAGGGACTGGTCCACCGCGACGTCAAGCCCGGAAACCTGCTGATCCTGCCCGACGGCAGGGTCAAAATCACCGACTTCGGCATTGCCCGGCTTGCGGACCAGGTGCCGCTGACCGCCACCGGCCAGGTCATGGGCACCGCCCAGTATCTTGCACCCGAGCAGGCCACCGGCCAGCAGGCCACCGGTTCCAGTGACATTTACGCCCTCGGTGTCATCGGCTACGAACTGCTGGCCGGAACCCGGCCCTTCTCCGGTGAGTCGCAGATTGCCATTGCCCTGGCCCAGGTCAACGACACTCCCCCGCCGCTGCCGGAGAGCATTCCGCTGCCGGTCCGCGCGCTGATCATGTCCATGCTGGCCAAGGATCCGGCCGACCGCCCGGCCGACGCCGAAGCGCTGGCACGGGCCGTTGCCGCCATCCGCCGCGGTGACATTCCCGCTGCCGAGGCCGCCGTCCCCGGCATGCTCCTCTTCGGCGGCGGCGCCGCCACTGTCCTGAACGACGCCGTCACAGCACCGGTTCCCACCACCAGCACCTCAGCCACGCGCGCCGTGAACACCGCGCCGTCGACCTCGGCGCTGCCCACCGTCGCGGGCGCGGCCGTGGGCGCGGAGAACGCCGCCACCGGCGAACTCGCCGCATCGCGTGAGTGGACCGATGAAGACGTCGACGACGTCGACACCTCGGACGGGGACGGCGGAGACGACGCCCCTGCCAAACGCCGCAACCCATGGGTCATTCCGGTCGCCGTGCTGCTGGCGCTGATCATCGCCGGGGTTATTGCCGCTTTCCTGCTCACCGGAGACAACGACGGCGATCCCCAGCCGGCGCCGTCGGCCACCACTACTCAGGCCAGCCCCAGCCCCACGCAATCGGAGGACACCGATCTAGTCACTATTGACCTCGAAGATTTTAGCGATCTGGACTTCAATTTGGCTCGAGAGCGTTTGGAGAGCTTGGGTATGAATGTTGATGAGAATCCGGTGGAGTCTGAGGCTCCCGAGGGGCGGATTATTGCACTGGATCCGACAGGACAGGTAGCGCGGGGAACAACAGTGACCGTAACCTACTCGACGGGCCCTGCACCGGCGCCCACCAGCACTAGCACTACTGTTCCGTCCGGACTGCTGGGCCAGACCGGACCCGCCGCTGCGGCGCAGATCAGTGCCGCCGGCCTGATCCCGGTCAACGGCGGCACGCAGGCCTCCAACCAGCCGGAGGGCACCGTGGTGGCCGTCAACCCGTCGGAGGGTGCACCCCTTCCGGAAGGATCAACCGTCACCTACTTCACGTCCGAGGGCCCGGCTACGGTCGAGCCTGCCCCAACGAACGTGCCGGAGCCGACCCCGTCGACCCCGTCGACCCCGTCGACCCCGTCGACGCCGTCGACTGCGGCCACCGTTCCGGCCGCCCCCAACGGCATCACTCCTCCGGCAGCACCCAACAGCGTCAACACTCCGGCAACACCCAACAGCGTCATTCCTCCGGCATCACCCACCGGCGTCAACCCTTCGGCCGGATAAGCAACCATGAGCGCAGATTTCCTCAAAGGACAGCCCACCCTGAATACCGAGCGGGTGTTGAACAGCCGTTACGAACTCGGCGAGCTGATCGGCCGCGGCGGCATGGCCGATGTGTACCTCGGCCGAGACATTCGGCTGGGCCGTTCCGTGGCCATCAAGGTCCTGCGCCCCGATTTGGCCCGCGATCCGCTGTTCCAGTCCCGGTTCCGGCGCGAGGCACAGGCTGTCGCGGGGCTGAACCACCCGGCGATTGTGTCCGTGTACGACACCGGCGATCAGGAATCCCCAGGGTCCACGCCGGATGATGTCCGCCTGCCGTTCATCGTGATGGAGTTTGTGCGCGGGCGGACCCTGCGCGATCTGGTCAAAGCCGGGGAGATCACCACCGACAAGGCCATTGAGTACATGCTCGGTGTTCTTGCCGCGCTGGAATACAGTCACCGTTCAGGGATTGTGCACCGCGACATCAAGCCGGCCAACGTCATGGTGACCGCCGACGGCGGCGTGAAGGTCATGGACTTCGGCATTGCCCGGGCGATGGCCGATTCTGCCGCGACCATGACCCAAACCCAGGCCGTCATCGGCACCGCGCAGTATCTTTCGCCCGAACAGGCCCGCGGCGAAACCGTGGATGCCCGCAGCGATCTGTATTCAGCCGCCTGCCTGCTCTTCGAAATGCTGGCGGGCCGGCCGCCGTTCATCGGCGACAGTCCCGTTTCCGTGGCGTACCAGCATGTCCGGGAACCTCCGCCCAAGGCCAGCAGCTTTAACGCCGAGATTGCGGCGGAGCTTGACGCTGTGCTGGACCACGGGTTGGCGAAGGACCGCGCGGACCGCTATCAGGACGCCCATGCGTTCCGCGACGCGCTGCTCCGCGTGCGCAGCGGAGCAGCAGCCGTTGAACCGGCACCCGACACCTCCGCCACCGAGGCCCTGACCGTTTCGGCTCCGGCCCGCGCCGCCGTCGACGTCAGCCCCATCGAGGACGAACCCCGCACCCGGGCCATGGCCCGGGTCCGTTCCGGCGGCCCGCTCACCACCGCTCCGGACGGAAACGACGACGACGATGCTCCGGCTTCGCTGTCCATCGGCAATACCGGGGACCGGGATCCGGAGCAGAAGGCCCGCCGGCGCGCCTGGATCACCACAGTCTGCATTGGACTTTTGCTGCTTTTGGGCGCCGGTTCCGTTTTGGCGTTCAACCTGATTAATCCCAAGGAAACCGCCCCGGTGACTGCGGTGATGCCCGATGTCCAGTCCAAGACCCAGACCGATGCCCTGAACATCATCCTGGATGCCGGCTTTGGGCCGCCAACCATCGAACCGGAATACAGCGACACGGTTAAGTCCGGCCTTGCCATCGGCACCTCTCCGGAGGGGGGAACCGATGCACCGCTGGATGCCAACGTCACCCTCTTCATTTCGCAGGGACCGTCAACCGTTACGATTCCCGCCAATTTGGCGGGCATGACCGAACCCGAGGCGCGTGATGCCCTCCGCAGCCTGGGCTTGCAGGGCGGAACCACAGCCGAGGCGAACAGTTCTGTGGTTCCGGCGGGCCGGGTGCTCTCCACCACCCCTGGGCTCGGAGAGGCTGTTCCGGTGGAGACCACCGTCGATCTGGTGCTGTCCACCGGCAACGTCACGGTTCCGGATCTCCTCGACCGTTCGCGGGAGGATGCGCAGGCAATCCTGGCCGACCCGCTCTACGGGCTGCCGGTCACAGTCAACGAGGTCGAGGACGCTGCGTCTGTCCCCGGAACGGTCACCGCCCAGAGCATCCCCGGCGGCATGGATGTGGAACAGGGCAGCACTATCGCCCTGACAGTGGCTAAGGCTCCGCCGGAGCCCACTGAGGAGCCCACTCCCGATCCGAGCGCCTCCCCGGAACCGTCGGAGACGGCGAAGGGGAAGAAGAAGAAGGACGACTAGCGCGGCAGGGGGTCCGCAGCAGTCGACATGAGCGGGCTGAGGGTGGCGGCATGTGCTGCCGCTCCAGCCAGGCCCAGTCCTTCGAGCCAGTTCCCCAGCATCTGGTAGCCGCCTTCGGTGAGCACTGATTCGGGGTGGAACTGCACACCGGAGAGGGGCGCCGAAGCGTGGCGGAGACCCATGATGATTCCGCTGTCGGTCCGGGCGGTCACCTCGAGTTCCGCCGGGATGGTGTCGGCAACTGCTGCCAGCGAGTGGTACCGCGTGGCGGTGACCGGGCTCGGCAGGCCCTGGAACACATCAGTGCCTTCGTGCCGGACCAGCGACGTTTTGCCGTGCATGAGCTCCGGAGCGTGGGTCACAGTCCCGCCGTAGGCTTCGGCCAGTGCCTGATGCCCGAGGCAGATGCCCAGCATCGGCTTGTTGTTTTCTCCGCACCAGCGGATCAGCTCAACGCACACACCCGCCTCGGCCGGGGCTCCGGGCCCCGGGGAGACCAGCACTCCGTCGCGGGCGGCAGCCAGCTCGACCGCCTCGGCCAGGGTGACGTCGTCGTTGCGCACCACCGTGGTCTCGGCCCCCAGCTGCTGCAGGTAGCCGACCAGCGTGTACACAAAGCTGTCGTAGTTGTCGACGACCAGGATTCGAATACTGCTCATGTGGTCTAGGAACCGCCAATCGTGGAATCGGTGAGGGGGCTAAGGAAGCTGTATTCGGAGAACCACGGGAACACGTAGTTCATGAGGAGCAGCACCACGCCGGCGATCAGCACGAGCGCGGTAAGGATGCGGACCCAGAGAGGGCCCGGCAGATTCCGAAAGATCCAAGCGTACATTTTAGCGCGCTCCTTCCGCGTTGTGGGCAACCTGGGCGGCAATCTCGGCCGGCGGACCGGCGGACAGCGGTTGCCAGGACTCCATCAGTGCGTAGGCAATGATCCGTTCCTCCGCCCCGAAGCGGGGGTTGCAGCTGGTGAGGGTCAAAAAGCGCTCGGTCGGCACCGCAGCGGGCTGTGTTGGTACGGGCGCAATGACATCCACGCGGTCCGGCAGGACAATCTGGTTGTTGCGGTAGACGTAGCTGTAGTAGCCGTCCTTGGTCTGCACATAGATTTTGTCCCCCGGCACCAGGGTATGGATGGCGTCCAGAACCTGCCCGTGCGTCTGGCGGTGGCCCGCAAGGGCAAAGTTTCCCACTTCTCCGGGCATGGCCGTCGAAGGATAGTGTCCAAGCCCGAGCGAATCCAGCACCGCTGTCCCCACACCGCTGGTTACGGGACGGGAGTAGGTGTCGCCGAAACGTGGAATGTAGACCACGGCAAAGGTGCGTCCTTCTTCCTCAATGGCCGGCAACACAGCCGGGTCGCCGTAATCGGGGCCGGCCGCCTCCGCGGCCGCCTCCGGCACCGGAGCAACCGGTCCATCGAATTCCGAGAACAAGCTGCCAACGGCCTGTTCCTGCTTGTTGTTGGCGTCGATATTGGTCCACCAGAGTTCCCACACGACATAGAGGACCAGGAGCAGTCCGAGAGTGATCAGGAGTTCTCCGAACACCTGGATGACCTGCTGGCTGCGGCTGCGTCCGCGGGAACGGGAACCGGCAGAGCTCCTTCGCGCGTGTGTTGCCCTGCTGGAGGTCGCCATGGTTCCCTTTTCGTTCTAGACCGGACTGGCGTGCGGCGGCACCGATGAGCTCCGCCATTCGCTACGATGAGTACAAGGGAAACAGCCAGGTGCGGTGGCAGCCCCCAGTCAGGATACAGCCGGGCAGCAGCCCGATGCGGCAGCACTGCACCAGCGGCCCCGCCATGACCGTATACGCCGGCAT
Source organism: Arthrobacter sp. zg-Y1219 (assembly GCF_030125545.1). Lineage (NCBI taxonomy): Bacteria > Bacillati > Actinomycetota > Actinomycetes > Micrococcales > Micrococcaceae > Arthrobacter > Arthrobacter sp. zg-Y1219. The sequence goes on from NZ_JASKLY010000013.1 coordinate 185,262, forward strand.
TCAGAGAGCCGGTTCCGCCAGGAGGATCCGTGCCCGAGTCAAAGTCCCGCAAGAAGCCCGCCACCGCAGCACCCGCCGCCAAGGCAAGCTCTGCACCCAAGCCCAACCCGGTTTGGTACAAGCCGGTCATGTTCGGCCTGATGATCATCGGTCTCCTGTGGATTATCGTGTTCTACATTTCCGAGAGCCGGTTCCCCATCCCCGAACTGGGCGCAGGGAACATCCTGGTGGGCTTCGGTATCGCCATTGTCGGCTTCCTGATGACCACCCGCTGGCGCTGACGGCACATCCCGCCACCATCCCCGGCGTCATCCGTTGGTTCGGACCACCTTGCAGGGTGTCCCTTTCCGGGGGTCCGCCTCGCGTGGGTGACACCTTTGCATGGGCGACGCCTTTGCGTAGGGCACCGGAAGTCTCACCAGCCAAATAGAAGTTCAAGCCGCGAGGGCCTGAGCGCGGTATTACACCGGGCTCAGGCCCTCGAGCTTTGCCGAGCGTCGTTTGGTGCCGTCCCTTTAAGTGCTTGCATTCAGCAGCGTTGCCAGCCACAGGTTCAGAGCCACAGGCCGAGCCGGCCCCGCCACAGGTTCCCACTCTTTGGGGCGCATGAGTCGTCGTGGGGTCACACCAGCCACACCAGGTAACAAAGGCTGGGAACCAGTGCGGGAAACCTGCACGAGGGTGGAGCCGGGACCAAAAACCACAGCCCTGCCGCTGCTCCCCTGCCAGAAGCGCGCCCCGGCCCCCCAGTACCAGTCAGAAGCACGCCCCGGTCACCCAGTACCAGTCAGAAGCACGAGCCCGACCGCCCAGTACCAGTCACAAGCACAAACCCGACCGCCGCTTCCCTGGCACAGGCCCGAGCCCAGCCCCAGGGTCCCAGCCACAATCACCGGCAGTCCCAAATCCCGGCCAACGCCACACGCCACACGCCACACGCCAGCCTCATGTGGCCGGCCCGAAGGCCACAAGCCGAGCACGGATTCCCACTCTTTGGGGCACATGAGCCGTCTTGGGATCACACCAGCCACACCAGGTAACAAAGGGTGGGAACCAGTGCGGGAAACCTCCGCGGGGTCGGGGTTGCCGCCGCGGAACCGGAAATGAGGCCGCTGCAACCCAGCGGCACCAAGACCCGGGGCCCTGTGCAGAACCTTTGTGCACACACTGTGCACAGAGTTATCCACAGGTGTGCGTAACTTTTCGTCCCGTTGGGGCAAAATCACCGGCATCATAGGCACAGGAGTTATCCACAGCTGTGGAATTACATGTGTGTAACTCAGTTTTGCCTCTGGATAACCTGTTTACAATTGGCCCTACAGCCTGTGGATAACTTGTGATCTCAGGGAACCGGAGTCGACCACTTCCGGGTTCGCCGGTGAAGCCGGGATCCGGTCCGGGCTGTACCCTATCCCTCCCAGGCCCCTTAACCGGCGCGGATTTTGCCGACAGACGACGGCGATCAACCCCGTTTGGCCATGTCTCATCACCACAAGTTATTAACACTGTGGGTATCTCTGTGGATAACGCCCGGCCCGCTGTGGATCACCGGAGCTCCGCGGGGCGGGGACCCTGGAACGGCACGCTCCTGTTGGTCAGGGACCCGGCCAGAGATGCGGAACAGGGCACCGAAGCGGGCGGCCAGGGCGCGGAACAAGGCTCCTGAGCGGGTGCCGGGCAGGGGCGCGGATTACCGATCAGGGCAGCGCCCGGCCAAGGCCCGAACAGGGCACCACTGCCGAACCGCCCGAACCGGCGCACTGCCGCACCGGCTTAAGCCAGCCTTAGATCAGGCCCTTGGCCCCGGCCAGTACGGCGGAAATGACGCACAGCACCACAACAATCCCGGCGAGGCCGGCAAACTGCACCAGCGACCGGTTTTTGCCCTTGGGTGCGTAAACCAGGACGGCGGCGCACGCGGCGCCGGTCAGCAGCCCGCCCAGATGCGCCTGCCACGCAATGTTGGGGACGAAGAATCCCAGCGCAAAGTTGACGGCCAGCAGGATCAGCACCGACCGCACACTGGCCCGCCGCTGCAGCAGGACCACCAGGAGGGCGCCGAAGAGGCCGAAGATTGCCCCGGACGCTCCCACCACAGCCTGGAAGAGCGGACTGAGCGCCAGCACGCCCACCGATCCTCCCAGCGCCGAGATGAGGTACAGCAGCGCAAAACGGAGCCGGCCCAGTTGCGGCTCGAGCCCCTGTCCCAGGAACCACAGGGCGTAGAGGTTGAAGGCGATGTGCAGGACGCCTCCGGGGGAATGCAGGAATGCCGAGGACAGCATCCGCCAGGGTTCAACGCCGGTGAGGACGGGCGCGTACCAAAGGAGCGAGGTGAAGGGCGGATACAGGAACTGCACCATGAAGAACACCGCGCAGACAGCCATCAGCGTGATCGTGACGACGGGCTTGCCCTGGGCGACCTTTCCGCCGTAGGGCGTCCGGTACGCGGGGGCCTGCCGGCGGCTCTTCTGGAAGCAGTCCTCGCACTGGATGCCCACGGGCGCAGCATGCTGGCACTCCGGGCAGGCCGGGCGGCCGCAGCGCTGGCAGCGGATGTAGCTGATCCGGTCCGGGTGCCGCGGACAGACGGGAACCTGTGAGGCCGGTGTTTCAGCAGGCACTCCATATGACATTGCGGTACTCCCAAAGAGAAATGAGGCCAGATGGACGAAAGGCCCCGGCCGAAAAATCCGACCGGGGCATCCGTGAACGGGTTAGAGCTGTTCGACAGTGATGCTGTTGATAACTACGTCTTCGGCCGGCTTGTCGCGCATGTCGGTGGCGACGGCGTTGAGCTGGTCAACCAGTGCACGGGACTCGTCGTCGGCTACTTCGCCGAAGATCGTGTGCTTGCCCTGCAGCCAGGTGGTGGGGACGGAGGTGATGAAGAACTGGGATCCGTTGGTTCCACGGCCCATCTGCACACCGGCGTTGGCCATGGCCAGCTTGTACGGGGTGGAGAAATCCAGGTCGGGGTTGATCTCGTCGTCGAACTGGTAGCCCGGTCCGCCGGTGCCGCGGCCCAGGGGATCGCCGCCCTGGATCATGAAGTCTTTGATGATGCGGTGGAAGATGGTGCCGTCATACAGCGGGCGGCTGGTCTTCTCTCCTGTTGCCGGGTCGGTCCACTCGATCTCGCCGGTGGCCAGGCCAACAAAGTTCTTAACCGTCTTGGGCGCGTGATTGCCGAAGAGGTTGACCTTGATGTCGCCCATGGACGTGTGGATGGTTGCAAGTGCGGTAGGAATAGCAGTCATATATTTCATTCTTCCACGGCGAACGCGCCGGCGGGCGGAAATTGCCCGGTTCAGCGCACAGTGAAAAGTCCGCCCCGCCCGGAGCATCAATAGCACGCATCCGCCAAGTCAACGTAGGGTAAGGATGAACCGTCACTATCCCGGGAGGTAGTTTTGAAGAAGAAGGACCGCATGGCCCGTGACTTTGAATCCAATGTCACTGCAGGCGTAGAGACCGCACGTGACTGGGCTGCACCGAAGGTGGAAGCTGCTCGTGACTGGGCAGTGCCCCGCATCGAAAAGGGCATCGAGACCGCCTCACCCAAGATCCAGGAAGGCCTCCAGAAGGTCGGAGACGGTGTTGCCGCTGGAGTAGCAACGGTCACCCCCCGCATCCAGGAAGGCCTCCAGAAGGTCGGTCCGAGGATCAGCAAAACCGTGGACGAAGCCACCCCCCGCATCCAGCACACCCTGGACCGCGCCACTCCGGCTATCAACGGAGCGCGGGACAAGGTTGTGGAGGACTACATTCCCAGCCTCTCCACCCGCATCGGTGATGCCTCGGCTACGGTAACCCGCAGCCTGGGTGCCGCTTCGATTCCGGTTCAGACGGCGGTTGCCAAGGCAACCGGCAACAAGAAGGCGCTGAAGAAGGCCCGGAAGGCAGCCGCTCAGGCAGCCAAGGCCGCCCGCAAGAGCCAGAAGGGCGGCGGCAAGGGCTGGCTGATCTTCGGCATCATCGCAGCAGCCGTGGCTGCAGGCGCCGCCGCGTGGCGCGCCTCGCGCCCGGTGGAGGATCCGTGGAAGACGCCGGCACCGGCTAAGCCCGAGACCATTGCGGTTCCCGAGCCCAAGCCCGCCGCTGCCAAGCCCGCCGCCGCACCGACGGCTCCCGCACCGACGGCTCCCGTGACCCCGGCTCCCAAGCCCGCTGTCAGCAATGCCGACAAGGCTGCTTCCAACGGCAAGGAATCCGCGAAGGAGACTAAGGAGACCGTTGCCAGCATCAAGGAGGCCGCGGAGCGCGCCGCTGCACGGTCCGGTGAAAAGGGCGCGGAGGCCGCCAAGCACAGCAAGGAAGCCGCTTCGAAGGCTGCTGACGCTGCCAAGACCTCCGGTGCACACGCCGACAAGCCCTCGGAGAAGACCGCCGAATAACCCGGTAGCTTCACCGCAGTTCGCTTAGCCAAAGGAGGGCTCCCGCATTCGCGGGAGCCCTCCTTTGCGTGCTGCGTCGGTTCAGTCCCCGATGTCTCCGCCCAGGGCGGGCGGCGCCGGCGGAAGCGCTTGGGCCCGGGAGCGGCGCCCCTGCCCGGTTACGACGACGGCGAGGCCGGCCAGGATAAGCGCCAGCCCGGCGTAGGTTCCCGCCGGCAGCTGCTCGCCGAGGAACACCGCGGCCAGGATGGCGGCACCGGGAATCTCCAACAGGATGATCATGGAAACCACCAGCGGCGAGATCACTGCCAGCAGATGGTTGAACACGGTGTGGCCCAGCAGCTGGGCCACAACGGTCACGGCCAGGATTCCTGCCCACGCGGCCGGTTCAAAGGACACCAGCGGCTGCCCGAAGGCCGCGCACAGCACCAGCAGGAGTGCTGCGCACAGCCCATAGCAGAGCGAGGTGTAGGTGCCGGTGCTCATGGTCGCCCGGGCCTTGCCTCCGGCGATGGTGTACAGCCCGGCCAGCGCCCCGCCGGCCACGGCCAGCAGGTCTCCGATGAGCGCATCGCGAGACAGCGCCAGGTCAAAGCCCGTGATGACGATGACGCCGGCAAGGGCCGCTCCCAGCCCCGCCAGCACCCGGGGAGCGACCGGAATGCCCCGGAACAGGTTGAAGAGCGCGATCCATCCCGCCTGCAGGCAGACCAGGGCCGTCGCCGCAGCCACCGAGGTGAGCTGCAGTGCGGTGATGAAGCAGGCGAAGTGCAGGGCCAGGGCAACTGATGCCAGGGCAGTCCATTTGGTCTCGGCGCGGGTCAGGCGGGCGAAACCTCCCGGATTGCGCAGCACCGCCGGTGCCCCCATGACCACCGCGCCCAGGGCGTTGCGCCAAAAGGCTATGGCCAGGGCGGGGGCTGCCGTGGCTGCCATGATGGGGCCGGAAGCTGATACTCCAAGGACGCCGATCACGGCGAGTAAAACGGTCACAAGAGCAACAATAGGTGACCCGGCGGAGAGTTACGGAACGCGGCAGCTCGAGGGTTAAACGCAGAAAGTCCCGGCCAGCGGCCGGGACTTTCTTTCGGTGGAGGCACGGGGACTCGAACCCCGAACCCCCTGCTTGCAAAGCAGGTGCGCTACCAATTGCGCCATGCCCCCGAAATGTGAACTCATCCAGTGTACCCCACCCGGACCTGCGGTGGAACCGATTCATTCTTTACTGAAGATCAATCAACCTTGTCGGTTGCGGACTTCCAGACGGATTTCTCCGCGGCAGTTTCCTGCCATTTTTTTACCGCAAGGATTCCCGCGACTGCCGCTGCAGCTGCTGCCAGCAACTTCTTCACAGTGCCTCCTTGCCTAGTGGCGCATCACCTTGCGGTGATGTTCCGTGGGCGCACCAGGACTTGAACCTGGGACCTCTTCGTTATCAGCGAAGCGCTCTAACCGCCTGAGCTATGCGCCCCGATACCTTCTCGGGCCGAGATAAAACTTTACCCCACCTCCGCCGGGAACCCAAATCCGGATCCCATTTCGGTTCGATTTTCTGCCCGGCCGGCGATTTTGCGGAGCCGGCCGGGCAAAATAATCGGAATTTTGGCGGATTTTTCCGCCTAGTCGTCCGTCAGGGTGACACCGATGCCGCCCACGAGGGTGGAAGCGATGTTGTACAGCACGGAGGCGAGCATGGACAGCGCCGTCAGCAGCAGCACGTTGACGACAGCGATGATGGTCGCGAAGGAGACCACCTGCCCCAGCGATGCGAACTCGCGGAGGTCAAAACCGCCGGATTCGGTGCCGGCAATGTCGCCCAGAAGAGTGTTGACCCGGTCAAAGATCCCCGTCAGGTCCAGGACGGTCCACAGCACGATGGCCGCGACCACTGTCACCACGCCCAGGGCCACCGACAGCAGGAACGCCATCTTCAGCACGGACCAGGGATCGATCTTGCTCACCAGGAGGCGTGCCTTGCGGGCCTTGGCCTTCGGTGCAGGCTTGACGAGCGGTTGCCGGTTGGCCGGAGCGCTCTGACCACCCCCGGGGCGCTGGGCCGGACGCGCGGGTGTCTTTACCCGCGGACCGGTGCCCGACGTCGACCGCGGATTTGAGTTGGTCGAGCTCACTCGTTACCTCCATCTTCTGCTGGCTGCGCATCCTGCGCGGCCGTTGTGTCTGTAGCCAACGGTACTTCATCGGCCTCGGTGCCAGCAGACTCTGCTGCGGTCTGGGGCGCCGTGGTTCCGGCTTCCGGGGCGGCGGGGTTGCCCTCGTCGTCGTCGGCTTCTTCAATGCCCAGATCGCGTTCGGAGTTGCGCGCCACTGCGATGATGCGGTCGTTCTTGTCGGGCTTGGCAAAGATGACGCCCATGGTGTCGCGGCCCTTGGCAGGGACTCCGGCCACGGAGGAGCGGACCACCTTGCCGCCCTGCATGACCACCAGGACTTCGTCTTCCTCCTGCACGATCATGGCGCCGACCAGGTGTCCGCGGTCCTCGGCGTACTTGGCCACCTTGATGCCCAGTCCGCCGCGGCCCTGCACGCGGTATTCCTCCACCGCGGTGCGCTTGGCGTAGCCGCCCTCGGTGACGATGAACACGAAGGAATCTTCGGTCACGACATCGGCGGCCAGCAGTTCATCGTCCTCGCGGAACTTCATGCCGGTCACACCCGAGGTGGCGCGTCCCATGGGGCGCAGGGCATCGTCGGTGGCCGTGAAGCGCAGCGACTGGCCCTTGCGGGAAACCAGCATCAGGTCGTCGGTTTCCGAGACCAGCTGGGCGGAGACCAGCTCGTCGCCGTCGCGCAGATTGATCGCGATGACGCCGGCGGAGCGGTTGGTGTCGTAGTCCTCCAGGCGGGTCTTCTTCACCAGGCCGCGCTTAGTGGCAAGCACCAGGTACGGAGCGGCGTCGTAGCCGGGCAGGTCCAGCACCTGGGCGATGTGTTCGTCCGGCTGGAAGGCCAGCAGGTTCGCCACGTGCTGGCCCTTGGCGTCGCGGCCGGCTTCGGCCAGCTCATAGGCCTTGGCGCGGTAGACCCGGCCCAGGTTGGTGAAGAACAGCAGCCAGTGGTGCGTGGTGGTGACGAAGAAGTGCTCGACGACGTCGTCGCCGCGCAGCTGCGCGCCCTTGATGCCCTTGCCGCCGCGGGCCTGCTGCCGGTAGTTGTCGCTGCGCGTGCGCTTGACGTAGCCGCCGCGGGTAATGGTGACCACCATTTCCTCTTCGGGAATGAGGTCTTCCATGCTCATGTCGCCGTCGTAGCCCATGAGGATGTGCGTGCGGCGGTCGTCACCGTACTTGTCGGTGATTTCGCGCAGCTCGTCGCTGACGATCTGGCGCTGGCGCGCCTCCGAAGCGAGGATCGAGTTGTATTCGGCGATTTCGAGCTGCAGCTTCGCGTACTGGTCCTGGATCTTCTGCCGTTCCAGGGCAGCCAGTCGGCGCAGCTGCATGTCCAGGATGGCCTGGGCCTGCAGCTCGTCGATGTCCAGCAGGCCCATCAGGCCGGTTCGGGCCTCTTCGACGGTGGTGGAGCGGCGGATCAGGGCAATGACGTCGTCCAGGGCATCCAGGGCCTTGAGCAGGCCCAGCAGGATGTGGGCCACTTCTTCGGCCTTGCGCAGCCGGTAGCGGGTGCGCCGAACGATCACTTCGAGCTGGTGGGTGACCCAGTGCCGGATGAAGGCGTCCAGGCTCAGGGTGCGCGGCACCCCGTCCACGATCGCGAGCATGTTGGCGCCGAAGTTTTCCTGCAGCTGGGTGTGCTTGTAGAGGTTATTCAGCACCACCTTGGGCACGGCGTCGCGCTTGAGCACGATGACCAGGCGCTGGCCGGTGCGGCCCGAGGTTTCATCGCGCATGTCGGCGATGCCGGTGACCTTGCCGTCCTTGACCAACTCGGCGATCTTGATCGCCAGGTTGTCGGGGTTGGCCTGGTAGGGGAGTTCGGTGACCACCAGGCAGGTGCGGCCCTGGAGTTCCTCGACGCTGACGACGGCGCGCATGGTGATGGAGCCGCGGCCGGTGCGGTAGGCATCCTCGATGCCCTTGTGGCCCAGGATCTGTGCGCCGGTGGGGAAGTCCGGGCCCTTGATGCGGCGGATCAGTTCCTCGAGCAGCACATCGTTGGGTGCTTCCGGGTTTTCCAGGTACCACTGGACGCCGTCGGCCACTTCGCGCAGGTTGTGCGGCGGAATGTTGGTGGCCATGCCCACGGCGATGCCGGAGGAGCCGTTGACCAGGAGGTTCGGGAAGCGGGCCGGCAGGATCGTCGGCTCCTGGTTCCGGCCGTCGTAGTTGTCCATGAAGTCGACGGTTTCCTCGTCGATGTCACGGACCATTTCCATGGCCAGCGGGGCCATCTTGGTTTCGGTGTACCGGGGTGCCGCGGCGCCGTCGTTGCCGGGGGAGCCGAAGTTTCCCTGCCCCAGGGCCAGCGGATAGCGCATGGTCCAGTCCTGGATCAGGCGGACCAGGGCGTCGTAAATGGCCGAGTCGCCGTGCGGGTGGTACTGGCCCATGACTTCGCCGACCACGCGGGCGCACTTGTTGAACGAGCGCTCCGGGCGGTAGCCGCCGTCGAACATCGCGTACAGGACACGGCGGTGCACGGGCTTCAGGCCGTCGCGAACATCCGGGAGGGCACGCCCCACGATGACCGCCATGGCGTAGTCCAGGTAGGACCGCTGCATTTCAGTCTGCAGATCGATCTGTTCAACCCGGTCTGAGAGGGTCTCTTCACTCATTGGTTGTTCCGTTCTTCAAAAGCTCTGTAAATCCGCTGACGCTGAGGAGGGGTGGCGTGGTCCTAGATGTCCAGGAAGCGCACATCCTTGGCGTTCTGCTGGATGAAGTTGCGGCGTGATTCCACGTCCTCGCCCATCAGGACGGAGAAGATTTGGTCCACGGCGGCGGCATCGTCCATGGTGACCTGCAGCAGCGTGCGGTGGTCGGGATCCATGGTGGTGTCCCAGAGCTCGGTGTAGTCCATCTCGCCCAGGCCCTTGTAGCGCTGGATGCCGTTGTCCTTGGGCAGGCGCTGGTTGTTCGCCAGCCCGCGGGACACGACCTCGTCGCGTTCGCGGTCGCTGTAGACGTAGTCGTGGGCGTGGTTGGACCACTTGATCCGGTACAGCGGGGGCTGCGCCAGGTACACGAAGCCGCTCTCAATCAGCGGGCGCATGTAGCGGAAGAGCAGCGTCAGCAGCAGCGTGGTGATGTGCTGGCCGTCGACGTCGGCATCGGCCATCAGCACGATCTTGTGATAGCGGGCCTTCTCCACGTCGAAGTCCTCGCCGATGCCCGCGCCGAACGCGGTGATCATGGACTGGACCTCGGCGTTGCCCAGGGCCCGGTCCAGGCGTGCGCGCTCCACGTTCAGGATCTTGCCGCGCAGCGGCAGGATGGCCTGGGTCTCGGGGTTGCGGCCGCGGACGGCGGAACCGCCGGCCGAGTCACCCTCCACAATGTAGATTTCGGACTTGGACGGGTCCTTGGAGGAGCAGTCCTTGAGCTTGCCGGGCATGCCGCCGGATTCCAGCAGGCCCTTGCGGCGGGTCGATTCGCGGGCCTTGCGGGCCGCGAGGCGGGCCTGGGAGGCCTGGATCGACTTGCGGATCACGTCGCGGGCCGGGCCGGGGTTGCGCTCCAGCCAGTCGCCGAGCTGGTCGGTGACGACCCGCTGCACGAAGCCCTTGACCTCGGAGTTGCCGAGCTTGGTCTTCGTCTGGCCCTCAAACTGCGGTTCCGCCAGCTTCACCGAGATGACGGCCGTCAGGCCCTCGCGGATGTCGTCGCCGGTGAGGTTGTCATCCTTTTCCTTGATGATGTTCTTCTCGCGGGCGTAGCGGTTGATCAACGACGTCATTGCGGCGCGGAAGCCCTCTTCGTGGGTGCCGCCCTCGTGCGTGTTGATCGTGTTGGCGTAGGTGTGGACGCTCTCCGAGTAGGCGGTGGTCCACTGCAGGGCCATTTCCACGGCCATCTTTTTGTCATTGTCTTCGGTCTCGAAGGCAATGACGTCGTCGTGGATGGCTTCGTACCGCTTGGACGTGTTCAGGTGCTTGACGTAGTCCAGCAGCCCGTCCTTGTACATGTAGTCGACCACGCGGTGCTTGGGGCCCGTGTCTTCGCTGTCCTCGCCCGGGGCAGCGGTGATTTCCTCGGGGCCTTCCTCAAGCGTCCGCTCGTCAGTGAGCACGATCCGCAGACCCTTGTTCAGGAACGCCATCTGCTGGAAGCGGGCGCGGAGGGTTTCGAAATCGAATTCAGTGGACTCGAAGATGCTGGCGTCCGGATAGAACGTCTGAATCGTTCCGGTGGCGTCGGTCGCCTCGCCCTTGCGCAGGCCGCCCACCGGGTGGCCGCCGTCGGCGAAGGACTGGTGCCAGACAAAGCCCTGCCGGCGGATTTCGGTCTCCACCCGCGCGGAGAGAGCGTTCACAACTGAGATGCCCACGCCGTGCAGACCGCCGGAAACGGCATAACCGCCGCCGCCGAACTTGCCGCCGGCGTGCAGGATGGTCATGACAACCTGGACCGTCGGCATGTTTTCGGTCGGATGCATGTCCACCGGGATGCCGCGGCCGTTGTCCTCGACCCGCACGCCGCCGTCGGCCTGCAGGGTGATGTTGATCCGGTCGCAATAGCCGGCCAGGGCCTCGTCCACCGAGTTGTCGACCACTTCATAGACCAGGTGGTGCAGACCGCGGGGCCCGGTGGAACCGATGTACATGCCCGGGCGTTTCCGAACGGCCTCGAGGCCCTCCAGCACGGTGATTTCGTTGGCACCGTATTCGTGCGGAGTGGCCTTTTCGGGCTCGCTGGTGTGCTCTGCTGTTACGTCAGCGTTGTCCATCTCATTGTCGTTAGCCACAGGTGCTGTCGACTCCTCAGTGTGTTGGTCAAAAATTGATGCCTCTCCCCAGGACAGGCATCTCAACTTCCAATTCTACCGTGCCGCAGGGTCCATTACGGCCCAAAACACCCTGCTAGCGGCCACCAAAGCTGGCTATGAGCCCATATCGCCCCCGACTCGGGGTCCGGATATGGCCGGAGGGGTTTCGGAGCCGCTGAAAGCCACAGAGCAACTGTGAGAGGGAGTACTTTCGGCTCCGGGTGAAAGCCCCGCCGCCGGGGTGCCGGCCGCGCCGCGGCGGGTCCGGTTCTGCGGTTCCGGTGCTATCCGTAGGTGTCCCGCGGGCCGCGTCCCTTGACGGTGCGCAGCCCCTTGCGCCAGTTGGGCGCGGCCGGACCGATCACTTCGATCTTGGTGACGACGCCGGGGCCGAGCTCCGCATCGAACCGGCTGATCAGCGCGCTGCGCAGCAGCCGCAGCTGGGTGGCCCAGGCGGTGGAATCGCAGCGGACCTGAACCGTGGTGTCAGAGAAGGACTCCGGCTTGCAGTGCGCGCTGACATCGGCTCCGACCAGTTCTTCCCACCGTGAAATCACCGATCCCACTGCCACGGGGGAGTTCCAGCCGCGTTCGCTGACGAACCGGTTGAAAACCTTGCCCACGCCCTGTGGATCCCGGCCGGTGTATTCACCCGGCACGAACGGCAGCGCGGCCCGGCGGTGTCCGGCCTTGCGCCGGCCGGCCGGGATCCGCTGGTTGCCGCGGGCCTGGGCGGCCTGCCGCATCCGGTTCAGCTGGGCCTGGGCCGCGTCCTGGCGGATTTCCGCCTCGTCGGTTTCCGGCCGGCCCGTGGCGCCTGCGGGCGGCAGCCCGGCTCCGGGATCCGGTGTGGTTCCCTCGCCGCCTTGTCCGTCAGACGGCGGGAACACTGATGCCTCCGGGAACCACTGTGATCAGTTCCCCGGCCAGGGCTTCGGGAATGTCTCCCGCCACGGCGGCGGTGACGAGCACCTGTTCGGCGCCGGAGACGATGCCGGCGAGCCGGCTGCGGCGCTGGACATCGAGTTCGGCAAAGACGTCGTCCAGGATCAGGATGGGTCCGGCTCCCGGGCTCTCGTCGTCGTCGAGGAGCAGGTAATACGTTCCCAGCCGCATGGCCAGTGCGAAGGACCAGGTCTCACCGTGGGAGGCATACCCCTTGGCCGGTGCCTGACCCAGAATGAGCTCAAGATCGTCCCGGTGCGGACCCACCAGCGAGACTCCGCGCTCAATTTCCCGGCGGCGGTTGGCCAGGAAGGCCGCCAGGAAACGCTCGGTCAGCTCGGCTTCGGTGAGCGCGTACAGCTCCTCCGGGTCGGGATCGCCGACGACGGCGCCGTCGTCGTTCACCGCGCCCTGAAGGGTTGAGCGGTAGACGGCGCGGGCGGCCTTGGAGCCGTCCGTCAGGTCCCGGTAGGCGCTCTGCAGATGCGGCTGCAGCCGGCGCAGTGCCTGCAGCCGGGCCGCGAGCAGGCGGGCGCCCACAACGGCCATGTGTTGGTCCCAGACTTCCAGGGTCGCTTCGTGGGAGGCGGTGAAGCGGCCCGCTGCGCGGGCCGATTTCAGCAGGGCGTTGCGCTGTTTGAGCACGCGCTCATAGTCGCTGCGGGTGGCAGCATGGTGCGGCACCAGCGAGACGATCAGGTCGTCGATGAACTTGCGCCGGCTGGACGGGTCGCCCTTGACCAGGGTGAGGTCTTCCGGAGCAAACAGGACCGTCCGGCACAGCCCCAGGATCTCCCGCGCGCGCACCGGGTTGGCGCGGTTGATCCGGGCGCGGTTCGTCCGGCCGGGATTGAGTTCCAGCTCCACGCTGGTGCGCCGGGTGCCCTTCACCAGCCTGGCCCGCACCAGCGCCTGGTCAGCATCGAAGGCGACCAGCGGGGCATCGGTGCTGACCCGGTGCGAGGACAGGGACGCCAGGTAGCCGATCGCTTCGACAATGTTGGTTTTGCCGGTCCCGTTGGGCCCGACGAAAACGGTGACTCCGGGTTTGAGCTCCAGATCCAGCTGCGCGTAGCTGCGGAAGCCGGTCAGTGAGAGGTAATCAATGTACAAACCCGTCCACCTTTGTCCTGCCTTCCGCTTGGCCGTTTTTCTGTTCCTGCTGTCCTGCGTTCCTGCTGTTTCGCCGAAAGCCGTCCGGCAGGTTCCTGTCTTCCAGCCTACTGCCGCCGGACTACTCCGGGCTGCCGGTGCCGTCGACGGCGGCCGGCGGCAGGTCCGGGAGCGGTTGCGGGGGCTGCTGCAGTGCCTCCGCCGGTGCACCGGCGGGCTTCGCCGGGTGTCCCCCGAACTGGTTCCGCAGTGCCGCCACCATCTTCATGGCCGGAGATTCGTCCTGCCGGGACGCGAACCTGGCGTACAGGGCTGCGGTAAGGGCCGGCGCCGGGATGCCGCTGGCAACAGCCTCCTCGACCGCCCATCTGCCGGCCCCGGAATCCTCCGCGTAACCGGCAATCCGGCTCAGCTCGGGATCTTCATCCAGGGCATTGAGCGCCAGGTCAAGCAGCCAGGAGCGGATCACGGTGCCGTCCTGCCAGGCGTGCATGACGGCGGGCGCATCCGTGATGATGTCCTTGCCGGCCAGCAGCTCGTATCCCTCGGCGTAGGCCTGCATGAGACCGTACTCGATGCCGTTGTGAATCATCTTGGCGTAGTGCCCCGCACCCACGCTGCCCGCATGCACGAAGCTCCGCTCCCGGCGGCCCTCTGGTCGCAGGGCGTCGAAGACGGGCATCGCCAGGGCAACATCTTCCGCGTTGCCGCCGACCATCAGGGCGTAGCCGTTTTCCTGGCCCCAAACGCCTCCGGAGACACCGCAGTCCACATACCGGATGCCGGCGGCGGCCAGCTTCTGCGCGTTGGCGAGATCGGCGTCGTACCGGGAGTTGCCGCCCTCGATGACCAGGTCTCCGCCGGCCAGGACCTCGGCCAGATCAGCGATCACGGCATCGGTGACTTCTCCGGCCGGAAGCATCACCCACACCACCCGCGGCGAGGGCAGCTCAGCCACCAGTTCGGTCAGCGACATCACGTCGCTGACCACCGGATTCCGGTCGAAACCGGTGACGTCGATACCGTTGCGGCGCAGCCGCTCACGCATGTGGAAACCCATTTTGCCGAGTCCGATGAGGCCAATGTGCATTTCGGGTTCCTCTTCCTTGCGTCCGCGGCCGGAGCGGGCCCCGCCCTATTGGTTGGGCAGCCGGACCGGCATCAGCAGGTACCGGTAGTCTTCCTGGTCATCGCCGGTGAGTTCTTCCTGAGCGGAAATCACGGCCGGCTTCGGCGGCGTGGTGAACGAAAAGCGCACGTACTTGCTCGGGAAGGCGCCCAGGCCCTCGCTGAGGTAATGCGGGTTGAAGGCGACTGTGATGTCGTCGCCAATCAGGGATGCTTCCAGCGCCTCGGAGGCCTGGGCATCTTCTCCCGTGCCGGCGTCCAGCGTGACCTGGCCGTCGGTGAAGGCGAGCCGCACGGGGGTGTTCCGCTCGGCAACCAGCGACACGCGGCGCACGGCTTCCACCAGGGCGCTGGTTTCCACGGTGGCGTGGATCGGGGTGTTGTCCGGGAACAGCGACCGGATTTTCGGGTAGTCGCCGTCCACCAGCAGCGAGGTGGTGCGGCGTCCGCCGCTTTCAAACCCGATGAGTTCGCTGTCATCCGAGAACGCGATGTTCAGGTCTCCGCCGCCGCCGAGGGTCTTGGCAACTTCGTTGAGGGTCTTGGCCTTGACCAGTGCGCTGGTGGAGATGCCGGGGGTGGCCGGCTTCCAGGATAGTTCGCGCAGGGCAAGCCGGTACCGGTCGGTGGCTAGGAAGGTGATGAGATCATCTTCGATCTCCATCCGCACCCCGGTCAGGATCGGCAAGGTGTCGTCGCGGCTGGCGGCGATGATCACCTGGGACACGGCCTGCGCGAAGGCTTCGCCGTCGACGACGCCGCTGACCTCCGGAAGCGCCGGCAGCTCCGGATACTCGGCAACGGGCATGGTCGCCAGGTTGAAGCGGCTGTTGCGGCAGGTCAGCGTGACCTTCGATCCGTCCGTTTCAACTTCGACGGGAGCAGACGGAAGGCTGCGGCAGATTTCGGCCAGGAGCCGGCCGGAAACCAAGATGGTGCCTTCTTCGGCGATGTCGGCGGCGATTTGAAGCCGGGCCGAGATCTCGTAGTCGAAGCTGGCAATGCTCAGTGATCCGCTCTCCGCCCGAATCAGCAGGCCCGACAGAACCGGAACCGGGGGACGCGGCGAGAGGGAACGCGCTGTCCATGTAACCGCTTCGGCCAGGACATCCCGCTCAACTCTGAACTTCACTGCAGGGTGCCGCCTTTCACAACGTACTTTTCAGTACAACTGAATCTTCATGACAAGTGAGGGAGCGTCGCGTGCCCTGCGGCGCCGCAGCTGCGCCGCATTTCGAGACACCATCTCAGGATGGGCCGCGAATGACAACAATACTCCGTGCCAGCTTAGCTTCCGACCCGCTGTTGATGCACGGCGTCCAAGTCTCCGCTGATCCGCCACCGGCTCCTCATGGAAGACATCAGATGTTCGTCCCGTGCAGGATGCGAGGGTGGTCCGGAAAGGTCAGATGTTATTTGGAGGAACCGAATTTCTTAAGGTTCGTAGTGTTAATAACTCCTGTGGATACTGTGGATAACCCGGCCCATCGGGGCGTCATGGCGTTTTAAGCCTGTGGATAACCTGTGGGTCCCCGCTGCGGGGATCTCGCCGGGCTGTGGGGAACTTTTCTGTAATTCCGCGTATCCACAGGGAAGTGCTGCTTGCGAGGAGTTATCCACCGGGTTATCCACACCCTTGTCCACATCTGTTAATTTTGAGCCCCTGCGGGGCCCCGGATCCCCGCCAGCGCGCGGATTATGCCTCGCGCTGCTGCTGCTTGATTCGGTTGGTAAGTTCCGTGACCTGGTTGTAGATGGCCCGGCGCTCGGCCATGAGCTCCCGGATTTTACGGTCTGCGTGGATGACTGTGGTGTGGTCCCGGCCGCCCAGCTCCTGGCCGATCTTGGGCAGCGACATGTCGGTCAGTTCCCGGCAGAGGTACATGGCGATCTGCCGGGCCGTGACCAATGTGCGGGTTCGTGATTTCGAGCAAAGTTCCTCGAGGCTGATCTGGAAGTACGCTGCCGTCTGCCCGAGGATCGATGCGGCGGTGATCTCCTGTGCGCCGTCGTCGGTGATCAGGTCCTTGAGCACGATTTCGGCCAGGCCGACGTCCACCTGCTGCCGGTTCAGGCTGGCGAACGCGGTCACGCGGATCAGCGCACCCTCAAGTTCCCGGATGTTGGTGGAAATTTTGGATGCGATGTACTCCAGGACGTCGTCCGGAGCGCTGAGGCTGTCGCCGATGGCCTTTTTGCGCAGGATCGCAATCCGGGTTTCCAGCTCCGGCGGCTGCACATCGGTCAACAGGCCCCATTCAAAGCGTGAGCGCATGCGCTCCTCGAAGCCGGAGAGCTGCTTCGGCGGGAGGTCCGAGGTGATGACGACCTGCTTGTTGTGGTTGTGCAGGGCGTTGAAGGTGTGGAAAAACTCTTCCTGCGTGGCGTCCTTGTTGGCCAGGAACTGGATGTCATCGATCAGCAGAATGTCCACGTTCCGGTAGAGCTGCTTGAAGCTGGCGCCCTCGTCATAGCGGATGGAGTTGATGAAGTCGTTGGTGAACTCCTCGGAATTCACGTAGCGCACCCGGATGCCGGTGTAGAGATGCCGTGCGTAGTGTCCGATGGCGTGCAGCAGGTGGGTCTTCCCCAGGCCCGAGTCGCCGTAGATGAACAGCGGGTTGTAGGCCTTGGCCGGTGCTTCGGCTACTGCGACGGCTGCGGCGTGGGCGAACCGGTTGGAAGAACCGATCACGAAGGTTTCGAAAACATACTTGGGATTCAGCCGGCCGAACTCCTGGGAGGTGCTCGGCGGCGTCGGCGACGGCGCGCTCTCTCCGCTGGGAACCGGGCTGGGAGCCGGCTGCTCGGGTTCGGGCTCGGGATCGGCCTTCACCGCCGGGATCATGTCAGCGTCAATGACAAAGGCACACTGGATGTCGGCCTGGAAGACTCCGCGGAGCACCTCGTCCAGAATGTGCTTGAGCTGCGTCTGCAGGACTTCGCGGGTGAGCTCGTTCGGAACGGCCACCAGCAGAGTTGTTCCGATCAGGCCCTGGGCCTGGGCCAGGACCACGAATCCGCGCTGCCGCGGAGAGACCCGGTCATCGGTTTCCAGTGTCCGAATGACCTTGCGCCAGGAACTGCCGACGTCGTTGATTTCGTCCGTGCCCACAAAAACCTCTCGTGATCGCCCTCAGCGGTCTCAGAAAACATGGAAGCCCGAGCGGGTTTCCGGCGGTTCATCCACAGACTTATACACAGTTGGTGGATAAAACGCCCGTGGCCAAGCCTAGAGGATGATTTACCCCCGTGGTAGCTGGATTCCGGCTGTGGACAGACGCTGGGACGGGGCTCACACCAGTGTGTGTTCGGGCTTCATCAAAGCAGTTGTCCACAGGTGTGGATGAAATTGTATGAACAGGGCAGCCGGCCGTTGAGGCGCTCCCCGGTTTGACTGGCGGCGGTCATGCCCCTACCGTGGAGTAGTCCTTTGTGTCTGCTATCTGCACTCATTCATGCCCATCAGGGTTCTGGGAATCAGGGTCCAGGTCCGGGTTGAGAGCAGTCAGACACATGAAATAAGCGCCGCTTGTTCTTCCCCCTTGTCGTAGCAAGCCAGCGCAACTCAGATTGTCTTGGAGTAACTACCGTGAGCAAGCGGACTTTTCAGCCGAATAACCGCCGTCGTGCCAAGAAGCACGGCTTCCGCCTTCGCATGCGTACCCGTGCCGGCCGTGGAATCCTTTCCGCACGCCGCGCCAAGGGCCGTACCGAACTGTCGGCCTAAATAGCCTCAAGTTTGTCGATGCTGCCCAAACGCAGCCCCGTCTCCGATTCCAGGTGGTCTGAATGCTGGCCGTAGGGAATCGGGTGCGGACATCGGCGGATTTTTCTTTTACTGTACGTTCCGGTGCCCGCAGTGGGCGCCGGAACGTCGTGTTATATGCGGTGGACACAGGGGCAAGCCCTACCCGCGTAGGCTTCATCGTCGCGAAAAGCGTCGGGAACGCCGTGACACGGAACCTCGTTAAGAGAAGACTGAGGGAAGCAGCTGCCCAGAGTCTGCGTGAGTACCCCACCGGGTTCGATATTGTCGTCCGTGCGTTGCCGCCGGCGGCAACGGCGTCTTGGCAGGAGCTTCGCACAGACTATCTGGGCGCGCTGCGTACGTGCGCCGGGAAACTCGACCGCGCCCGCTCGCTATGCCAGAAGGGGTGATCCGCTGATGAGCCGTTCCGGAACTGATCCGGTAAGGGCTGTCCAGTCGATTGCCCGCGGCGTGTGGAATCTCCCGCGCTACGTTCTGATGGGCCTTTTAATGGCCTACCGCAAAACCATTTCGCCTCTATACGGACCGGTCTGCAGGTTTTTCCCCTCCTGTTCCGCATATGCTCTTGAAGCCGTGACTGTCCACGGTGCCGTTCGCGGCACGTGGCTGGCCGCGCGGCGGCTTGTCCGCTGCCACCCGTGGAACGACGGCGGTGTGGACCATGTCCCGCCTGGACACAGGATTTGGGACCAGGAAAAGGTTCCGAGGATTATTGTGCTGAATCATCCCGTGATTCCAGCCGACGAAGACAGCCGCGAAGCGGCTTAGGAGAGTAAATGGGTTTCTTCGATACGATACTGTTCCCCTTTAAGTGGGTAGTGTCCTGGATCATGTGGATCTTCCACGAGGGCTTTGTTTTCCTCGGGATGGATGAGGCATCCGGCTGGACGTGGACCCTGTCCATCATCGGCCTCGTGATCGTGATCCGGGCCGCACTGATTCCGGTCTTCGTGAAGCAGATCAAGGCCCAGCGCGGCATGCAGTCGCTGCAGCCGGATCTGAAGAAACTCCAGCAGAAGTACAAGGGCAAGACCGATCAGCTCTCCCGTCAGGCAATGACGCAGGAGCAGATGGCGCTCTACAAGAAGCACGGCACCAACCCGTTTGCGGCCTGCCTGCCGATGCTGATCCAGATGCCGTTCTTCTTTGCGCTGTTCCAGGTGCTGAACGGCGTTTCGAAGGCCAGCGACGACGGCGTCCATATCGGCGCACTGTCCGCGGAAGCCATCCAGCAGTTTGATGCGGCCACCATTCTGGGCGCTCCGTTGTCCTCGTCGCTGCTGCACGGCGGAGGCGGTGACGGCCAGATCGCCGTCGTCGTTCTCTCCATCGTCATGATCCTGGCCATGACCGCTTCGCAGTTCATCACGCAGAAGCAGATCATGTCGAAGAACATGTCCGAGGAAGCCCTCGCCAGCCCCTTCATGCGCCAGCAGAAGATGATGCTGTACATCCTGCCCCTGGTCTTCGGTATCGGCGGCATCAACTTCCCCATCGGTGTCCTCATCTACTGGACCACCACCAACCTGTGGACCATGGGCCAGCAGTTCTTCGTGATCCGCCGGATGCCCACCCCCGGCTCCCCCGCAGCCAAGGCCCTGGCCGAGCGCCGCGCCAAGAAGGGCCTGCCGATGGCCCCGCTGCTCGGTGAGGCAAAGGGCGGCGCCGCTGAACCTGCTCCCGTGACAACCAGGACCCAGCGCCAGCAGCCCCAGCGGAAGAACAGGAAGAAGCGATGACCACCGAGCCCGTGGCGGAGTCTTCAGCCGACGAACCCGAGGCAGTCGAAGACGGAACCGTGGCTGCTGCTGCGGGCGAACCGGTTGAAGCCGCCGGCCCCGGGCGCCTCGAAGAAGAGGGCGACGTAGCGGCCGACTATCTCGAGGAACTCCTCGACATTGCCGACATTGACGGCGACATCGACATTGAGGTCCGCCACGGCCGCACATACATCTCAGTGGTGGCCGAAGACGGCGACGTCACCGGCCTGCGCGCCCTCGTGGGAGAGGACGGAGCGGTGCTGGAGGCCCTGCAGGAGCTGACCCGCCTCTCGGTCCTCACCGCCACGGACAGCCGCTCCAGGCTCGTCCTGGACATTACCGGCTACCGCAAGGAACGCAGCGCCGAACTCCAGGTCATCGCCGAGCAGGCGGTCAGCGAGGCCAAGGAGGGCGGCCAGGACGTTGCCCTGCGTCCCATGAGCGCGTACGAACGCAAGATCGTGCATGACGCCGTCGCTGAACTTGGACTCGTCAGCGAGTCCGAGGGCGAAGGGGAAGAACGCCACATTGTGGTGTCACTGCCCGCCTCCTAGGGCGGCTTTATCGCTGGAAAACTGCACCGCAGACAAGGAATTACCACGTGGTTGAAACAACGCCCGCAGAGCGCACGGCGGCGGAAAAAATCTTTGGCACCCGGCTGGAACTGGCTGAGCGCTATGTCGAGCATCTGGCGACATCGGGCATGGAACGCGGGTTGCTGGGGCCCCGCGAGGTGCCCCGGTTGTGGAGCCGGCATGTGCTGAACTGTGCCGTGGTTGCTGACCTGATCGATGAAAACGCCCGAGTGGCCGACGTCGGAAGCGGCGCCGGGTTGCCGGGCCTCTGCCTGGCCATCGCCCGTCCTGATCTGCAACTGACCTTGATTGAACCCTTGGAACGCCGCGTGATCTGGCTGAACGAGGTCGTGGCGGATCTTGGCCTGGAGAACGTCACGGTTATTCGGGGCCGAGCGGAGCAGGTGACCGACGAGGTCGAAGCGGATGTCGTGACGGCCCGCGCCGTTTCCGCCCTGGGGTCCCTGGCCGGCCTGACGATCCCCCTCCTGAAGGGCAAGGGAGTGGTGCTGGCGATCAAGGGGCGCAGCGCTGAAGAGGAGATTCAGAAGGCATCGAAGGTCATCCGCAAGCTCGGAGGCCGCGAGACTTCAATTCTGACCGCCGGAGAAGACCTCCTCGAGGAACACACGACGGTTGTCCGCATCCGCGTGGGGTAGCGGGGCCGCATGATCTTGTGCACACACCGGCCGCGGTCCGGGATATTTGCCGGGCAGCGGATAGGCTGGATGAACTAATGCCTATGTTTGGAAAGTGAGCCTGTCCAGGTGAGTGCGCGCCGTGATTCCGCCGCAAAACGGATTCCACCCTTTGCAGCGTTGGGTTCTGCCCTCTCCGCACAGTTCTCTAGAATTCAACCCCAAACGTTTGTGAACAATCAGGAGCCGCCCGCCGTTGAGCGTGAGCCGGCTCCGCAGTCAGCGGAGCAGCCGGTTGAGCTCGCAGCCTCGGCTGCCGTTGCCCCCGACCCCGTGGAGGCGCCGGTTTCTCCCGCACCGGCTGCCGCTGACCCTGCCGCTTCCATGGACCTTGTTTCACGTGAAACAGCGCACAGCGTTGTCACCCTGCAAACCGCGGCTGAATCTGCAGCGGCCCCCGAGGCTATCGAAGGTGGTGTAGCTGACGAGGCGGTCGTACCGTCGACGTCGGTGGACGTTATGGACCTAATGGACGAAAGCACCCCGCTGGCCAGGGAACTCGCACATGAGAGCCGCCGTCGGGAAAAGCTCCGCGGCCGGGTTCTCCCGCGCCCCGTCGAGACCCGGATCATGACAGTCAGCAACCAGAAAGGCGGCGTCGGCAAAACGACCACGACCGTCAATCTGGCCGCTGCTCTCGCCAGTGCCGGGCTGAACGTGCTGGTCATCGACATTGACCCTCAGGGCAACGCCTCCACGGCCCTGGGCATCGACCACCGTGCCGAAGTCGAGAGCATTTACGATGTCCTCATTGACGACCTGCCGCTGGCTAACGTCGTGGCTCCGTGCCCGGACATTGACAACCTTATTTGCGCGCCCGCGACCATTCATTTGGCGGGAGCGGAAATCGAGCTGGTATCCCTGGTCGCCCGGGAACAGCGGCTGCGCCGGGCCATTGATGTTTACGCTCTGGAACGGGAACGCACCGGCGAGGAACGTCTCGACTACATCTTTATCGACTGCCCGCCGAGCCTGGGGCTGCTGACCGTCAACGCCTTTGTTGCTGCCCGGGAAGTCCTAATTCCGATCCAGTGCGAATACTATGCGTTGGAGGGCCTGAGCCAGCTGTTGAAGAACATTGAGATGATCCAAAAGCATCTCAACGCCGACCTGGTTGTTTCGACGATTCTCCTCACCATGTACGACGGCCGGACGAATCTGGCGGCTCAGGTTGCCGCCGAAGTCAGGGAGCACTTCCCCGACCAGGTGCTTGGAGCCGTTGTGCCGCGGTCCGTGCGAATTTCGGAAGCTCCGAGCTATCAGCAGACGGTCATGACCTATGATCCGTCCTCCACTGGCGCCCTGTCCTATCTGGAAGCTGCCTCGGAGATTGCCCAGCGCGGCTAGACATCCCGCCGTGCCCTGCGCAGTAAATGACATCCTGAATCGTAGAATACAGTCACAATCAATCCATGCCGCTTGCTGTGTGCATAAGGGAAGGACATACCCATGACCGAAAAGCGTCGTGGTTTGGGACGAGGCCTGGGGGCATTGATTCCCAGCAGCGCAGAATCAGAGGAAGCCTCAGTGGCTGCCTCGGCCCCCGCTCGCGCCGGCCGACCCGTTGATGTGTTTTTCCCGGCCGCCGGTGACAGCGTGACACCGACCCGTCCGGCTCCCGGAGGTGCCCGTCGAGGACCGGGGATCAACATGGATGCACTGCGAGGTTCCGGACAGAAAGCGGCAGGCACGGGTTCACCCCGGAGCCAGCAGATGTCAGTTCCGGGTCTCGATGAGGGGCTTGGGGAACCGGCATCAGGCGTCGGTTCCGAAGAGCCTTCCACGGACGGCGCCGCTGACCGCGGCACTGGTCCGTCACAGCCGGCAAAGACCCGCCCCAAACGGGGCCAGACGGCCTCCAGGGCGGCTTCAGCGACAGGTGCGGCCAGCACGGGGGAACCCGCCGAAAACGGCCCTGACGCGGCAGCAGAAGCCGACAACGGTGCCGCTGTTTCACGTGAAACGCTCGTGGAGGTGCCGGGGGCGTCCTTCGCCGAGATCCCGGTGGACTCCATCCACCCGAACCGGAAACAGCCCCGGTCAGTCTTCGATGAAGATGACATGGCCGAACTGGTGCATTCCATTCGGGAGATCGGTGTCCTTCAGCCGATTGTTGTCCGCCCGTCCCCGGAGGACGACCCCGACCACCCCTACGAGCTTGTCATGGGTGAGCGGCGCTGGCGGGCAAGCCGCGAAGCCGGACTCCAGGCTGTCCCCGCAATCATCCGGTTCACGCAGGATGTTGATCTGCTGCGTGACGCCCTGCTCGAGAACCTGCACCGCAGCCAGCTCAATCCCTTGGAAGAGGCGGCTGCATACCAGCAGCTTCTGGACGACTTCGGCTGCTCCCATGAAGAGTTGGCGGACCGCATTGGCAGGTCTCGCCCCCAGGTGTCCAACACTTTGCGGTTAATGAAACTGCCTCCGCTGGTGCAGCGCAGGCTTGCGGCCGGGATTCTGTCGGCAGGACATTCACGTGCACTGCTCGGCCTCGCGGATGCCGCCGAGATGGAGAAGCTGGCGCAGCGAATCGTCGCTGAGGGGTTGTCCGTCCGAGCGACGGAGGAAATCGTGTCTATGAGTGACGGCTTGCGCCGTCCGGCCAAGGAAAGCAAGCCCAAGGTGGGGGCTCGGCACGAGCGTTTGGATTACCTGGCGACGTCGTTGTCGGATCGTTTGGATACCAACGTGAAGATCACCCTGGGTGCCCGCAAGGGAAAGGTCAGCATTGAATTTGCCAGTGTTGATGACCTGAATCGCATCATGGGAGTGCTGGCGCCGCCCTCCAACTGACCCTCCCCGGGCGGCAGCCCGGCGGTGTCCCCCTGTCGCGGGTACCGTTGTCCGGTCCTGGGAGCAGTTGGGTTCCGGCCGTTCGGGCTTTGTTTCACGTGAAACACCGCCCGGACGGCCTTTTTGGTGCCGGCATAAGAGCAGTTGGACCGACGTCCAACCCACCACGCAGTAGCCTCAGGTGGCGTACCAGACGGGCATTGGCGGGCGTTAAGGCCAGTCATCCGCATAGCACCGGGGCGCACCTGTTCCCCCGTGGGCGCGTGAATCCGGGGCCGAACGCTACAAACGGCCCCGCACTTGTAGCGATTTAGCCGAACCACTCCTGGACATGCCGGACCCAGAAGCGTTTCACGTGAAACGCCGGTTAGGGTCACCCCCACCCCGCTTGAGTCGTCGAGCGGAAACTGCCCGCTGAACGGATCACTCCGCCGCCGACCGTGTGACTCCGACTCGGAGATCCCATTGTCTGAAATACGAAACCCTATGTTGCGGGTTCCAGTCGTGGATCCATCTCCAGAAGGGGAAATCCCGCTCGCATCCTGGAGTGAAGGCTAATGCAGTTACCGCGACGGCGCCCTGCTACTACTATCGACGGGTGCTTAAAGCTAAACCGTGCAACCTAAACCGGGCAACGGGCTTTCTGTTTCACGTGGAACATTGCCTGGTTCGGTTTCGGCTGATTACCTCCGTGGTGTCGCCACGTCGGCCGGTGAACGCTCGCCTGGTCCGACAGCGGGGGCACTGCGCCCGTGCCCCCCGGCAGCATCTCCCTGCCGACTGAGGCCATCAAGAGGTATCCAGGGCAGCCCACGGGGAAATTCACTGGGCACACAGGCCGGCGGTAGGAGGGGTAAAGTACTTCGTCGGGCAATGAGTACCCGTGTTTGCTGGGAAACGGAGCCTTTTCTGGCAGGGTTTCACGTGAAACATCCCGTCCTGATAGCTAACAACGCCCCTCGGATCCGTGCCCTGGTGTTGAATCACGGCACGGCTCGCGAATTCTAAAAAATTTTTCTGCGCGGCCTAGTTGTGGGGTGCCCTTGGTGGGGCTCTTCATTGTTCGTATCAGCGTCGTTGGGTGGGTCTGCGGCGAGGGATCAGGTTCTCATGGGGTGCGCCTGGCGTTGGGTGGGGTAGCTGGCGCGCCCTCCCTGTTGGCCTTCGTGACACCATGGGGCCTCGAGTCTGCCGGCGGAAAATCACGTGTTGCCCTGCCTTTCTGCGCTGCAGTGGGGTGTCCCGTGGTAGGCCAGGGAAAGTTCTGCCACAGGCGGGTTTCACGTGAAACGATGGGGTCACCGAGCCTCTGGTAGGTAGGTCCGGGTCGGCGGTGTCATGGTCGGCGGGGAGCATCTGGATTTGCAGTGTCTCGGTTAGAGGTGCCGCGCCCCGGAGTGGCACACGGCTTATCCAGCACGGCAGCGGAGAGCACCATCGCGTTGCGGTGCACCTGATAGTTTCGCAAGCTGGTGCAGTTTGCCGCACGCATTTCATAGGCAAATGTTTACGTCCCCAGCAGAGGGGTGTGGTCAAATGTTGGGCGGTTCACGACCTGTCTGCGCAGAGCATTCACGCCCAATATTCTTGGCGTTTGAAGGCCGCTCCGCGATTCAAAGCCTATTATCCTTCCCCGGCGGCAAAAGGCTTTGTACGAAGACGCAACGTCTGTCTTCTGGCGCGGTTCATGATGGACCAGCCGTGTATCGGGCACAAGACAAAATCCCGTGATCGTCAGCCCGGGCCGCGGGGTACAGCCGAGTCTGTTTCACGTGAAACAGAACAAACTGGCTGGCCTGCCCGTCCGTGGGTGGCCGTTTCACGTGAAACAAGTCAGCGGGCACCTGGATCGGTGGGCGGCTCATAGGTGTCTCTGACCAGCAGTGGGTGTTTCACGTGAAACGCAGTGCCACCCCGCCAGTCTTCTTGGTCGTTTTGCGGGCGCTGGCGGGCCGTTGCGGATGGCAGTTCTGCGGCTGCCTTAGAGGCGCCTGGCGGTCAGCAGGAGGTACTCCCAATCCATGACTGTTTTTGTCGGATCGGAGCTAAACTGCCCCACCAGGGAAAGCAGGTCGGAGTCGAGTTCTGCCGCACGGCCGGGATCTGCTGCCAAAGATCGATAGACGGCAATGGTGGGCCCGTAATTGGTCTTGAAGAAGGCAAGGAATTCCTCGGGTGAACGGAATCGGTCAACGCGCAGTGCGCGACGCTCGACTCGAAGGTCGCTGACCTGTCCCGCGAAGAGCGTCTCGACATGTTCTTTTTTCCCCCACAACGGGGGAGGCTGTATGCCCGGCGGGGGTGGAGGCGCATAGGGCTTCATGGTGGCAAACATGCGGCCGATGAATCCTTCCGGCGTCCAGTTGATCAGTCCGATCCGCCCGCCCGAACGGCAGACCCGCACCAGCTCATCGGCCGCCTGCTGATGATGCGGGGCGAACATGACGCCGACACAGGACAGTACGACATCGAATGATGCATCCGGAAACGGCAGGGCCTCGGCGTCGGCCACCACCCAGTCAAGGTTGCTGCCACGGGCCTCGGCGATGGTCCTGCCGATGTCAAGGAGCTCCGGTGTCAGATCCGATGCAGTCACATTGGCCCCAACATCCGCCGCCGGAATCGCAGCGTTACCGGTGCCGGCAGCTATATCCAGTACCCGGTCCCGGCCTGTGACCCCGCAGGCCTGGACAACAACGGCCCCGAGCGTGGGGATGACCTCAGTGGCGACGGCGGCATAGTTGCCCTGCGCCCACGTCTTCCGGAGCTTGCTTTTCAGCTCTCGGTCGGCATCATTGGTGGTTGGTGTTTCAGTCATTGTTTTCACATCCTTGGTAGCAGACGGGGGCTAGCGGGAATCTGCGGCACTGATACAGGTTGTCACCGCGTAGCAGGCGCAACGTGAGCAGCTCCGGGCTGCCGACTCCTCAATTTTTGCCCTCCGCTGACTACCGTCTGAGAAAAGCGGTCCCGGGAGATGGGTTCCGTCCCAGCCATGCCTCACTGTAAAACCGTCACCGGGCGTTCCGAAAGAGTTCAGGCGGCGGCAGTCGGCTGCGGGACGCGAATTTCATACAGAAGGCCTGCGTCAGCTGAAAACATAGCTGTCGACGTCGTAGGCCGACAGTCCCGCATTTTGAATCGGGCCGTAACGGCTGCGGCCAACGCCGCTCTGCCCGGAGGCCGCAGGCGGCGGTGTCGCCGACTGCCGCGCGGGGAACCTTCTCCTGGCTGAAGTCATCCACTCCGGGGTTGAGCGCACCGGGCGGAACGCCAAGTCGATCTCGAAACCCGGGCGCCGGCGGCTCTCCAACAGTTGCGCCAGCAGGTCCCAGGTGCTGCCCACCTGCGTCGTGGGGGTCAGCACCAGCAGTTGTCCGGGAACAACGTGCGCGACGACGGTGGCACAGGCGCTGCTCAGGATCAACAGATCACACGAAACGACGTCTAACGCTTCTCGGGAAACCCGCCCAGCTCGCCTGTCGGGGATTTCCTGGGCTTCCGCCGGATCTCCAACCGGGAGACGGGCGTTCCCTGCGCAGTCGTCACTTTGGCCCGGGATTCGCCGTCGCAGAGCTCCGGACACCCCGGGCCCGCGGCACCGGCCCAATAGCGGGTTAGCTCTCCGGAAGGTGGGGAGCCCATGGAGAACCGTTGATGTGGCTGCCGCCGTCTACGAAGAGGGTATTTCCAGTGAGGTATCTTGAATCTTCGCTGGCAAGGAACACTGCCACGCCTCCGAGGTCGGCTTCTGCGTCTCCCATGCGGCCCATGGGTATCGCGGCATCAGTAGCCGCTGCCGCATCGGGTTGGAGCGTGGCGAAGTTGCGGTAGGCCGCTGAGGCCACCGCGGGGCACATGATGTTCGCGGTGATGCCGTATTGTGCCCACTCTCGAGCGGCTGTGCGGGTGAGGGCGCGAAGTGCTTCTTTGCTGGCGTTGTATGCCGCGGTGCCCATGTGGGCGTTGACCCCGTTGAGGGAGCTGATGTTGATAATGCGTCCCCATTGCTGCGCTTTCATGACGGGAAAGGCCTTTTTCATGGCCCAGTTCGGTCCGAGCACGTTCATGGCGAAGTTCGCTTCGTACTCTTCGTCGGTTTTGTTTTCCACCCGGTGGATGCCCCAGCTGCGGTAAGCGTTGTTGACGAGGATGTCGATGGATCCAAATTCATCAACCGCAGTTTGGACTGCGGCATCCATCTGTGATTTCTCCGTGATGTCGCAATGCACGAAGGCCGCCTGGCCGCCGTTGGCGACAATGGAATCAGCCGCGGCTTGACCTTTAACATCGTCAAACTCTGCGATGAGAACAGCCGCCCCGGCTTGCGCAAAGCGGCGGGCAATTCCTTGCCCGAGCCCGTCCCCGGCGCCTGTCACTAATGCCACCCGGCCTTTCAACTGATTGTCGATCATCGTCACTCCTTTTGTTGTTGAACTGTTCGGTTTGTACGCGTGCGTCATGGCATCATGGCATGCTCTCACGCCGTAATGACGGATTGCCCAAGCGCAGCGGTTGCGGCGCCGAACTGCTCGCAACAGTGACGCGGCCAGCTTTTTGGCCCGGGGCGCGCTGTCGCAGAGTTCCGGACACTCCGGGCCGATGTGTCTACGACGTCTTTTGCTGTCCTTATGTGTGGTCGAGGAGGTATGACCGCAAACGCACCGAAGGTAAATCCCATACCCCAGCCGTCATCTGTCTTGCACGACGCCGCTTCAACGTCCTCTGGGCCATGCTCCGCGACGAAATGCCCTACACACCCTCACCGCCTGTGCCGGCCCACCGGTGCCTGCTGGCCGCCTGAGCAACCGGTAGATGGCTTATCGCTGCAATGATCTTCGAGCCACTTCTATCAGGGCATCGATTCTCTGCATTACTTCTTCTTTGAGGACTGAGTTGGTTTTAGCGTCGACGTACCAGCCAAGCCTGTCATAAGCGTGCACTGACGCAACCGTGCCCATGGGTCCGGACGTGAAGGAAACAGTCATGCCGACCGGAACGCTCTTGCGGCCCCACGGCAGGAGCATCCCCCAAAGTCTGGTCAGCAAATCGGAACCCGTAGCTACTGTTACCGAGCCGCCTCGCGATTGCGGTCGGTAGCCCGCATTCCTCAAGTTTGACTCGAGGGCGGTCATTGCCGCTGGAACCGGTTCAAGAAGAGTGAAGGTCTCCTTTGATTCGTAAATGATTTCCAAAGAGGACTCTTCTTTCGCTAAATGCGGCGGTGAGGGGTTCACCCAAATGAATATAAGCGTGAGCCGGCTCGATGACCTGCTGGCGCGGCCATTGAGCCAGGCCGTTTCAACCGATCCGGTTGACAACATCAATTGGAAATTGCCGTCCTCGGCCTCCTGGCCGTGGTTGGGACGGGAGATTGCGTGGATGCTTCCAGTCATCTCGCTTCCGCGGTACTGGAGAGAGTCCGGGGCGGCCGGCGGAAGATCACCACGAGTGGGATGACCAGCGCGATGGCCAGCAGAAGGTCACCACCGCCCCAGGTGTCGGTTAGTGCTGATCGGGTGAAGGCGAGAGCCCACATCAACAGCACGGAAAGCGATGCGTAGAACCCGAACCTGCGGCGTCGGTTCCACCATCCCGCCACCCGGTCCTGCCGGGTGGTACCCGTTGCTGGCACAACGGTTCGCGGATCAAACCTCCTGCCGCTGTGCTGGAGAAGGAAGGGTGCCATGAGAAACAACATGGTCAACGTGAAAATAGGTTGAAGGGAGCCGGTGACCGCCGTGAGCAGCCCCAGTACCAGGGGCAGAACAACGAACACCAGTACCCGGCCACGCCGCGTCCTCATCTCCAGGATGCGTTTTCCCCTAGTTTCGAGTCTCATGGAACCAAAGCCTATTCGGAACTGCCGGACATGAATGTCGGAATTCTCTCCCAAAGCAAGTGGCGCCCACTGAGGCCGGTGAGCGCCGCCGAGGCGGCTGTGCAACTACCTCCTATGGATTGCTCCTTGATGTGTTGCTTAATCCCCGCTGGTCTTGACATGCCTGGAAGAGTTCACGAATGTCTTGCCTGCCCTGACCGTAGTCAACCGCCGTTGATTTCATTAAGGGACGACAGGTGGCAGTTATGCGGGACATGTTGGAACCTGCATCTTCGAACTTTAGGGTGATGGTTTCACCCCAAGTCTTGAAGGTTATTGATACCCTGATTTCCGCTCCGTCCGCGGAGAGGCTCCGTAGTTTGAACCGGCGCATTCCAGCTACGGCACTCTCTACAACCGCTGGCACAGAGCCAATCGGAGTATCGAGCCGGACTTGCCCCTCTGATACTGCTCCCGTGGAGCTAATTTCAGAGTTATTGGTCCGAGCGATTTGCTGGCGGTTTGATGATCTGTACGTGGAGATCATGAAGCCGACGGGAACCGCGACTATCACTACGGTTATCCAATGATTCCATCCGATAAAGATGCCAGCTGCCAGAAGAATCAAAGTCATCAGGGTCAAGAGCAGGTAAGGCCATTTTGTGCTCATTGGAACTCCTATCCGCCTATATACTCACCGTGATTCCTGGGGTGGCCTGGACGGGGGTGGCCACACCCAGGACCAGGGCTGCGGCCATGGCGGCGGCAGCGAGGGAGCCGCCCTTTTGGGCACGGAACGACGGCGATAGCAGCATGGAAACCCCGAGAACCAAGAGACTGGACCGGAGGCTGATTGCTCGAGCTGCTCGAAACCCTAGGTCTCGCTCAGAGACGGTGTCACCGGACCCACATACCCGTCTTTGAAAGGGAACCACTCGGTTGACAAAACAACCCAAAAAGCAGGCCACCACGGCGTCCGTCCAGACCCACGCCGACCAGCTCGACGCCGAGGGCGGAACCGCGCGCCTCACGCCGGGGTGTCTCAGCCTCGGCGTCGGCTGAATCCTGTAGCGTCGTTGCGATGGAGCGCTCCGAGATCTTCGACATTGCCCACCTGCGCCATCCAATCGCGGCGCCGGTGGCGCCCGATCGGCTGCGCGAACTGGTCGGCTGGCTGAGCCCAAGCGACGGCGCCCGCGCCGTTGACCTCGGGTGCGGCGAGGGCGAGTGGCTGCAGGAGCTGCTACTCACCCACCCCGGAATCACTGGCGTAGGGATCGACCAAATGGTCCCAGCCTCTGCCGCCCGGCGTGCCGACGAGCGGAAACTGAGCGACCGGGTGCGCTGGATCGAGACGGATGCCGCCACCTGGAACGACGGGGTCTTCGACGTGGTGCTGTGCGTCGGTGCGAGCCACGCCTTCGGCCGGCTGGAGGACATGCTGGGCGCTGTCCGGCGGCATCTGCGCCCCGGTGGCCAAGCGCTGATCGGCGACAGCATCTGGGAGGGCGCCCCGTCGGCTTCTGCCCTGGCCGCGCTCGAGGTTTCGGCCGACGCCTATCCCGACCTCGCCGGCCTCGTGCGAGCCTTCCATGAGCACGGGTTCGAGCCGTCGTACGGGCACGTCAGCACGTTGGCCGAGTGGGACGACTACCAGTTCAGCTGGACCGGGTCGCTCGTCGACTGGGCCGTGCGGGAGGCCTCGACGACCGAGGATCGTGACCAGGCATTCGCCGCTGCACGTGAGAATCGCGACGCCTGGCTGAGCGGCGCACGACGCGAGCTGGGGTTTGCAACCTTCGTCCTGCACGACGCCGCCGTTGGAGTGCGTGACTGACCGGCGTTCACGTCCTGGCGAGCAAGGAGGTAGTTACACAACCCCCCCCGTGCCCGGACCGCAAAGGTGGCGGCCACCGCGCTCCTTGTTCTATGAACTAAACCCGCGACGGCGGCACCCCCGTTGCCGGGAGTGCCGCCGTCGTTGTTTGTGACATGCCTAGAGGCCGGCTACGCGCCGTTCCCCGGACTCCTCCATGGGGTTGAACCGGAAGACGTCGTCCAGGGCCAGCGTTCCGGTGGGCTGGTCTTCTTCTTCCAGCAGGTAGAGGCGTTGGATGCCGATCACGATGGAGTCCGCCACCGTCTGGCGGAACACCGGATCGGCAAGCCGTTCCGCGTCGCCGCGGTTGCTCAGGTAGCCCAGGTCCAAACCGACCGAGGGGATTCCGGAGAGCTTCAGGGTGTCCCAGGTCCGGCCGTGGACGCCCAGGCTGTCCATGCCGGTACGCGCCGCCAGCTCCTTCATCAGGAGAATGGCCGCGCGGTGCCCGATGGGGGAGCGCGCCTCTCCGGTCCCCGGCAGGCCCCAGTAAAAGGCGGCGATGCCGGATGCGGCTTCCTGGTCCAGCCAGTCACAGTGAAGGTCCAGATTGAGGCTGGGCACGCTCGTGCCGGTGACCTTCAATGCTGAAAATGTGGAGGACCGCCACACCACCCCGGCACCGAATTCCCGCAGGATCCGTTCCACGCGGCGGCCGATGTCCGCCGCCACCAGGGCCTCGGTCAGCGGCTGGGAGGTGAGGCGTTCGACGGCGTGCGGGGAGGCCAGCTCCGACGCTCCGGTACTGAGGGCGATCATACGGCCGCGCAGAGCCGCGGTGGAGCGGTCCAGCCGCTCGTAGTCCCGCAGCGCGAAGGCCTGGCTCGGAGTGATGGCGCGGTTCACCCGGGCCATGGCGCGCATGGTGGCTTCATCGCAGACACCGCTGCCGGGAATGCCCAGGTTCTGCTGCAGTTCGGCCACGGCGTAGCGTGTCCGCAAACTGAATTCGCCGTCGATGTGGCCGTAGTAAAAGCCCAGGTGCGAGAGGTGCCGCTGAAGTTCAGCGACGTCGTCGCCGCGCGCCGGAGATTCGCCTTCAACAAAGGCCAGCGTGCGGTCACCGAACCGGAACTGCGCTTCGGCCAGTGCGCGCTGGGTGTCCCGGCCGGCAACGCCGTCGACTATGAGGCCGCGGCTCTGCTGGAAGGAACGGACCGCAGCGTCTACGTGGTCATCGAAAAGGGTGGGGTCGTTAACGGAGTCCGGAGCCAGATAGGACATGGAGATGCCGGCACGCAGCAACGCTTCTCGAAGCGCCACAACGTGCCGGCCGGCATCCATTCTCCGCAGGGATTCTCCTGCCGAGTGCATGGTCTGTGTCTTTACTTCAGGAACGCCGCAAATTCCTGTTCCAGGACCTGCTTGGGCTTGGCGCCGATGGACGTGGCAGCCACCTCGCCGCCCTGGAAGACGTATACGGCCGGAATGGACGTGATGCCGTACTTGGCCGCGATGGCGGGGTTGTCGTCCACGTTCACCTTCACGACGTCGACCTTGTCGGCATACTGCGCGGCAATGTCATCGAGGATGGGGGAGAGCATGCGGCAGGGGCCGCACCATTCCGCCCAGAAGTCGACAATGACAGGCTTGTCGGCAGTGAGGACATCGGCTCCGAAGGAAGCGTCGGTTACATCTTTTGCGTTGCTCATGTGTTGCTCCTAACAGGTTCTGAACTTAAAGGGCGGAGTGTTCGGATACGGCTTCGGCCGGCGGCGTCGGAACCTCGGCGGCGGTCTGGGCGGCGTCGCCCAGATCGGCAAGATAGTGCTCGACGTCGATTGCGGCCACACAGCCGGAACCCGAGGCTGTGATCGCCTGGCGGTAGGTGGGGTCGATGACGTCGCCGGCAGCGAACACGCCGGGCAGCGAGGTCTTGGAGGTGCGGCCGGCAACCGCGATGGTGCCTTCGCTGGTCAGCTCCAGCTGGCCCTTGACGAGGTCCGTGCGCGGATCGTTGCCGATGGCGACAAAGACGCCGGTGACGGGGAGGTCGGACTCGGTGCCGTCGACGGTGTTGCGCAGGCGCAGGCCGGTGACCTTGTCCTCGCCGTGGATCCCCGCAACTTCGGAGTCCCAAACGAAGCGGATCTTGTCGTGGGACAGGGCGCGGTCCTGCATGATCTTGGAGGCCCGCAGGGTGCTGCGGCGGTGAACCACAGTGACGGTGGAAGCGAACTTGGTGAGGAACAGGGCCTCTTCGAGGGCCGAGTCGCCGCCGCCGATGACCGCGATGTCCTGGCCTTTGAAGAAGAAGCCGTCGCAGGTGGCGCACCAGCTGACGCCGCGGCCGGAGAGGCGCTTTTCGTCCTCGAGGCCGAGCTCCCGGTAGGCGGAGCCCGTCGAGATGATGACCGCACGCGCCAGGAAGGTTTCACCGGTGCCGATGGTCACCTTCTTGATGTCGCCGTCGAGCTCAACGCTGGTGACGTCTTCGAAGAGGATCTCGGTGCCGAAACGGGCAGCCTGCTTTTCGAACTGGGCCATGAGATCCGGCCCCATGACGCCTTCCGGGAAGCCGGGGAAGTTCTCCACGTCGGTGGTGTTCATCAGCTCGCCGCCGGCGGTGACTGAGCTGGCGATCAGCAGCGGCTTGAGGTTGGCACGGGCGGTGTAGACAGCCGCTGTGTAACCGGACGGACCGGAACCGACAATAATGACGTCGCGGACGCCGTCGGCGGCTGCGGGGGTTTCGATGCTCACGGTTAGGTGTTCCTCTTCCTGTTGAAAACTCTTGCGTTCCGGCAGTGATGCTGGTGAATCCGAGTGAACCGGCATGCCGTTTGCTTACTCCGGGACCACTGGGCACAACCGTTACAGCCTCAAGCTTATTCCGGGCGGCGCGTTACCGGACACGGCAGCGGCCCGGTACGGGGCCGTCGGGGCCGATCCCGCCGCACCGATCCAGGCGGATGCGGCACCGAACCCGGCGGATGCCGGGTCCGGTGCGGGCTCCAATGCTAGGAGACGCCGATTTCCGCG
Organism: Arthrobacter sp. zg-Y1219; assembly: GCF_030125545.1. Lineage (NCBI taxonomy): Bacteria > Bacillati > Actinomycetota > Actinomycetes > Micrococcales > Micrococcaceae > Arthrobacter > Arthrobacter sp. zg-Y1219. The sequence continues at coordinate 220,028 of NZ_JASKLY010000013.1, forward strand.
ATGCGCAGGCCCCACGGATAAGTGGCCTGGAGGCCACCGCTCAGGCGCGGCAACTGGGTGAAGTTCACGATGACATACTTGGCCGTAGCCGCTTCACCTTCCACCTTGGGCACCTGGATGCTGGTGGTCGGACCGGTGAAGCCGCTCTCGGCCACGGAGGAGGCACCCTCCAGGCTCGGGGAATCATTCAGCAGCACGGAGAAGCTGCCGCCGGTTCCGTTGAGCTGGCTGATGTCGATCTTGTTGATCGCCGATTCCTCTTCCAGCTCGACGACGAGGGCGAGGTTGGGTGCCAAGCCGCCGAAGGTGTCGTTGGCGTAGACATAGCTGGACCAGTAGGTGGCCGGGTTGCCGTCGAGGATCTGCGGCAGCGCCCCGTCGTTTTCCGCATCGAGGGCGGGGTTGCCGGGCACCAGGCGGCTGATGCCTGCCGGCACGGGTGCGGCTGCGGTCTGCACCGGTGCGGCTGCCGGCGGAGCTTCCGCGGGAGCGCTGGCCGCAGCGGTGGGCTCATCAGCCGCCTGCGGAGCGTCGTTGCCCTGCTTGCCCAGCTGTCCAACAGCCAGGACGACGGCGACAACCAGGACCAGCGTCAGGACCGCACCCACGAGCACCCGACCCCAGGTGCGGCGTCCGCCGGGGGCCGCGTCGTCGTCATCGTCCTCGTAGCCCTCGTAATCGTCCTCGGCGGCAGCGGTCGCTGCAACGGCGGACTTCGGGAAATTGGAGGGAAGCCGCTCGGAACCGCTGCCGGGAGCCCGGCGCGCGGGCGCGGAAGGAGCCGCGGGCTCTTCGGCGGCCGGGTTCTCCTCGGGGACGGAGTCGGCTTCCGAGGCGTAATCGGTTTCCGTCCAGCGGGAGACCTTGGGCGTCGGGCCGGTGGCCGGCGCCGCGCCGCTGGTGGGCCGGGCGGCGGAGGGAGGCGGCATGTTCGCCGCTCCGGTGGCTGCTTCGGCAGGAGCATCCGCGGCGTCGCCGAACTCCAGATCACGGGCAGCAGCAGCTTCCTCGGCCCCCGAGAGCACACCGCCGCCGGCGCCGGCGGCAGCACCCGCACGCCCAAACTTGGGCAGTCTCGGCAGGGGGCGGCCGGCCATCAGGGGCTTGCGGGGAGCGCGCTCCGCGGGCTCTTCGACGTACCGGTCGTCCTCAGTGGTCTCCGGCTCACGGGAGCGGGGCATCCCAAAGATCTCGGAGCCGAGCGTGTCTGTGAAGAAGGGTTCGACGAACGGAGCGTCCCGTTCGATCACCAGGTCCAGGAGGTCGGCCGCGTTGGCGTTGTTGGTGACCAGGTAGGTGCGGCCATCGCTGACGCCGAGATCCAGGATCTGCACGTTGCTGGCCCGTTCGCCGGTGGCAACCTCACGGGCGCTGGCACTGACCTGTGCGGTGTTCTCGGGAGCTGCGAGGAGGATGCTCACGGCACGGTTAAGTACCTGGTCCACGCCGTCAAGGACCAGATCGTTCTCCGCTGAGGACAAAACCTGGGCGGTCACTTTGTAGCGGCCCCCCAGTGTTGAGCCTACGTCTACCGGCTGTGGCACGTGTTCCTCCCATGGAAACGGCAATTACTGCATTCAAGGTAATGCGAAATATTCAAGGTAGTGCAAATAATCAAAGTGCTGTGAACTGGCCTGCCGCTTGTTTGACTACTGCTGGTTCAACACTGCCTGGTAACGAAGAGACTCCAAAGCATGCTTCTTCCCCCATGCTACCTGCGCGGATTGGCAAACCCGGAGTTGGCGCCCGCCTGTCTGTCAAGCGAAAGCCGCGCCCTGCGGGTGCCGGGACCTGCACCGCTTGGAACGGGCGCCTACCGCCGGACCTTTGCGAGGATGGGGCCGAGGAAAGCATCCAGTTCCCTGACCTTCAGGGCGCGCAGCATGAAGTAGTAGGACACGGCCATGAGTGAGCCGCAGATCAGCAGGGTGACCAGGGAGCCGGTCAGCGACTGCCAGGCGAAGCCGTCCGCCGAGTAGCCGCCCAGCATGCCGAGTGCCGCGGATCCGAGTGCCGCACAGCCCAGAGCCGCAACGGTCAGGCGGACATGCACGTCGAAGACCTCCCCGGCGCCGTAGTGTCCCAGTTTGCGGGTGAGGAAAATGTGGCTGACCAGCACGCCGGCAATGTTCCCCAGAGAATAGGCAATGGCCAGGCCGAAGATGACCCGGTTGGGGGGCAGGACGGAGGCGCCGAAGGCAAGCAGAACGCCGAAGACGGAGAGCATGATCTGCATGACCATGGGCGTTTTGCTGTCTTCATCGGCGTAGAAAGCGCGGTTCATGAGGAAGGTGGCGCTCAGGAACGGCGCGCTGACGGAGAGCAGCACCAGCACCTGTCCCTGGACGGCGGCCGAGGCAGTGGACCCGCCGCTGAGCCACATGCTGATGGGGCCTGCGAGCACCACCAGCACAGCAGAGCAGAAGACGGTGGCCACTCCAATGGTCCGCAGCCCGGTGGCGATGGTGTCGCGGACCTGGGCCAGGTTGCCTTCGGTGAAGGCATGGGACATCTGGTTGAACAGCACCGTGGCCAGGGAAAGCGTGATCACCGAGTGCGGAATCATGTAGAACATGGAAGCAGTTTCCAGGTTCACCTGGCCGGCAATGATCTGCGGCGGATTCATGGCTGCATAGGCAGGACGCGCGGCCGTGGCGATCGTGGCAACGTTGTTGTAAATCAGGTAGGCGCCGTTGCCCACCACCATGGTGATGATGGTCCACTTGGCGACCTTGCCGGTCTGCCGCAGGCCGATGCCGCGCAGCCGGAAGGTGGGACGCAGGCCCAGCCCCAGCTTCTTCAGCGGAATAAGCAGCACGGCTGCCTGCGCGACAATGCCCAGCGTCGTGCTGCCGGCCAGGATCAAGGTGGCGGACGACGTCCAGTTCTCGGGCGAGAACTGGTTGGCTTCCTCGGTTCCCATCAGCGTGATGAACAGGATCACGCCGGCAATGGCCACCAGGTTGTTGACCACCGGAGCCCACATGTAGGGGCTGAACCGACCGTTGGCGTTGAGCGTCTGGCCAATGATGGCGTAGGCGCCGTAGAAGAAGATCTGCGGAAACAGCCAGTAGGCAAACGTGGTGGCCAGGGGGAGCTGGGACTCGTCCAGCCGGGTGACCACGGGCAGGATCCACGGTGCCGCGACGGTGGCGGCCACGGTCAGGATGCCCAGCCCGACCAGGCTCAGGGTCATGATCGAGGAGACATACTCCCGGCCGCGGTCCGGCCGTTTGCTGGCCTTGATGATCTGCGGGACCAGGACGGCGTTGAACACGCCGCCGGCCAGCAGCAGATAGATGAAGTTGGGCAGCACGTTGGCGTTGCTGAAAATGTCAGACACCAAGCCGGCATTGCCAATTGCCACGGCCAGGAGTGCGGTCCGGACAAGGCCAAGGACGCGGGATAACAGGGTTCCAGCTGCCATTACCGCGCTGGAGCGCGCCGTGCTGGGAGCAATATTCTTTTCGGCCATGGTGTCCCTATGCTCTCACCTCGACCGGGCAGGGCTTAAACCGGGGGGGCAGCGCCTGAAGGTCTGAGGCGGGCCGGGCGTGGCGGGCGAAGCGGGTGCACCCGCTCGCCGGGCGCTCAGAGGTAGCGGGGGAGGATTTCCCGGGCGAGGTCGGCGATGCGCCGCTCGTTGGGAAAGGAGAGCCGTTTGCCGAGCTCGGCCAGGGGAACCCAGGCAACGTCCACGGCCTCGTGGTCCGGATCGTTCTCGATCGTGAGGTTTCCGCCGGTGGCGGCCAGCAGGAAGTGGTGGACCGTCTTGTGCACCCGGTGGCCGCTGACCGTAAACCAATAGTCGATGCTGCCCAGGGCGGTCAGGATGCGCCCGTCGATTCCGGTCTCCTCGGCGATCTCCCGGATGGCTGCTTCGCGGCTGTCTTCATCATTCTCGGGATGGCCTTTGGGCAGGCACCATTCCAGCCGTCCGCCGCGGTTCAGCCGGGCAATGATCGCCACCGGCAGCTCCGAGGATGAGGAGTCAACCACAATTCCGCCGGCCGAGACCTCTTCCACCGTGGGCAGTGAGGCATGCACCGGATGCGCACCGACCCCGCCCATTGACGCCGTCAATGGGGTTCGCTTGGGTGCGCTCGGTACAGGATGGGCCATAGGACCACTCTAACGATCTTTGTCCGGGGATGATGACTGTCCGGGGGAGGCCCGGGGAGGACGCGGGAACGCTCGGCGTGTCCGGGCACCGAAGGGACCCCGCTGTGCGTCTTCGGACCTTTTATCTGGCACGCTTAAAGCACTATGGTGCACCTTTTTGATAGTTCGGCCCTGAAGACTCCCCTGCCCTCCGTTGTCGGTGAGCTCGGAACGCTGTTCGAGAACGCCGGCTACGAGCTTTCCCTCGTCGGCGGTCCCGTGCGTGATCTTTTCCTGGGGCGGGTGTCTCCGGACCTGGACTTCACCACCAACGCCCGCCCGGATGACATCATCAACGTCATCCGCCGCTGGTGCGACACGTACTGGGAGATCGGCCGGGCGTTCGGCACCATCGGTTTGCGCAAGGCCGGGTTCCAGATCGAAATCACCACTTACCGGGCCGATGCCTATGACCCGGAGTCGCGGAAGCCGGCCGTGGCCTTCGGCGACAAGCTTGAGGATGATCTGTTCCGCCGTGATTTCACCATGAATGCGATGGCGCTGCGGCTGCCCTCCATGGAGTTGGTGGATCCGTTCGGGGGAGCGCAAGACCTGCAGGCCGGCCTCGTCCGCACCCCGGGCGCCCCGTCGACGTCGTTCTCCGACGATCCGCTGCGGATGATGCGCGCCGCCCGGTTCGCGTCCCAGCTGGAAGTGGATGTGGCCCCGGATGTGTTTGAGGCGATGAAGGACATGGCCGGCCGGATCACGATTATTTCCGCCGAGCGTGTCCGCGATGAGCTCGTGAAACTGATCAACGGCAAGGCGCCGTGGACCGGCATCGACCTGCTCGTGGAAAGCGGACTGGCCGAGCATGTGCTGCCGGAGGTCTCCGCCCTGAAACTGGAAATCGACGAGCATCACCGGCACAAGGACGTCTACCAGCATTCGCTGACGGTGCTGCGCCAGGCCTGCGGGCATGAGACCGGCGCCGACGGCGATGTTCCCGCCCCGGACTTCGTCCTGCGGTTCGCGGCCCTGATGCACGACGTCGGAAAGCCCGCCACCCGCCGCTTCGAGCCCAATGGTTCCGTCAGCTTCCTGCACCATGACGCCGTCGGGTCGAAGCTGACCGCGAAGCGGATGAAGGCGCTGCGTTTCGACAACGACACCATCAAGGCGGTGTCGCGGCTGGTGGAGCTGCACATGCGCTTCTACGGCTACGGTGATGCCGGCTGGACGGACTCCGCCGTCCGCCGTTACGTCAACGACGCCGGCCCGCTGCTGCAGCGGCTGCACCGGCTCACCCGCTCGGATGTCACCACCCGCAACCGGCGGAAGGCCGAACGGCTGGCTTTCGCCTACGACGACCTTGAGCTGCGGATCGCCGCGCTGGCCGAGCAGGAGGAGCTCGCGGCCATCCGTCCGGATCTGGACGGAGAGGCAATCATGGCGCTGCTGGGCATCCGCCCGGGCCCCGTGGTTGGCCGCGCCTACCGGTTCCTACTCGAAGAGCGCATGGAAAACGGGCCTTCCGGCGAGGCTGAAGCGGCCGCCCTGCTTCGCGGGTGGTGGGCCGAGCAGCCCGAAAGCCGGGACGTCCCCGGCCCGCAGGCGGCGGCCCCGGAGGCCGGCGCCGGTGACAAAACAGAGGCGGGCACAAACCCGTCGGCAACAGTGGAAGGAAGTAAATGAGCGACGCTGAGGACTTCGGTCCGGCGGTTCCGGATACGACGCCGGCGGGAACGCGGCTGCCGCGCCTGTGGCTGCTGCGCCACGGCGAGACGGAGTGGTCCCGCGAGGGAAACTACACCGGCCTGACGGACATTCCGCTGACCGCGGCCGGGGAGGCCCAAGCGGTCGCCGCGAAGGAGAAGATCGGGCAGGTCGACTTTGACCTGGTGCTGTCCTCCCCGCTGATCCGCGCCCGGCGCACCGCGGAGCTGGTGGGATACCCCGAGCCGCGGATCCTGCCCCATGCGCACGAGTGGGACTACGGAGCCAACGAGGGCCGCAAGAGCACGCAGGTGCGGGCCGAGAACCCCGGCTACCTCATCTGGAACGACGGCGTTCCCCAGGGGGAGACCCTGGACCAGGTGGCGGAGCGCGCCGACCGCATCGTCTCCCTCGTGCAGGCCGGCTGCGGCACACCGATGGACCGGGATCCGGGAGCAACCCCGGTGGAGAAGGTCCTCCTTGTGGCGCACGGCCACTTCCTGCGGATTCTCGCGGCCCGCTGGCTGGGGCTTCCGGCAGACCACGGCCGGCATTTCGTGCTCGGAACCGCTGCCGTCTGCCTGCTGGGCTGGGACAAACACACGCCCGCAATAGTGCGCTGGAACTATTAGCAGCAAAGAAATGAAAAAAGTTTCAGGAAATGCTTGGCACGGAACTGAAACCTGTTGTATGTTTTTCCTGCGGCCAGCTTTCTGATAAGCGGGCCGCACCAGCCATTCCGGCAATCCACGCACTCATGAAAGGGAGGTGGGGTAATGACCATCCATGTATTCCTCACTGCCACGACGGATGCCTGCCCGCAGGCCCGCACGTCCACCCCTTCGACTGCGTGGCCGGCTCTCCGGCCCACCGGACGGCGGATGGCCGGCGGAACAGGCCGGCAGGGCGGAACCGGACGGCGTTCACGCTACCCGTTTGGCCTTGGCGGCCGCGGGTAGCCTCGCACCGGCCGCCCGGCGGCTCTGTTCCGGGAACGACCTGCCTCTGAGGGGCAGCGTCCTCGGGTGGGCGGTGTCCTGGGATGGACACCTCCCTGCGGTTGCCTCCGTCCTGCGGTGGGCACCGGCCCAGCGGCGACATGGTTCCTCCCGGCAGGGTTCCCTCTTGGCACTGTTCCTTTCTTCGGTCGCGGAGCTCCGTTCCCGGCACGCCCTGCGGCACTCTTCCCTGGCTCGGCATTGTTTTATCGGATAATGATCTGCCGGTAATTCGACCGCACTGTTGTTTGCTGCGGCAGCCTGCCTTCTGAATACCCTGCCTTTTTAACCGCCTTTTATTCTCCCTGCCTTGAGGGATTTTTTCCTTTTTCTCCCACGTACCTTTCGCGCACCCAAAAACAGGTGTGCCATTCTTTCGGAGTTTATTGTGCGTTCTTTCAACCTGCCCTCGTCCCTCTCCAGCGACCCCCGGGAAAACCCGGAGCACCCGGAAACCATCCCCCCTCCGTCAGCGCCGGCCCTGCCGCCGGACCGACCGCCGTCGGGCGTTCCGACACCGGGGGCGGCGCCCGCTCCTGCCTGGCGGAGGGCGTTAACCCTGATTGCCCGCGTTCGCGCTTCCTTCGCGCGGTCCGAAGCAGTCCACCAGGCGCGGCTTGATGCGTGCTGGAACGGACCGGAGCGCCATTTGCTGGCTCACGTCATCTGTTCCGCCAAGTAGGAACTGCCCACCGGGAACAAATCCCGGGGAGTCCGCGCTGTACCGCGTGGACTCCCCGTCGGATGGGGTTCCGGCTTTGACGCGCCGCAGCAGAAGTGACAAGGGCAACCGTCCCGGAAACCATGCTCCGCCCCTCGGCGTTATAAAGTCATTAGGGGATTAGCACTGCGGCCGGCCAAGAAGGGAGTGCTGTTGCTTCAGGTAAAGCGTGTGGCCATGCTCTCGTTGCATACGTCACCCCTGGAGCAGCCAGGTTCCGGCGATGCCGGCGGAATGAACGTCTACGTCCGCTCGGTCGCAGTGGAACTGGCCAGATCCGGCGTCGAAGTGGATATTTTCACCCGTTCCTCGGACCCGCGTCAGCAGCCGGCCGTGGAACTCGTTCCCGGCGTCACTGTCCGCCACATCACTGCAGGACCGCGCCGCAAAATCGCGAAGGAAGCACTGCCCGGACTGGCCGACGCCCTGGCACTGGGCGTCAGCGACATCCATCCCTTCCCGGCGGGCCGCCGGTTCGACGTCATCCACTCGCACTATTGGGTGTCCGGCACGGCCGGGCTGGCCGTCGCCAGGGCGTGGGACCTGCCGCTGGTGCACACCATGCACACCATGGCGCGGGTGAAGAACCTGCGCCTCCAGGCCGGAGAGAAGCCCGAGCCCCAGGTCCGGATCGACGGAGAACAGGACATCGTCGACGGCGCCACCCGGCTGATCGCCAATACGAGCACCGAAGCCGCCGAGCTGGAAGCGCTGTACGGAGCCGACCCGCTGGAGGTGGACGTGGTGGCTCCCGGCGTGGACCTGCAGATCTTCTCCAGCCGGAACTCCCACGCCGCCCGTGCCCGCCTGGGCGTTCCCCGGGAGGTGTTCCACGTTGTCTTTGCCGGCCGCATCCAGCGCATGAAGGGCCCTCAGGTACTGGTGCGTGCCGCCGCGGAACTGCATGCCCGCCGTCCCGACATCCCGCTGCAGGTCAGCATCCTCGGCGCCGGGAGCGGTTCCGAGGTGCTGGACCTGCAACCGCTGATCGACTCGCTGGGGCTGCACGCCTACGTCTCCCTGCATCCGCCCGTGGGCGCAGCTGCGCTGGCCGACTGGTTCCGTGCCGCCGACGTCGTCGCCGTCCCCTCCTTCAGCGAGTCCTTCGGGCTGGTTGCCCTGGAAGCCCAAGCCTGCGGAACCCCCGTGCTGGCGGCCAATGTCGGCGGGCTGCCCAAGGCCGTCGGACACGGCCGCACCGGCCTGCTGGTGGACGGGCATGACAGCGGCCGGTGGTCAGCCGAGCTGGAGCGGCTGCACGACGACGCCGGGCTGCGCCGGGCGCTGGGCTACGGTGCCGCCGTGCATGCGTCGGCCTTCGGCTGGAAGCGCACGGCGTCGCTTACGGCCGAGAGTTATCTGCAGGCCGCGGAACAGTTCTCGGCGCAGTCCGTCCGCTGATAGCTTGGTCCGTACCACCGCCGGTGGCCGCCGGCGTCGGGAACGGAAGGAACGCGTCGATGCGCACTGCCGCTGACATGTCCAGTGATTTGGAAATCTCCCGCCGGGCGGTGCTGAAACCCGTCACGGAGGTTGCCGCCGCCGCCGGCATTCCTGAAGACGCCCTTGAACTGTACGGGCGCTACAAGGCCAAGATCGACCCGCTGCGGGTGCCTCCGCGCGGCACCCGCGGCAAGGTGGTGCTGGTTACCGCCATGAGCCCCACCCCGGCCGGTGAGGGAAAGTCCACCGTCACCGTGGGGCTCGGGGATGCCCTGGCCAAGGCGGGAGTCAGCACTGTCATCGCCCTGCGGGAGCCCTCGCTGGGACCGGTCCTGGGCATGAAGGGCGGCGCCACCGGCGGCGGCTACTCCCAGGTGGCGCCGATGGAGGACATCAACCTGCACTTCACCGGGGACTTCCATGCCATCACCACGGCCAACAACGCCCTCGCCGCGCTGCTGGACAACTCCATTTACCAGGGCAATACCCTGGGCATCGATCCGCGGCGCATCACGTTCCGCCGCGTCATGGACATGAATGACCGCTCGCTGCGCGACATCGTGATCGGACTGGGCGGACCGGTGCAGGGCACGCCGCGCCAGGACGGCTTCGACATCACCGTCGCCTCCGAAATCATGGCCGTGTTCTGCCTCGCCCGGGACCTGGCCGACCTCAAGGCCCGGCTGGCGCGGATCACCGTGGGCTACACCTACGACCGGCGGCCGGTGACCGTGCGGGACCTCGGCGCGGAGGGAGCCCTGACGCTGCTGCTGAAGGACGCGGTCAAACCGAACCTGGTGCAGACCCTCGCCGGCACCCCGGCATTGGTCCACGGCGGGCCGTTCGCGAACATTGCGCACGGCTGCAACTCGGTGATCGCCACCGAACTGGCGCGCACCGTCGCTGACGTGGTGGTCACGGAAGCCGGATTCGGAGCGGACCTGGGCGCCGAAAAGTACATGGACATCACGGCGCGGGCCGCGGACGTGGCACCGGACGCCGTCGTTCTGGTGGCCACGATCCGGGCGCTCAAGATGCAGGGCGGCGTGCCCCGGAGCGAACTGGACCGCGCGGACCGGGCCGCGCTTGAGGCCGGAACCCCCAACCTGCTTCGCCACATCGGAAACATCCGGAAGTTTGGCCTGAATCCGGTGGTGGCCATCAATACGTTCAGCACCGACACGCCGGAGGAGCTCGAGTGGCTGCTGCGCTGGTGCGCAGCCGAGGGCGTGCCGGCTGCCGCGGCAGACGTCTGGGCGCAGGGCGGCGGCGGGACCGGCGGCGACGCCCTGGCGGTGCGTGTCCGGGCGGCGCTGGCGGAGCCGGCGTCTTTCCGGCACCTGTATCCGCTGGAGCTGCCGGTGGAGGAGAAAATCCGCACGGTGGCCCGGGAGATTTACGGGGCCGACGACGTCGAATTCTCAGTTTCGGCGCGGCGCCGGCTGGAGGAGATTCGGGCCGGGGGATGGGATTCGCTGCCGGTGTGCATGGCCAAGACGCAGTACTCGTTCTCCGACAACGCGGCCCTGCTTGGCGCGCCCACCGGTTTCACCGTGCACGTGCGGGACCTGATCCTCAAGACCGGCGCCGGCTTCGTGGTCGCGCTCACCGGGGCCGTGATGACCATGCCCGGGCTGCCGAAGTCCCCCGCGGCGCTGCGCATGGACGTGGCCGCTGACGGCACGCCGCAGGGTTTGTTCTAAGCGGCGCCCGGCCCGTGCCGAGATGGCAGAAGGTGCCCTTCCCGGCACTGGGAAGCGCACCTTCTGCCATCTCGCGGGACGGCGGGGAGGCTGAGCGGGGGGAGGGAGGTTAGCGCTCGACCTCGCCGCGGATGAACTGCTCCACCTTTTCCTTGGCAACGTCATCGTTGTACTGCTCCGGCGGAGACTTCATGAAGTAGCTCGACGCCGAGAGGATGGGTCCGCCGACGCCCCGGTCCAGGGCGATCTTGGCGGCACGGATGGCATCGATGATCACGCCGGCGGAGTTGGGGGAGTCCCAGACCTCAAGCTTGTATTCCAGCGACACCGGAGCGTCGCCGAAGTTGCGGCCCTCCAAGCGGACAAAGGCCCACTTGCGGTCATCGAGCCAGGCCACGTAGTCCGACGGGCCGATGTGTACGTCGTCTGCCTTCAGGTCCGCCGACGTGTTGGAGGTGACCGCCTGGGTCTTGGAAATCTTCTTGGACTCCAGGCGCTCGCGCTCGAGCATGTTCTTGAAGTCCATGTTTCCGCCGACGTTGAGCTGGTAGGTGCGGTCCAGGATGACGCCGCGGTCCTCGAACAGCTTGGCCATGACCCGGTGGGTGATGGTGGCGCCGATCTGGCTCTTGATGTCGTCGCCGATGATCGGAACCCCGGCGGCGGTGAACTTGTCGGCCCATTCCTTGGTCCCGGCAATGAACACGGGCAGCGCGTTCACGAAAGCGACGCCGGCGTCAATGGCGCACTGGGCGTAGAACTTCGCAGCCTGCTCGGAGCCGACCGGCAGGTAGCAGACCATGACATCCACGTTGTTCTCCCGAAGCGAGGCAACAATGTCCACCGGTTCGGCGTCGGACTCTACGATCGTTTCCCGGTAGTACTTGCCCAGGCCGTCGAGGGTGTGGCCGCGCTGGACGGTGATGCCGGTCTGCGGGACGTCGGCAATCTTGATGGTGTTGTTCTCGCTGGCCCCAATGGCGTCGGCCAGGTCCAGGCCGACCTTCTTGCTGTCCACGTCAAAGGCTGCCACGAACTGCACGTCGTTGACGTGGTACTGGCCGAACTTCACGTGCATCAGGCCGGGAACGGTCAGGTCCGGGTCAGCGTCACGGTAGTACTGGACGCCCTGGACCAGCGACGCTGCGCAGTTTCCAACACCGACGATTGCGACCCGAATGGGGTTCTTTGCCACGGTTCTCCTTTGAAGACAAAAATTTTACTGTTGCCGCGCCAAACGCGGCAAGATCGGCCCAGTCTACGGCCTCAGCCCGTAAGTTCCGTGTGAAGCATCACATGCGGACCGCCCGCGACGGCCACCGCGAGGCCGGTGTTCGAGGCCGATGCGGCCCGTTGCCGGCGTCATACTGGTAAGCATGGAGCCCAAGCCCCGACGGCGGCCGCTGCGCACAGTGGTCCCCAGCCGCAACGATCCGCTGCTCAAAACGCTTACCGAAGTCATCGGCGGGCCGCTGGGCCGACACACCGCGCCGGGGATCGTGACGCCGGGGTTTTTCACGGTGGAACGGGTGCTGATCCTGCTCACCACTGCCGCCGCCCTCCTGGCCGTGCTGGTGAAAATGCCCTGCCGGACCGGCGGCTGGACCTCTCCGGACCATTTCTACCAGGCCTGCTACTCGGACTGGCCGGTGCTGTTTGACTCGCGCGGGCTGGCCGAGGGCGTCTTTCCCTTCCTGACGCCCGGCGTCGGCTTTGAATATCCGGTGCTGCTGGGCCTGCTGGCCGGGGCCGTCGCCCTGCTCGTGCCGGGCGACGGTGTCTCGGCGGAGCGGGCGCTGGCCTACTTCGACATCAACGCCGCGCTGGCCGCCCTGGCCTGGATCGCCACCGTGGTGGCCACGCTGCGCATGACCAACCGCCGGCCCTGGGACGCTGCCATGGTGGCCCTGGCTCCGGCGATGATCCTGTCCGTGTTCATCAACTGGGACATCTGGGCCGTGCTGCTGGCCGCCCTGGGCATGCTGGCCTTCGCCCGCAGCCGGCCGGTCCTGGCGGGGGTGTTCCTGGGGTTGGGCACGGCGCTGAAGCTGTATCCGGTGCTGATCCTGGGCGCGGTGCTGGTCCTGGCCTTGCGGACGCTGCGGCTGCGGCCGGCCTTCGCGGCCGTGGGCGCGGCCGCCGCCACCTGGCTCGCGGTGAATGTTCCCTTCATGGTCTCCGACTTCACCGGCTGGAAATTCTTCCTCAGCTTCACCGGGGAGCGTCCGGCCGGATATTCCTCGGTGTGGTTTGCCTGGAACCTGATGTCCGGGCGGCTCGGCCTGGCGGAAGCGGAGCCGGCCTTCATCAATGTCTGGGCGTACGCCCTCTTCGCCGCCGCGTGCGCCGGAATAGCCCTGCTCGCGCTTGCCGCGCCCCGCCGCCCCCGGCTGGCCCAGCTGGCGTTCCTGATCGTGGCGGCCTTCATCCTGACCAACAAGGTCTATTCGCCCCAGTTTGTCCTGTGGCTGATCCCGCTGGTTGCCCTCGCCCGCCCGCGGTGGAGGGACTTCCTGGTGTGGCAGTTCTTTGAGGTGCTGCACTGGTGGGCCGTCTGGATGTACCTGGGCGCCCAGACCTCCGGCGGCGACCCCCGGAACAACATCGAGGCCGCGTACTACGTCTGGGCCGTGGGAGGCCATGTCGCGGCAACGGCCTGGCTCGTGGCGCGGGTTGTCGCCGACATCCTGAACCCCGCGGGTGATCCGGTGCGCCGGCTCGACGTCGACGATCCCCAGGGCGGCCCCTTTGACCATGCGCCGGACCGCTTCCGGCTCCGGCTCCCGCGCGGGCCCTGGCGTGCGGACCCGGTTCAGCCCACAGCACAGGAAGCAGGAACCCCATGACCGATGTTTCAGTGGTCGGCGCAGGACCCAACGGGCTGGCCGCTGCGGTCATCATGGCCCGCGCCGGGTTGTCGGTCCGGGTCTTTGAAGCCGGACCCACGGCCGGCGGCGGCAGCCGGACCAAGGAGCTGCTGGAACCCGGCCACCGGTACGACGTCTGCTCCGCCGTGCATCCCATGGCTTTGGCCTCGCCCTTTTTCCGCCGGTTTGAGCTGGCGGAGCGGATCAAGCTCACCGTGCCGGACATTTCCTACGCCCACCCGCTCGACGGCGGGGACGCCGGCCTGGCCTACCGGGACCTGGAACGCACGGTTCAGGGCCTGGGGCCCGACGGCGCCGCCTTCCGCCGCCTGATGCAGCCCCTGGTGCGGCGCAGCGAAGACATCACCAGCCTGCTGATGTCCCCGCTGCTCCGCGGTTACCGCGAGCCGGCGGCGGCGCTGGCCTTTGGACGGGCGGCCCTGGAGCAGGGCACTCCGCTGTGGAACCGGCGGTTCTCCGAGGCGAAGGCCCCCGCACTGCTCACCGGGGTCGCCGCGCATCCCGTGGGGCGGATGCCTTCGCTGCCCTCGGCCGGAGGAGGGCTGCTGCTGTCGCTGCTGGCGCACACCGTGGGCTGGCCCATTCCGGAGGGAGGATCGCAGGCCATCGCCGATGCCATGGTCAGTGACCTGTTGGCGCACGGCGGTGAATTGGTGACCGGTCACCGGGTGGTGTCGCTGAACGAGGTAAGGAGTTCTCCCACCGTCCTGCTCGATGTGTCGCCGGCGACCCTGCTCGATCTGGCCGGCCCGGAGCTGCCGGGGCCGTATGCGCGGGCCCTGGCCCGGTTCCGCTACGGCAACGCTGCCTGCAAGGTGGACTTCATTCTTTCGGGGCCGGTTCCGTGGGCCAACGAGGGCGTGCGCCGGGCCGGGACGGTGCATGTGGGAGGCCGCCGTGAAGAGCTGGCCCGGGCCGAGGCGCAGGTGGCGGCCGGCCGGCATCCGGAGCGGCCGTACGTCCTGCTGTCCCAACCGAGCAGCTTTGACTCCTCCCGGGCACCGGCGGACCGCCACATCCTCTGGACCTACTGCCACGTCCCGGCCGGATCCACGGTGGACATGACGGAGGCCGTCACCGCGCAGATCGAGCGCTTCGCACCCGGCTTCCGTGACGTCGTCGTGCGCTCGCAGGCAACGACGGCGGCGGATCTGGAGCGCTACAACGAGAACTATGTCGGCGGGGACTTCGGCGGCGGCGCGGTGAACCTGTGGCAGATGGCGGCCCGGCCGGTGCCCGCAGTGAATCCGTGGCAGACACCGCTGCCCGGGGTTTACCTGTGCTCAGCCTCCACTCCGCCCGGGCCGGGAGTCCACGGGATGGGCGGCTGGCACGCGGCGGCGCTGGCCCTGCGCCGGGACCACGGAATGGACGTCCCGGACCTGGGTGCGGACAACTGACCGCCGCCGCTGCTGCCGTGCCGGGTCACGGGGGATGGCACGGGGGACGGCGCCGGGGACGTTACAGGGACGCCGCAGGGGATGCCGCCGGAAGCTTGTATGTTTAAATCCGACGCAAGGCTGCTCATGCTCTGCAGGGGGAATGGATAAATGGACAACCAGGACAACGGGATTCCGGGAAACCCGGACACCCTTGCTCTGCCTGCCGAATCCGACCGCCGGCCCCCGCAGTGGTGGCTGGCACTGCAGTCAGCCTTGTTTGCCTATGGACTGACCCTTGGGGCCGCGCTGGTGATGATGGCGCTGCTGGTCCTGGGATTTTTTGTGGGCGGCACCGGAGCCCTGAACGGCATGAATGATTCCGCCGGGAACATGGGCGCCCGGCTGGACGGTCCGTCGGCGCTGTTGATTTATCCGTTTTTCCTCGCCGCGATGGCGCTGGGCGGCACTCCGGTGCTGACCGTCTCCGCCGCCGGGTACGCAGACCTTCCCGCCCCGCTTGTCAGCCTCTGGGCAGGCGCCCTTCCCCTGCTCCTGACCGTGGTGTCGGTCGCCTCGCTGTGGCGGCTGGGCCGCCGGGCCGAGCGGAGCTCACCGTCGGCGTCCGAGGGCCAGCGCTGGCTGTATTCGGCGCTGACCGGACTGGCGTTGGCCGCCGTTTCAGTGCTGCTGAGCCTGGCGTTCTCGCTGCGTGAAGACACCGAAACCGGAGCCATGTTCCTGACCGCAGCCTCCCCGGGCCTGGTCGCCGGCGCGGTGCTGCTTGGCACGGTAGCCAGCTGGGCGGGGCGAAAGCACGAGACCGGAACGGCACCGCACTGGGTGACCCGGGCGGAGCGGTCCCTCCCCGGGGTCCGCGCAGCGCTTCGCCTGGCCGGAGCCCATTACCTGGCCTACACGGCAGTGGCCGGAGCGGCCCTGGCAGTCACCGCCCTGGTCAAGGGCGGTGTGGCCGTGATGTTTGCCGCGCCGTTGTGGCTGCCAACGGCCTCGGCCTGGGCCTACGCCGCCGGTCATCTCTCAGCAGTGGCGGAACAAGGACTGCCCGCGGCGGCACAACTTCCGGGCTCCGTTGTTGACCTGCCGGTCTGGGCCAGCGCGGCAGCCGGTGCGCTGACCCTGCTGCTGTCCGCAGCCGCATCCGTGGCCTGGTTCCTGGCCCGGGACCGGCGCCCCGAATCGCTGGGCCGCCGCGCCGGATGGCTGACCCTGCCGGCGGTCTTCGGGTTTGCCGGCGCAGCGGTATCCGTGCTCGGCGTCGTCGCTGCCGGCCAAACCCTGGCCGGCGGCAGCGGCGGCGGACAAGGGTTCGGAACCGTGGGGCCAGCGCCGTGGACCTTCCTGGTCATGGCCGCCTGGGGACTGGTGATCGAGCTCGGCTCACGAACCATGGCGGGCCATGTGGCCCACCTCGTACCGGCGCGGGTGGCCGCACGATTGGCAGGCACCGCCGCCAAGTAGCGGCCGGACGTAGTGGCCGGGAGGGTGCGGAGGCCGCCGTCCCTTGCGCTCCGGGCGCGGTCGTGGGGAACTGGAAACAGGAGGTTTCCGATGACCGAACACCTGAACAATCACCACCGGGACACGCTGGATCAGATCCTGCGGCATCCCACCAGCTCAAACATTGAGTGGAAGAACGTCGTGTCACTGCTCGAAGCGGTGGCCGACACCACCCGGGAGCACAACGGCAAGTACGAGGTCACCCTCGGCGGGCAGACGGACTTCCTGGAGCCGCCGCGGGGCAAGGACATCGACGAGCAGACAGTGGTTGACCTGCGAAAGATGCTGACCCGCGCCGGATACACCCTCGACACCAAGTAGTCCCGGGCGGCGCGGGGCGGCCCGGGGCGGCCCCGGGCGGTCGCGGAACCGGCCGGGCCGCCAGCCCGAATTACTCGACCGTCAACTCGCCCATGCGCGACCAGTCTTCGCCGTCGATCACGGTGTTGATGATCTTCGGAGTCTCCACCAGCGCCTGCACCATGTCCTTCATGGCCTGCTGGAAGTGATCGCTCTGGACGTGGGCGGCAGCGGCGTCGTCCTTGAAGGCTTCGACCAGGACAAACTCGTTGGGGTTCTCCAGGCTGCGCGACCAGTCGAACCACAGATTGCCCGGCTCGGCGCGGGTGGCGGCCGTGAAGTCGGCAGTCAGTTCCGGCCAGCGGTCGGTCCATTCGGGCTTGACGTTGAATTTGACGGTTATGAAGATCACGTGTGCTCCTTGGTCGGCCCCGGTGTTGGGAGCTTCATCGTAGACAGATCCGGCCAGCCGCTGTCCACGTAGCCGCTCCACGCAGCCTGTCCACGCACGGCAGCCATGCAGCCGGCCCCGCGCCGGATGGGAGGATAGGAGCGTGGCTCACCTCGACGTATCCAACATTGACTATTTCCTCTCCGACGGCCGGCAGCTCCTCAACGGCGTCAGCTTCAAGGTGGGGGACGGGCACAAGACTGCCCTGATCGGCCCCAACGGCACCGGCAAGACCACGCTGCTGCGGATCATTGCGGAGGACATCAAGGCCGACGAAGGCACCGTGGCGAAGTCCGGATCCATGGGCATCATGCGCCAGTTCGTAGGCCAGGTCCGCGACGACAGCACCGTCCGTGACCTGCTGGTCTCGGCCGCCCCGCCGGCGCTCGCCGCCGCCGCCAAGGCAGTGGACGACGCCGAGCTGGCCATGATGGAGCGCGACGACGAACCCACCCAGATGCGGTACGCCACAGCCATCGCCGACTGGGGAGATGCCGGCGGCTACGAGCAGGAAACCGTCTGGGACGAGGTCACCATGGCCGCCCTGGGTGTGCCGTTTGACCGGGCGCAGTACCGCAAGGCCTCCACGCTGTCCGGCGGCGAGCAGAAGCGCCTGGTCCTGGAGGCCCTGTTCTCCGGCCCGGACGAGCTGCTGCTCCTGGATGAACCGGACAACTACCTCGACGTTCCGGGCAAGCGCTGGCTGGAAGCGAAACTCGCGGAATCCAAGAAGTCAGTGCTGTTTGTCAGCCACGACCGTGAACTGCTGGACAACGCCGCGACCCGCATCGTCACCCTGGAGCCCGGCATCAACGGTGCTTCCGCCTGGATCCACGGCGGCGGGTTCAGCAGCTACGTCACTGCCCGCGAGGACCGCAACGCCCGGTTCGAGGAACTGCGTCGGCGCTGGGACGAGGAGCACCTGAAGCTCAAGGAACTCGTCAACATGTACAAGAACAAGGCTGCGTTCCGCTCCGACATGGCCAACCGCTACCAGGCCGCGCAGACCCGGCTGGCCAAATTCCTTGAGGCCGGCCCGCCCGAGGCGCTGCCCATCGAACAGAACGTGAAGATGCGGCTGCGCGGCGGACGGACGGCCAAGCGCGCCGTCGTCGCGCAAAAGCTGGAACTCACCGGCCTGATGAAGCCCTTCAGCACCGAAATCTGGTTCGGCGACCGGGTGGGCGTGCTCGGCGCCAACGGCTCGGGCAAATCGCACTTCCTGCGGCTGCTGGCCGCCGGCGGCACCGATCCGGAAAAGGAACACGAACCGGTGTCCGAGGTGGAGATCGCTCCGGTGCCGCACGAGGGATCGGTGAAGCTCGGCGCCCGGATCCGGCCCGGCTTCTTCGCGCAGACCATGATGCGCCCGGACCTGCTCGGCAAAACCCTGCTGGACATCCTGCACCGCGGCGACGACCACCGCTCCGGGCTGGGCCGCGAGGCTGCGGCCGGCGCACTGGACCGCTACGGGCTGGCGGCGTCCTCGGAGCAGAAATACGATTCGCTCTCCGGCGGGCAGCAGGCCCGGCTGCAGATCCTGCTGCTGGAACTCTCCGGCGCCACGCTGCTGCTGCTGGATGAACCGACCGACAACCTGGACCTGCACTCGGCCGAGGCGCTGGAAAAGGCCATCGACGCGTTCGAAGGCACCGTCCTGGCCGTCACTCACGACCGCTGGTTCGCCCGCAGCTTCGACCGGTTCCTGGTCTTCGGCTCCGACGGCAAAGTCTACGAATCCGAGACCCCGGTCTGGGACGAGAAACGCGTGGTCCGGGCCCGCTGACCGGACCGCCGGCCGGCCCCTTTGTGTGTGCCAGGCCGCCGGCCGGGCAAGTCAATCGGCTAGTGCGCAAGGGGCCTCACCGCCGCCCCTGATGCCGAGTGTGCAGCTCTGCCGACTTCGAGCCGCTTTCGTCGGCCCACGCTCGCCGAGTGTGCAGATCGGGTGACTTCCGCGCCGCCGAGCCCGCCATACGTGCGCACTCGGGGAATCCTGCCCGCTATATCTGCACACTCGATGGCCAGGGCCCATCCAGTGTGCAGATCGTGGGCTCACAGGGCTGCGGCTGCCGCCGGTGTGAGCAAGGTCCGTTTCCGCCGCGGCGCGGACTGGCTGCACAATATAGGCGTGAAGAGCTCTCTGGACCGTGCCCTGATTTCCGTCTTCGTGATCTTTGGCCTCAACGGCCTCATCTTTGCCAGCTGGGCCGCCCGCATTCCCGCCGCCGCCGAATCCCTCGGGATCGGCGCGGCGGGGGTCGGGCTGCTGCTGCTGTTTTCCGCCGTCGGCTCGATCTGTTCACTGCCGCTGGCCGGATCCATCGCCCAGCGGATCGGCACCGCCGGTGCCGTGCGCGCCGGCGGTCTGACGACGTCGGCCGCTTCCCTGATCATCGCCGCCTCCCTGTTTTGGCCCAATGTGCCGCTGGCCGCAGGCGGCCTGCTGCTCTTCGGCGCCGGCATCGGCCTCTGGGACGTGGCCATGAACCTGGAGGGCACCGAGGTGGAACGCCACCTCGGCCGCACGGTGATGCCCAGGTTCCATGCCGCGTTCAGCGGCGGTGCATTTGTGGGCGCCATGATCGGCGCCGTGCTCTCGGCCGTCGGAATTTCGCTGTCCCTGCATCTGCTGGGCATCGTGGCGATTGCCACGGTGCTGGTGCTGGCCGTGCCGCGGAACTTCCTGCCCGACCCGGTGCCGGCGCACGACGACGACGGCGCACCCGCTGCTCCGCGGTCGCGGTTCGCCGCGTGGAAGGAGGGGCGCACCCTGCTGATCGGCGTGGTGGTTTTGGGCGCCGCACTGACCGAGGGCGCCGCCAACGACTGGGTGGCCAAGGCCACCGTGGACGGCCTCGGCACCAGTGAAACCGCCGGCGCGGTGATGTTCGGCATCTTCGTGGCCGCCATGACCGCCACCCGCTGGTTCGGCGCGCAGCTGATCGACCAGTGGGGACGGGTTCCGGCGCTGCGGATCTGCATGGGCGCGTCGCTGGCCGGGCTGCTGCTGTTTGTCCTGGCCCCCAACCTGGTGCTGGCCGGGATCGGGGCCGTCCTGTGGGGAATCGGCGCGGCCCTGGGCTTCCCCATGGGCATGTCAGCGGCCGGCGAAGACCCGGCCCACGCGGCCAGCCGGGTGTCGGTGGTGTCCACCATCGGCTACCTGGCGTTCTTTGTCGGCCCGCCGGTGCTGGGATTCCTGGGCGAGCACTGGGGTATCCGCAACGCGCTGCTGCTGGTGGGCGCGGCCATGCTGCTCTCCATCCTGTTCGCCCCCGCCGCGGCGGAACGGAACAGAATTTCCGAGGCCGCTCCGTAAAGCTCCCGGTCCGAACCGGCACCAAAACCAGCGGACCGCATGTGTCCGCAATGGGGGTGCCGGACCCGCAGTGCCCGGCCTATCTTCGACCAATGTTCATTTCCCCAACCTCGTCTGAAGAACCGAGCGCCCCTGGCTCTCCGCTGATAGAGGCGCACGGAGTCGCGAAAACCTATAAGTCCAAGTCGGGGCCGGTCCATGCGCTGGCCGGACTGGACATTGCGGTGCCCGAAGGCGCCGTCATGGCACTGCTAGGACCGAACGGCGCGGGAAAGACCACCGCCGTCAAGGTCCTCACCACGCTGATCAAGCCCGACGCCGGAACCGTCACCATCGACGGCATCAACGTGCTCGCCCATCCCAAGGAGGTCCGGAGGATCATCGGCGTTTCCGGCCAGTACGCCGCGGTCGATGAAAACCTGACCGGCATGGAAAACCTGCGGATGGTCGGCCGGCTGTACCACCTTCCGGACAGGCAGGCCCGGGCCCGCGCAGCCGAACTGATCGACATGTTCGACCTCGCCGAGGCCGGCAACCGCCCGGTTAAGGGCTATTCCGGCGGCATGCGGCGGCGCCTGGACCTGGCCGGAGCCCTGGTGAACAGCCCGCGGGTGCTGTTCCTGGACGAACCGACCAGCGGCCTTGACCCGCGCAGCCGCCTCGCGCTGTGGCAAGTCATCAAGGACCTCGTTGCCGGAGGCACCACGCTGCTGCTGACCACGCAGTACCTGGAAGAAGCGGACCAGCTGGCGGACACGGTGGCCGTGATCGACCACGGGACAGTGATCGCCGAGGGCACCTCGGATCAGCTGAAGTCCCGGATTGGCGGACACAGTGTCGCCGTGGCGCTGGTGGACGGAAACGACGCCGCCGCGGCCGAGGCCGTTCTCGCCCGCCACGGCTCCGGCCAGCCGCACACGGCCGACGACGGGCGCGCCCTGGAAGTGAGCGTCCAGAACGGCCCGGCCTCCCTGCAGCTCGTGCTCTCGGATTTGCAGGCGCAGGGCATCGGACTGCACGACGCCGGCATCCGCCGGCCCACGCTGGACGACGTTTTCCTGCAGCTCACCGGCCGACCCGCCGAGGAGGAACCGGAAGCCGGGGCTGCAGCGGATGCAGATGACAAGGAAGGAGCCCGCCGATGAGTGCCGCAGCAACCCGACTGCCCGTCGTGACCACCCGCGGCAAAGCGGCCACAGCCAACTGGGCCGCTGACGGCTGGACCGTCACCTGGCGCAACCTGATCAAAATCAAGCGCTCGCCGGACATGATCATCTTCGCCGTCCTGCAGCCCATCATGTTCGTGCTGCTGTTCAGCCAGGTCTACGGCGGTTCGATTTCAGTGGCCGGCACCGACTACACGCAGTATCTGATGGCGGGAATCTTCGCCCAGACAGTGGTTTTCGGTTCCACGTTCTCCGGGGCGGCGATGGCCCAGGACCTGAAGGAGGGAATCGTCGACCGGTTCCGCACCCTCCCGATGAGCCCCTCGGCGGTGCTGATCGGGAGGACCAACTCGGACCTGGTGCTCAACGCGATTTCCATGCTCATCATGATGGCGACCGGTCTGCTGGTGGGCTGGCGGGTCAACACCTCCTTCGCCTCCTTCCTGGCCGGGGTGGGGCTGCTGCTGCTCTTTTCCTATGCCTTCAGCTGGGTGATGGCCCTGCTCGGCATGAGCGTCCGCTCACCGGAGACCATCAACAACGCGTCCTTCATGATCCTGTTTCCCATCACGTTCATCTCCAACGCATTTGTGCAGAGCTCCACCCTGCCGGCGCCGCTGGAGGTCTTCGCGAACTGGAATCCGGTGTCGGCCCTGGTGCAGGCCGCGCGGGAGCTGTTCGGCAACCTGGGTGACACCCCGGTGCCGGACACCTGGCCCATGCAGCATGCGACCGCGACGGTCCTGATCGGGTCGGCGGCGATGCTGCTGGTCTTTGTTCCTCTGGCGGTGCGGAAGTTTGAGTCGGTAAGCTCCCGCTAGGCAGCGGACCGGTTTCCCGTGCAGCCCCTGTCCGCTCCAGCGAAGGGCACATCATGATTGAGGCACAACGGCTTGCCAAGCGTTTCGGTGACACGACCGCCGTCGACGGCATCACCTTTTCGGTCCGGCCGGGAAAGGTGACCGGGTTCCTGGGTCCCAACGGTGCCGGGAAATCCACCACCATGCGCATGATCGTGGGCCTGGACCGTCCCACCGCCGGCACCGTCATTGTCAATGGGAGCCCGTATGCCAGCCACCGGGCACCCCTGCACGAGGTCGGCGCCCTGCTCGAGGCCAAAGCCGTGCATCCCAAACGCACCGCGTACAACCACCTGCGGGCGCTGGCTGCCACCCACGGCATTTCCTCCGGCCGGATCAACGAGGTCATTGAGCTGACCGGCCTCGGTCCGGTGGCCAGGAAGCGCGTGGGCGGCTTTTCGCTGGGAATGGGGCAGCGCCTGGGCATCGCCGCGGCGATGCTGGGGGACCCGCAGACCCTGATCTTCGACGAGCCGGTCAACGGCTTGGACCCCGCGGGGGTGCTGTGGGTCCGCCACCTGGTCCGCGGCCTCGCCGCCGAGGGCCGCACCGTGTTCATCTCCTCGCACCTGATGAGCGAGATGGCAGTGACCGCCGACCACCTGCTCGTGATCGGCCGCGGCAGGATCCTGGCTGACGCGCCGATGGACGAAGTCCTTGCCGGCAGTGCACAGGAACGCATCCTGGTGCGCACCGACGACGCCGATGCCCTGACGGCGGCGATCGGCTCGGCCGGGGTTGAGGTGCGCCGATTGGCGGCGGACCACCTGGACATCCTCGGGTTGTCGTCCCGCAGCATTGCGGAGGCGGCGCTGTCCCGCGGCATTCTCCTCACCGAGCTCACGCCCCAGCAGCTCTCCCTCGAGGACGCCTACATGGAGCTGACCCGCGGACAGGTCGAGTACCAGTCGCAGGAGATCGACCGGTCCCGGACCGCCGGGGACGGGCCAGCGGCGCCCGGGACCTGAGACGCGGCGCGTGTGCCGTTCCCGCCGGGTGTCATCCCTAAGGCGGAGATTTTTATGCGCAACATCATCCCTCGGTGCCGGGCCAGCGCCGGGGCTGACCCGTAGGCTAAGGGAGAGCTGGGGAAGCTGAACGCTTCGGAGTTGCCCGTCACCGGGCGTCGGAACCGAAAAGTCCCGGCTGTCCGCTTCCACTCCAAAGTGAGGAACGCACCATGATTGAGGCACACGGCCTCGCCAAGACCTTCGGCAGCAAGCATGCCGTCGACGGCATTTCCTTCACCGTCAAGCCCGGCAGGGTGACCGGGTTCCTGGGCCCCAACGGCGCCGGAAAATCCACCACCATGCGCATGATTGTCGGCCTGGACCGGCCGTCCGCCGGCGGGGTCACGGTTAACGGCAAACCCTATGCCCAGCACAAGGCACCGCTGCACGAGGTGGGGGCACTCCTTGACGCGAAAGCCGTCCACACCAAGCGTTCGGCCTACAACCACCTGCGCGCCATGGCCGCCACGCACGGGATTTCCAACAAGCGGGTCAACGATGTCATTGAGCTGACCGGACTCGGGCCGGTCGCCCGGCGCCGGGTGGGCGGCTTCTCGCTGGGCATGGGGCAGCGGCTGGGCATCGCCGTCGCCCTCCTCGGCGACCCGCAGACCCTGATCTTCGACGAACCGGTCAACGGCCTCGATCCGGAGGGCGTGCTGTGGGTGCGCAACCTGGCCAAGGGGCTGGCCGCCGAAGGGCGGACAGTCTTCCTGTCCTCGCACCTGATGAGTGAAATGGCAGTTACCGCCGACCATCTGATCGTCATCGGCCGCGGCCGCATCATTGCCGATGCGCCCATAGCCGACATCATTGACGGCGGTGGCCGGCTGCGCACCCTGGTCCGGACCGACCAGCCCGACGAGCTGCGCCGGGCACTGGAAAACCGTGAAACGTCCTTCGCGCAACTGGAACCGGACCTTTTGGAGGTCACCGGGCGGGAGCCGCGCAGCATTGCCGAGGCAGCGCTGGACCGTCGGATCCTGATCTACGAGCTCACGCCGCGGCAGGTATCGCTGGAGGACGCCTACATGGAGCTGACCCGCGATCAGGTCGAATACCAGTCACAGTCCATCCAGCAGGACCCGGTGCCGGCCCGCATGGCCGGCGTCCACGCCGCGCGCGGAGGAGAATCAGCATGAGCAGCCAGACATTACCCACACCTGCCCCGGCCCGCCGCCGAGACGGCTCCGGCCTCACCTTCGGCCGTGTCCTGCGGTCGGAATGGATCAAGGTCACCACCGTTCCCTCCACCGTGATCCTTTTGATCATCACGCTGGTGGTCATGGTGGGGCTCAGCGCCCTGTACGCCTGGCAGATGGCCGTCTCCGTTGGCTTCATCGCCGACGCATCGCCCGAAATGCAGGCACAGATGGGTGGCGTCACCATGGAAGACATGCGGGAGGACGCCAAGCTTGCACCCGCCAGCGGCTACATCTTCGGACAGCTGCTCATTGCATCCCTGGCCGTGGTCCTGATCGCCTCGGAATGGGGCACGGGAATGATCCGCTCCACCATGGTCGCCGTGCCCAAGCGCATTCCGGCGCTGCTGGCCAAGAATCTGGTGATCGCCGTCGTCGCGTTTGTCCTCGGTGCCGGCGCAGCGCTGGTCTCCTACTTCATCGCCCAGCCCATTCTGGCCGCCGAAGACCTGGAGTTCGCCCTGTCGGACGAGGGCGTGTGGCGGTCCATCCTGAACACCGGAACCTATCTGGCGCTCATCGCGGTGATCTCGATGGCCATCGGCACCCTGCTGCGCAACACCGCCGGCGGCGTGGTGACCGCCATCGGTCTGTTCTTCGTGGTTCCGGTGATCGTGGTGAACCTGATCCAGGGCCTGGCGGACTGGATTCCCGACGCCGCACGCTTCCTGCCCACCAACGCCGGCGACATGATGCTGGCGCTGTCCACCACCGAAGGACAGCTCACTCCGCTCGAAGGCGGCCTGGTGATGGCCGCCTGGGCAGTGGTGCTACTGCTCGCTTCCCTGCTGGTGACCAAGCGCCGGGACGTCTAAGGACGGTGTCCGGGACAGGCCCCGCTGAAACGGCGGGCCGCAGGAAGTTTGGTGCCGGCAGCGGCGGATGAACGGCTGCCGCTGTCTCCACCGGATGCCCTTTCGAGGGCCGGAAACTCCTCCACAGCGGGGAGTTTCCGTCGTTAACCGGCCTGTTTTCCCGCATTCGGCGGAGCCATTACGCACGGGGAGCAGGCTCTGGTTGAATCGGTGTATGTCTGATGCAATGGATCACATCCAAGACCTCGGTGCTTTTGTCAGCGCCTCACCCTCCAGCTTCCACGCGGCCCGCGAGGGCGCGCGCCGCCTGGCGGCGGCGGGCTTCACCGAACTTGATGAAAGCCTGGAATGGCCGGCGGAGCCCGGAAAATACTCGGTGGTGCGCGACGGCGCCCTGATCGCCTGGATCGTTCCGCCGGGCGCCGGCGCCGCGACCGGATTCTCGATTCTGGGCAGCCACACCGATTCCCCGTCCTTCAAGCTCAAGCCGCGGTCCACCACCGGCCGGCTCGGCTGGCTGCAGGCCGGGGTCGAAGTTTACGGCGGACCGCTGCTGAACTCCTGGCTGGACCGCGAGCTGCAGCTGGCCGGGCGCCTGGTCACCCTGGACGGCGAGGAGCACCTGGTGAAAACCGGTCCGCTGCTGCGTTTCCCGCAGCTGGCCATTCACCTGGACCGGTCCGTCAATGAGGGCCTGAAACTGGACAAACAGCAGCACATGAACCCGGTCTGGGGGCTGGGGGATCCCTCCACCGCGGATCTGCTGGAACTCCTGGCCGCCCGTGCCGGACTGTCCGCCGCCGAGGTGGGCGGGTACGACATCGTTGCCGCTGACACCCAGGAACCCCGCACCTTCGGTGCCGACCACGAGTTCTTTGCCTCCGGACGGCTGGACAACCTGTCCTCGGTCCACGCCGGACTGGCCGCCCTGATCGCCGCGTCGGAGAACAAGACTGGCGGGTCCATCGCCGTCCTGGCGGCCTTCGACCACGAGGAAGTGGGCAGCGGCAGCCGTTCCGGGGCTGCCGGGCCGTTCCTGGAGGACGTGCTGAACCGGATTTCCGGCGGCCTCGGCGGATCCGCGCTGGATCGGCAGCGGGCGTTCGCGGCCTCCTTCTGCATCTCGGCCGACGCCGGCCACGCCGTCCACCCGAACTACGCCGAGCGCCACGACCCGGCCAACCACCCGGTGCTCAACGGCGGTCCGCTGCTGAAGATCAATGCGAACCAGCGGTACACCACTGACGCGCCGGGCGCGGCCCGCTGGGCCGGACTGTGCCGGCGGGCGGGCATTCCCTATCAGGAATTCGTCTCGCACAACTCGATGCCCTGCGGCTCCACGATCGGGCCGCTCACCGCCACGAGGCTGGGCATCCGCACCGTCGACGTCGGGATTCCGCTCCTGTCCATGCATTCGGCCCGCGAGATGGCCGGCGTCCAGGATCCGCACCACCTGGCGAAGGTGACCGAAGTGTTTTTCGCCGGCTGACCCGGGGCAGCCTCCCGGTGGAAGGACCCGGGAGGGGCGGCCCGGGCGGGGTGCCCTGCGGGTGCAGCGTCCCGTCCCGTCCGGATCACCTTCCGGCGTCCGGTAGACTAGCTAAGTCTGTGCTATCGGCTACGCCGACTGCTTTCCCGCCGCCTGGTCACCCAGGATCGGCAGGACGACAACGCAAAAGAACCTCCTGTTACGGAAATGCCGTGACCGTATAGCCCAAAGGAGGTGGGTTCACAAATGCGTGCTTATGAACTGATGGTTATCATCGACCCCGAGGTAGAAGAGCGTACAGTCGAGCCTTCGCTCGACAAGTTCCTCAATGTAGTCCGCAACGATGGTGGAACCATCGACAAGGTCGACATCTGGGGCCGTCGCCGCCTCGCCTACGAAATCCAGAAGAAGGCTGAAGGCATCTACGCAGTGGTTAACTTCACCGCGACGCCTGCAGCTGCTGCTGAGCTTGACCGCCAGCTGAGCCTGAACGAAACCATCATGCGCACCAAGATCATCCGCCCGGAAGAGCAGAAGATCTCGAAAAAGGATGCCAAGAAGGCCGCAAAGGCTGAAGCTGCAAAGGTTTCCGCAGAGTAATTTCTGCAAACCAAACCGAAATCAGGAGACACCATGGCAGGCGAGACAACTATTACCGTCGTCGGCAACCTAACGAATGATCCGGAACTCCGGTTCACGCCGTCAGGTTCGGCAGTGGCTAACTTCACCATTGCCTCGACTCCGCGGACCTTCGACCGCACGTCAAATGACTGGAAGGACGGCGAAACGCTGTTCCTTCGGGCATCTGTCTGGCGCGAAGCCGCTGAGAACGTGGCCGAATCCCTGACCAAGGGGACGCGTGTTGTTTGCCAGGGCCGCCTGAAGTCGCGTTCGTACGAAACCAAAGAAGGCGAAAAGCGCACCGTCATGGAGCTTGAGGTCGACGAGATCGGCCCCTCGCTTCGGTACGCTTCCGCGAAGGTTACCCGCACCCAGCGCTCCGGCGGCGGTGGCGGCAACTTCGGCGGCAACAGCGGAAACTCCGGAAACAGCGGCTTCGGCGGCAATTCCAACCCCGCATGGGGCGGAGGCCAGCAGCAGCCACAGGCTGCGCCGGCCGAAGATCCCTGGGGTGCTCCCGCAGGCGGCGGCAACGCCGGCGGCTGGGGCAACGGACCGGATTCCAACGACCCGCCCTTCTAAATCTCCACCGAAGACCGGTGTCTGCCCTCACGGGAAGCCTGCCCTTCTTCACCCCTGCGCCTTCGGGCGCAACCTCAGACGGCACTCGCCGTCGAGCCCATCCCGTGGAATGATCCACGGGCTCCACTAGACATAAGGAGCTCCACGATGGCTAAGGCTGAACTTCGCAAGCCCAAACCAAAGTCCAATCCCTTGAAGGCCGCTGACATCACTGTCATCGACTACAAGGACGTAGCATTGCTGCGCAAGTTCATTTCCGACCGCGGAAAGATCCGCGCCCGTCGCGTAACTGGCGTAACCGTGCAGGAACAGCGCAAAATCGCTCAGGCAATCAAGAATGCCCGTGAAGTTGCTCTCCTGCCGTACTCCGGCGCTGGCCGCGGCTAAGGAAAGGAACCTAACTCATGGCAAAGCTCATTCTGACCCACGAAGTAACCGGTCTCGGCGCTGCCGGCGACGTCATCGAGGTAAAGGATGGTTACGCACGTAACTTCCTTCTGCCCCGCGGCTTCGCTCTGACCTGGACCAAGGGTGGCGAGAAGCAGGTTGAATCCATCAAGGCTGCCCGCGCCGCCCGCGAGCACGCTTCCCTGGAAGATGCTCAGAAGCAGGCTGCTGCACTCTCCGCCAAGCCGGTCACTCTGGCCGTCAAGGCCGGCGAGTCCGGACGCCTCTTCGGCACGGTCAAGGCTGCCGATGTTGCTGCTGCTGTCGAAGCTGCCGGTCTCGGCACCATCGACAAGCGCAAGGTTGAACTGCCGGCTCACATCAAGTCGGTTGGTTCCTTCCAGGCCAACGTTCGTCTGCACGACGACGTCGCTGCTGTCATCGACCTCAACGTCGTAGCCGGCTAGCACGTCCACCAGCACGCCCTCGGGCGTGTGCCGAGCGCCCTCCGCCCTTGTGGCGGGGGGCGCTTTTGTGTCCGTTTCCGTGCGTCCGGCGAACCTCCGGACGCACGGAAACGGGGCAGTCGCAACCGCCTTCCGGCGTGCACGGCCTTCTGCGGGCCCCGGAGCGGCAGTGGCGTACGACCCTGCGGACCCACCGGGAGCATCCCGCACGCGCCCCTCACGGGCCGGAGGGAGCTCCTGTGGATATTAGCTGTGGACAATCGCCGCGGATCGGGGGATAACCCGGGCCATATGCCCCTTGAGGCCATCTGTCAACCTGAAAGCAGGGGGTGAATGTTGAGAAAAAATAGTCGCTATACACAGGTGTGGACGAGTATTTCCCCTAGTCAGAGAGCTATTTGCCGCAAAATCAATAGTTTATCCACACCCTTATGCCCAACCTGTGCACAAGACACGCCCAGTTATCAACATCTTGTCCACAAGGGCTGTGGATAACTCGTTTGGGAGCAGGGGTTTTCGGGACTACGGTTGCGGGTGAATCCCTTCTAATCGACTCCTTGCCCCGTCACCGAAGACGGTGCCGTTTGACCGGCGGCCGCCGCCCGCAAAAGTGTCACCGCGGCGGGATAGACCTGAATCAGCTGCCACCGGGCAGGGATCGCAACTCAGCAGTACCTTGGGAAAGGGTTACACAGTGTCGCTCATGCATACTGACGCACCGGCATCCAGCTCCAGCTCCGACTTCGCACGGACACCGCCGCAGGATCTGGTTGCCGAGCAGTCAGTTCTGGGCGGCATGATGCTCTCCAAGGACGCCATTGCTGACGTGGTCGAGGTGCTCCGCGGCATCGACTTCTACCGCCCGGCACACGAATCCATTTTTGAAGCCATCATTGACCTGTACGGCCGGGGCGAACCGGCCGACGCCGTCACCATCTCCGATGAGCTCACCAAGCGCGGCGAGATTGGTCGCATCGGCGGCCCGGCGTACCTCCACACGCTCATCCAGTCGGTGCCCACCGCGGCCAACGCCGGTTTCTACGCGGAAATTGTCCGTGAGCGGGCCGTCCTGCGCCGCCTTGTGGATGCCGGGACCAAGATCGTCCAGCTGGGTTACTCCAGCGACGGCATGGAGGTTGACGACATCGTCAACGCCGCCCAGGCCGAGGTCTACGCCGTCGCGGAACGGCGCACCGCCGAGGACTACGTGCCCCTGAAGGACATCATCGAGGGCACGGTGGACGAAATTGAAGCCGCCCAGCACAAGGGCGAGGGGATGACCGGCGTGCCGACCGGTTTCTACGAACTTGATGAACTGACGCAGGGGCTGCACCCCGGCCAGATGATCGTGATCGCCGCCCGCCCCGCCGTGGGTAAGTCAACCTTCGCCCTGGACTTCGCCCGCTCGGCCGCCATCAAGAACAACATGACCACCGTCTTCTTCTCGCTGGAAATGGGCCGCAACGAGATTGCCATGCGCCTGCTCTCCGCGGAGGCCACGATCGCCCTGCAGGACCTGCGCAAGGGAACCATCAAGGACGAGCAGTGGGGCAAGATCGCCACCACCATGGGCCGGATGAATGAGGCTCCGCTGTTCATCGACGACAGCCCCAATATGTCGCTGATGGAAATCCGCGCAAAATGCCGGCGCCTGAAGCAGCGCCACGACCTGAAGCTCGTGGTCCTTGACTACCTGCAGCTGATGTCTTCCGGCAAGAAAGTGGAGTCACGCCAGCAGGAAGTTTCCGAGTTCTCCCGTGCCCTGAAGCTGCTGGCCAAGGAACTGGAAGTCCCGGTCATCGCCCTGTCGCAGCTGAACCGTGGTTCCGAGCAGCGCACCGACAAGAAGCCGATGATCTCCGACCTGCGTGAATCCGGTTCCATCGAGCAGGACGCCGACATGGTCATCCTGCTGCACCGCGAGGACATCTACGACAAGGAGTCCCCGCGCGCCGGCGAAGCTGACGTGATTGTGGCCAAGCACCGCAACGGTCCCACCAAGACCATCACCGTGGGCTTCCAGGGCCATTACTCCCGCTTCTCCAACATGGCGGTGGAGGGCGGCTCGGGCTTCTAGGCCTGCCGCCCGGAGCCTTCTCCGGGCCGGGACCGCCCCGGCGACTAGAATCGGTACTGCCGGTCTGCAGCCCGAGGGTTCTTCGCCAGCCGTCCCCTGACCAGTTCTTTCCCAAGGAGTACCCGTGCCCAAGTCCAAACCCCGCAAGAAGGCCGCCGCCAAGAAGAAGCAGGCCCGCCGCACCGAGCACGAAACCAATCTGCTCTTCGGCAACACGCCAACGTTCGTCAGTGACGAGGGCGAGGCGCTGCTCACGGCCCGCGGCTGGATCAGCGAGCGGAGCCAGCCCGGCGGGGCAGACCAGGGCGACGCCTGGTACTGGATGCCGTCGCAGCTTCCCGCCTACCTGGAAGAGGGCGAGCCTGTGCCCACCTCCGTCTATCCCCTGGAAACCGGATTCGTCAGCCAGCTGGCGACGGCGGACGGCTCGGTTCCGGCCGAGGCCCAGACCGAGTATGCCTCCCTCGAGGAACTTGAGGCGGACCTGGAACGGCTGGAGGCCTACCGGGTTCCGGAAGAATCCTGGACCGTCCTGGGCGGCGGGCCCGGCAAGGACGAGACCCCGGGTGAGCTCATTGACACCATCGCCGAGGAATGGGAGCTCGTTGCCGAGCTGATTCACTTCCCGTACAGCAATGAGCCGGGTCCGCGGTCATTTGAGGCCGTGGAGCAGGCGCATGGCGAAGGGCGGCTGACGGAGTACGCCTACCGCTCGGTCCTCGCCGGCCGGGGACTGCCCGTTCCCGCCGTCACCAACCCGGACGACTAGCCGGACGCCGTCGTCGCCGGGACGGTGACGACGGCGGCGCCGGGCGCCTCCGCCGCTAGAGCCCGGAACCGGGCGTCGGCGTGGCGTTGCGGTCCCGGCTGGAGGCGAGCTGCCAGGGAACGCTGGCCACCATGATGCCCGGCTCGAAGTGCAGCCGTGCCTTGATCCGCAGCGCGGTTTGGTTGTGGACCAGCTGCTCCCACCAGCGCCCGACGACGTACTCGGGGATGTAGACCACAAACAGGTCCCGCGGGGCGGTCCGCCGCGCCTCGCGCAGGTACGCGAGCACCGGGGAGACGGTCTCCCGGTACGGGGAGGACAGGACCGTCAGCGGCACCGGAATCTGCAGGCGCTCCCACTCCTCCAGGACGCGCTCGGTGTCCTCGGAGTCAATGTCCACGACGATCGCGTTCAGGCTGGACGGCCGCGAAGCCCGGGCGTAGGCCAGTGCCCGCAGGGACGGTTTGTGCACCTTGGAAACCAGGATGACGGCGTTCACCCGCGAGGGCAGGGCCAGGCCCTGGACATTGTCCTCCACCGAGAGTTCCCGGGCCACGGAGTCATAGTGCGTCCGGATGGAGAACATCAGCAGATACAGCCCGCCCATTGCCAGCAGGGCAATCCAGGCGCCGTGGGTGAACTTGGTGATCAGGACAATCAGCAGCACCAGCGCGGTCATGCCGAAGCCGACGGCGTTGATTACCCGGGAGCGCTGCATCCGGCGCCGGGCGTCCCTTTTCCGTTCGGTGCGCAGCTTGGCCGTCCAATGCCGGATCATGCCCAGCTGGCTGACGGTAAACGAGACGAACACGCCGACAATGTACAGCTGGATCAGCCGGGTGACGTCGGCGTTGAAAACCAGTATCAGCACCAGGGCGCCGAGGCCAAGGGCGATGATGCCGTTGCTGAAGGCGAGCCGGTCGCCGCGCGTGCGCATCTGCCGGGGCAGGAAGCCGTCCTTGGCCAGGATCGAGGCCAGCACCGGAAAGCCGTTGAACGCAGTGTTCGAGGCGAACACCAGGATCAGGCCGGTTGCGGCCACCACAATGTAGAACGGGAGGCTGCCGTCGCCGAAGACGGTTTCCGCAAGTTGGCTGATGACCGGATGCTGCACGTAATCCGGGCCCACGGGGGCGCCGTTCAGGGTCAGCTGGGTGGCCGGGTCCTGGACGACGCGGACCTCGGTGGCGCTGGCCAGGGCCAGGATGCCGGCCAGCATGGACGCACTCACCACGCCCAGCAGGAGCAGGGTGGTGGCGGCGTTGGTGCTCTTGGGCTTGCGGAAGTTCGGCACCCCGTTGCTGATGGCCTCCACACCGGTCAGGGCGGCGGCCCCCGAGGAGAAGGCCCTCAGCAGCAGAAAGGCTCCGGCCAGGCCCACCAGTCCGCTGTCCAGCCCCGACTCCGGGACCAGGTCAAACGCCGCGGACGGAGCATCGGCCAGGTTTCCCGCGGCTGCCTGGAACGCGCCGTAGGCACACATGCCCAGCACCGATGCCATGAAGAGGTAGGTGGGAACCGCGAAGAGGGTGCCCGCTTCCCGGATGCCGCGCAGGTTGACCAGGACCAAAGTGGCCACGCCAACGGCGGCTATCGGAGCCTGAAGCCCGTTGAGCGCCGGCGCGGCCGTCACCAGATAGTGGGAGGCCGACGACATGGAAACTGCGACCGTGAGCACGTAGTCCACCAGCAGGGCGGAGGCGACCGTCATCCCCGCGGGTTTGCCGAGGTTGGCGTTGGCGATCTCGTAGTCTCCCCCGCCGGAAGGATAGGCGTGCACGTTCTGCCGATAGGACGCGACGACGGTCAGGAGGACCACGATGACGGCCAGCCCGACCCAGGGCGAAAGGGTGACGGCGGTTACTCCGGCCAGGGCCAGGGTCAGCAGGATTTCGTCCGGGGCGTAGGCCGCGGACGAGAGGGCGTCGGATGCATACACGGGAAGGGCAATGCGCTTGGGAAGAAGCGTGCGCGAGAGCTGTTCGTTGCCGTAGGGACGCCCGACAAGAATGCGTTTCAACGCATTGAGGAAGGTGAGCACGTGGTCAAACCCTAGACCCGGGACCCTTGGCTGTCCACAGCGCAAGGGTGCACGCTCTATGAGCTTCGGCACAGCTGACGCGGCGTCCCATACCCGATCCGCGTGTTGATACGGGTATCAGAAGCATAACGATCCGCTGTGATCGATACCATTTTGGAATCAGTTGGACTCGGAGCCAACATGTCTTACGGTAGTTAACGGTTCGGCAAAGGTCCGGACCGCAGTCGGACCCATGGTGTCCGGCGATCAGGCTGGCACCGTTCCAGGTGCAGCCGCACGCTCGGTGCCTCGAGCCACCAGATGTCGCCACTTCGTCAGGCACCGTATCCATGCCCTCTATTTTCACATGGGGCTGGCGGCAGCGTAGAGAAGCCCTGGGAAGGGTGGAACGCAGGTGGGCCCTTGGGAGCAGCCACTACTAATGACCAAGTCTAAGATCAGCCGAAACGTGCGCCGGGGACTCGCTGTTGCAGCCATCTCAGGTGCAGGCCTCGCCCTGACCGCAGTACCGTCTCAGGCTGCTGACGCGAGCACATGGGATGCACTGGCACAGTGCGAAAGCGGCGGTGACTGGAGCATCAACACCGGCAACGGATTCTCCGGCGGACTTCAGTTCACGCCGAGCACCTGGGCTGCCTTCGGCGGCACCGGTGATCCGTCCTCCGCTAGCCGGGAACAGCAGATTGCCGTGGCCGAGCGTGTTCTCGCCGGCCAGGGCTGGGGCGCATGGCCCGCCTGCTCCGCCAAGCTCGGTCTGTCCGGCGGTGCCACCGGTTCGGTGAGCACCGAGAGCCAGGCCGTTGCCCCGGCCACGCCGGAATACGTGGCCCCGGAGCAGACCACGCAGCAGTATGTTGCCCCCGAACAGACCACTGAGTACGTCGCCGAGGCGCCGGTTCAGGAAACTGTTCCGGTGGAGACCTACGCCGTCCCCGAGACCCCGGTGGTACCGGAGGCCGCAGTGCCGCAGACCCCGGTACAGGTCCTGCCTGAGGCTCCGGCCCCTGCACCGGCTCCGGTGCAGACCCCGGCCCCGGCCCTGAGCGGTGAAACCTACACCGTCCAGTCCGGCGACACGCTCTCCGCCATTGCCGAGAAGCTGGGTATCGAAGGTGGCTGGCCGGCACTGTACAACGCCAACGCCGACACCATCATCCACGCAGACCTGATCTTCACCGGCCAGGTGCTGCAGCTCCCGGCCTAACAACCGGGCAGAACAGCCGGGGATCCGCAGAACCGCGGGACCCAAAAGCAGCAGGCGCTCCGCCGAAAGGCGGGGCGCCTGCTGCGTTAAGCCAAGGCCCGGCCGTGAGCTAACCGCCTGCCACGGATTGCAGGATCAGGACCTCCGCGCCCGGACGCACCCGGCTGGCCAGCCCGTCCAGCGCCCGCAGCTCCTCGCCGTCGATATAGACGTTCACGTAGCGCCGCAGCCGGCCGGCCTCATCCCGGATCCGGCGTTCCAGCCTGGGGTAGTCAACCGCCAAGCCGTCCAGGAGCTGAGCGGCAGTCAGTCCGGCCCCGGCGGCCCGCTCCAGCTCTCGGTTCCCTCCGGCGGCGGCGAACAGCCCTGCCGGCAGGACCAGATGAACCGGCTCCGGGATCATGCGCCGAATCCTGCCGGCACGATGCCGGCCCGCACGCACAGCACATCGGGAAGGTTGCCGGCCACGAGCGAGAAGGTGTCTCCCTCGTCCGCGCTGCCGAACACCTGGCCGCCGCGCGTGCCGAAATAGATTCCGGCGGGTTCGGCAGTGTCCACGGCTGCGGCGTCGCGGAGGACCGCGTTGTAGTCGGTTTCGGGCAAGCCGTCGTCGAGCCGGGTCCAGCTTTCCCCGGCGTCGGTGCTGCGGTACACGGCGAGGCGGCCGTCCGGCGGAATCCGCTCGCCGTCGGCCTTCAGCGGCACGGTCCAGATGGTGCCCGGCCGGGTGGGATGGGACAGCATGACAAAACCGAAATCGGCCGGCAGCCCGCCGGCAATCGAGATCCACGAGTCCCCGCCGTCGTCGGAGCGGTACACGCCGTGGTGGTTCTGCACGTAGAGCCGCTGCGGATCACCGGCGTCGCGGGCCGCCTTGTGCACGCACTGGCCGAACTCAGGATTCGGATCCGGCAGGAAATAGGCGCTGATGCCGT
This sequence comes from Arthrobacter sp. zg-Y1219, assembly GCF_030125545.1. NCBI lineage: Bacteria > Bacillati > Actinomycetota > Actinomycetes > Micrococcales > Micrococcaceae > Arthrobacter > Arthrobacter sp. zg-Y1219. The sequence goes on from NZ_JASKLY010000013.1 coordinate 256,196, forward strand.
TGTTGCGCGGAACCCAGGACGCACCGCCGTCGTCCGTCCGGTACACCCCGGCCGTGCTGATGGCCACATGAACGGTGTCATCGGCCGGGCTGGGCAGAACCGTGTGCGCGGCCGCGCCGCCGAACCCGGCGCCCCACTCGCTGCGGTGGGGATGATCCCAAAACGGCTGGTTAATCTCGAAGTGCTCACCGCCGTCGGTGGACTTCCATACGGAAATGGGCTCGGCGCCGGCCCACACCACGCCCGGGCGCGCATCGCTGTCCGGCTGCAGCTGCCACACCCGCGCCAGTGCCTCGCCGGTCTCCTCCGGGAACCGGACGGCACCGTCTTCGGGTTCGCTCCACGTTGCGCCGAGGTCATCGGAGTGGACGACGCACGGCCCCCAGTGCCAGTTCATGATGCCCGCGAGGATGCGGGGTGTTCCGCCGCGCGTATCAACCGCCAGCGAGGCGACTTCGTCCATCAGGAAGTGCGGGCCGGCCACTGTCCAGGCATGCCGGTCGGTGCTGGTGGCCAGCCACAGGCCCTTTTTGGTGCCGATGGCCAGGACGGCGGTGTCCCCGTTTTTCATGCCAGTATTCGACCACGCGGCGGGGCCCCGGACAAGGGCGGGCCGCAGGGCCCGCATGGAAATACTGCCCTCCGTCCGGTAGGTATGAAGGATGTCCTTCTTGCATGAGGGGCCGTTCCGGTGATTTACATTGACCCGCCGCTGTGGCCCGCGCACAACACACTGTTCTCCCATTTGGTTTCCGACACCTCGCTGGCCGAGCTGCACAGCTTTGCCGCTGACGCGTCCATCGCCGTCCGGGCCTTCGACCTGGACCACTACGACGTGCCGGCCGGCCGCTACCGCGACCTGGTGGCGCGGGGAGCGGTGGAGGTCGACGGCGGCACCCTGGTGCGCCTGCTCATCGGCAGCGGGCTGCGGATCAAGGCCCGGGAGCGCAGCGCCTCCCTGGTGCATCCGCTGCTCGCCCGCTGGGAGGCCCTGCTGCCGGGCCGCCGTGAGCTGGGGGCGGAGCTGCTGAACCGCTGGGGCGAACCGCACCGCCGCTACCACGACCGCCGCCATCTGCTCGCAGTCCTGGAAGCCGCAGAGCTGCTCTGCGGCGGCCGGCCGCCGCGGACGGTCCTCCTGGCCGCCTGGTTCCATGACGCCGTCTACCGGGGCGCCGCTGACGACGAGGAACAGTCCGCCCGCCTGGCCGAGGACCTGCTGGCCGAGGCGAACCTTCCGGCGCAGGAGATCCGTGAAACCTCACGACTGGTCCGGCTGACCGCCGGACACGATCCCGCCCCCGGAGACCTCGCGGGGCAGGTGCTCTGCGACGCCGACCTCTCGGTGCTGGGCCGGGAGCCGGAGGCCTACCGCCGTTACCTTGCCGACGTGCGGAGTGAGCATCGGCACCTGGATGATGCGGCCTTCGCGGACGGCCGCGGGCGGGTGGTCCGCGGGCTGCTGGCCCTGGAGCCGCTCTTTCGCACCTCCGCTGCGCGGCACCGCTGGGCGGAGCAGGCACGCCGGAACCTGTTGTCCGAATTGGCGCCCGGGATCAGCGCTGACGAAGGGGCGGGCGGCGAAAAAGCCCTAGAGTTCTAGTGTGACCAGGGAAACACGAGCGTGAACGGCAACCGGAAGCCGTGGGCGGGGCATGCCAAGGGCAGCCGGGGGTACCGCGGCGTGCTCATCGGCCTGACCGCGGCAGGCGTGGCCACTTTCGCCCAGCTGTATTCGGTGCAGGGCGTCCTGCCCGGGCTGGCGGCGGACCTGGACATCTCCGCCTCTTCCGCAGCCCTCACGGTTTCCGCGGCAACCCTGGGCCTGGCCGCGGCAGTGATCCCGTGGTCCGCCGCTGCCGACCGCTTCGGCCGGCTGCCGGTGATGCGGCTGGCCATCCTCGCCGCCGTCGTGCTGGGCCTGGCGGTGCCCTTCAGCCCCAACCTGCCCGTCCTGCTGGTGCTGCGCTTCGCCGAAGGTGCGGCGATGGGGGGAATTCCCGCCGTCGCCCTGGCCTACCTGAGCGAAGAGGTGTCCCGGGTGCACGCTGCCGTTGCCGCCGGCAGCTACGTGTCGGGCACCACGATCGGCGGGCTGGCCGGCCGCATCGTGGCCGCTCCGCTGAGCGACGCCGCGAACTGGCGGGTCGGCGTCGGCGCCGTCAGCCTGCTGGCTGCCGTGGCAGCCGTGGTGTTTATGCTCACCGCACCGAAGCAGCAGGGATTCTCGCCGCTGCGGCGGACCGATCCCGGGCCGGGCCTCGGCGGGCGGCTGCTCCTGAATCTGCGCAATCCGCGGCAGCTGAGCCTGTATCTGCAGGGGTTCCTGCTGATGGGCGGATTCGTCGCGGTCTACAACTATTTGGGCTTTCGGCTGGGTGAGGCACCGTTTTCGTTGCCGCAGGGTGTTGCCAGTTTCCTGTTCCTCGCCTATCTGGCCGGCACCTGGTCCTCCCGTGCCGCCGGAACCCTGGCCGGCAGGCTCGCCGGGCACGGCGGGCGCAAAACCGTCCTGCTGGCCTCGATAGCGGTCATGGCCGGCGGATTGGCGCTCACGCTGGCCGCCTGGCTGCCCGCGGTGATTGCCGGCCTGGTCGTGTTCACCGCCGGCTTCTTCGCCGCTCACTCCATTGCCTCCGGCTGGACGCCCTTCCTGGCCACCTCCGGACGGGCCCAGGCCTCGTCCCTGTACAACCTGTTCTACTACGCCGGCTCCAGCGTGCTCGGCTGGGCCGGCGGCTTGTTCTTCCAGGCCTGGGGCTGGTCCGGGCTCAGTGCCTTCGTGGCAACGCTGCTGGCCGTGTCGGCCGCCGTGGCTGCGGCGGCGCTCGCCCCCGAGCCCCTGGCGGCGCCGGCCAATCCGGCCCTGAAAAAACCGTAGGCTGTTCCCGTGGGCACTTCTTCGTCGCAGACTTCCAACCCGGTCCTGGGCCGGCGCATCCTGGCCCTGGCCGTGCCGGCGCTGGGCGCGCTGATCGCCGAACCGCTGTTCCTGATCGCCGATTCCGCCATCGTGGGGCACCTGGGCGTCAACGAGCTCGCCGGGGTGGGCCTGGCGTCCACCGTGCTGCAGACCGCCGTCGGCCTCATGGTTTTCCTGGCGTATTCCACCACGGGGACCGTGGCACGCTATCTGGGCGGAGACCGCCACCGCGACGCCGTGGCCGCCGGCCGCGACGGGATGGGGCTGGCACTGATCCTCGGCGTCGTGCTTTCCACCGTCGGCATCCTGGCCGCGCCGCGGCTGGCCTCCGCACTGGGCGCCACCGGGGAGGTGCACCGGTTCGCGGTGGACTATCTGCAGTATTCAATGCCCGGGCTGACCGCCATGCTGGTGGTGCTTGCCGCCACCGGCGTACTGCGCGGACTGCAGGACACCCGCACGCCGCTCGCCGTGGCCGGCATCGGTTTCGGAGTGAACATTGGCCTGAACTACCTGCTGGTCTACGGCTTTGACCTGTCGGTGGCCGGGTCAGCTCTGGGCACCAGCATCACGCAGTGGGGCATGGCGGCGGTCTACCTGGTGCTGGTCGGCCGGATGGCGCGGCAGGCCGGGGTCTCCCTGCGGCCATCACCCGCGGGGATCCTGGCCACCGCGCATGTGGGGTCATGGCTGATGCTGCGCACGCTGAGCCTGCGCCTGGCCGTGCTGGCCGCCGTGTTGGTGGCCACCGCGCAGGGACCGCAGTCCCTGGCCGCCCATCAGCTGGTGATGACGGTCTTCACCTTCCTGGCCTTTGCCCTCGACGCCCTGGCGATCGCCGCGCAGGCGCTCATCGGCAAGGAGCTGGGGGCGGGCAACCGGTCATTGGCCCGGGAACTGACCCGGCGGATGATCCGCTGGGGGGTCGGATTCGGCGTGGTCACCGGCCTGCTGCTGGCCGCCGCTGCGCCCTTCGCCGGCTGGATTTTTACGCCCGACGCCGGGGTCCAGTCAGCGCTGACCGCCGGACTGTGGGTGCTGGCCGCCTCCCAGCCGATCTGCGGACTGGTGTTCGTGCTTGACGGTGTCCTCATCGGTGCCGGCGATGCCCGCTACCTTGCCGTCACCGGTGTGCTGAACCTGCTGGCGTACCTGCCGCTGCTGTGGTGGGTCCACGCCGCGGGTCTGGAAGGCCCCGGCGGGATCGCCTGGCTGTGGGCCGCCTTTGCCTTGGGATACATGAGTGCACGCGCTGCCACGCTTACCTGGCGCATCCGGCAGGACGCCTGGATGGTCACCGGGGCGGCACCGGGCACCGCAAGCGACTAAGCTGGTGGGTGGCCAACCGGCCAGATGATTCGTTATGACGAAAGCGGAGGCTCAGCAGTGGGAGATTCGAACCACGGCACCCCGTGGGTACCCATCCTCCTGCGTTCCGTCACGGCGGCTGCCTTCGGGATTCTGACCGTCTTCTGGCAGTCCCCGGGAGTGAACGTGCTGTCGATCGCCGGCGGACTGTACCTCCTGCTCACCGCCGTCACAGTCTGGCGGGTGTCCAGCCTGGCAGGCGGGCAGGGGCTGGCGCAGGTCCGCAGCCTGCAGCTGCTTGAGGCAGCGGTGTACGCCGTGGCCGGCCTCGCCGTCCTCGCGCTCCGATCCGTGGAGGCCTTCTGCGCGGCGGCAGGTGCAGCGCTGCTGATCGGCGGCGCCGTGGAACTCTACCTCTGGGCCAAGGCCCGCGGAGCGTTCCTGCCGGCGCGCGACTGGCTGATCACGGGCGTGGTGAGCCTAGGAACGGCAGCCATCCTGGTCGCGGTTCTGGCCATGGGCCTGGGCGCGCACGCCATGCTGGGAGTTTCCGGCGGGTCGGCGATCATCCTCGCGGTTGTCCTGGCCATCTCCGGACTGGGAGCCCGCTGGGACGCCCGGTCGCAGGGCCGGTCACATCCGGCAGCGGCAGGCCGGGAAACCCCGTAAACTGAACAACTCCGGGTTCTACCTACTGTAGAACCGGTGCACTCATCAACAGCAGGAGGAAAAACAGTGGCGAACAGCTCATCCGGTGGGCCGCAGAAGCGGAACTCCGTGAAGGCCCCGCTCATTTTTTCGGCCGTGCTGGCCGTGGTTGCGGGCGTCGCCACCATGATCTTCGCCACCGGCGGCGTTGACAAGGAACTGCGGTTGGATCTCGCCTTCATTGCTGCCGGCATTGCCTTCATCGCCTCGCTGCTGATCTGCTCGCTGCTGCTGATGACGGAAAAGCCCAACCCGGACCACCTCAGCGAGGGCTCCGGCGTCAACCGCAGCTCGGCGAAGATTCCCGGCGGCGCAGGCAGCGTCGGCGGCCAGGGCCGCGGTGCCAACCGCGGCGGTGCCGGCCCCGCGCCGGCGGCGGGCGGACCGGCCGCGAACGCGGCCGCCCCCGATGCGGCCGACGGCGGCCGCCCCACTGACCCGACAGCCTAGCCGCCCGCTCCGCGGAGCAGCAGCGGCTTCACTGCCCGGCCCCGGCCTCATCCTCCGGCCCGGACCCGGCCGGCTGCCGGTCGTCAGCCTGCCGGCCGTCCTCCCGCCGACCCTCCGCCTGCCCCGGCCGCAGCGATGCGGCCTGGATCCGCTCCACGACGGCGGTGGTGGAATGGTCCGCGACATAGTCCAGAATCCGCACCTGCCCGCCGCAGGCCCGAACCACCCGGGTTTCCTGCAGCATCTCGGGGGAGTAGTCCCCGCCCTTCGCGTAGACGTCCGGCCGCAGCGCCTCGATCAGCGGTATTGGCGTGTCGGTGTCGAAGATGGTCACGTAGTCAACACAGCTCAGGGCCGCAATCACCCCGGCGCGGTCATGCACCGGATTGATCGGCCGGCCCGGACCCTTGAGGCGGGTCACCGAGGCATCGCCGTTGAGCGCCACCACCAGGATGTCGCCAAGCGCCTTCGCCTGCTGGAGATAGCGGGTATGACCGCGGTGCAGCACATCGAAGCACCCGTTGGTGAGCACTATCCGCTTCCCCGCGGCCCGGTCGGCGGCCACGCGTGCCGCCAGGTCCCCGGGCGACAGCGCCGTGTCGGCCAACGCCGTCAGGTGCAGCTCCAGATCCGCTGCCGTGCAGACGGAGGTACCGGCCCGTTGAACGACGACGTCGGCGGCGTTCTGCGCCAGGTCCGCCGCCGTGCTCAGCGGCAGCCCGGCGGCCCGGGCGAGGGTCAGGCACGCCACGAAGGTGTCTCCGGCGCCGGAGGCCTGCTTCTCGGCGGCAGGGCGGGCCCAGGTCCGGTGCATTGCGCCGTCGGCGGTCAACAGTACGGTGCCCTCCCGGTCCAGGGTGACGACGGCGGAGGCGGCACCCGAAGCGCGCAGCAGGTCCGGGCCCAGTCCGCCGATCTGCCCGGCGCGGTCCGTCCCCGGCCGCAGCCTGACGCCCAGCAGGCGTGCCGCTTCCTGCGAATTGGGGGTGACGAGGTCGGCCGCCAGTCCGGCCCACAGTCCCGGATCGTGGGCATCAACCACGGTGAGCCTGCTGCCGCGGGAAGCAATCAGTGCGTCGCGCACCCGGCCGTGCAGCAGCCCGGAGCCGTAGTCGCACACCACCACGGCGTCCGCGTCCCTGAGCCACGCATCCAGCGAGGCGGCTAGCTGCTCCTCAGCCTCGGCCGGAACCGGGCTGCCGCCGTCGTCCATCCGCAGCATCACCTGCTCGCCGGCCAGGACGCGGAATTTCGTGGCCGTCCGGGCGGCGGGATGGGCGAGCAACTGCTGCTGGTCCACGCCTGCCGCCCCCAGCAGGACGCGCAGCCGCCGGCCGGCGTCGTCCTCACCCGCCAGCCCCGCCAGCCGGACCCGGGCTCCCAGGGCCTGAAGATTCATTGCGGTGTTGGCGGCACCGCCCGGGAAATAGTCCCGGCGGGCGATATCGACCACGGGTGCCGGTGCTTCGCGGCAGAACCGGTCAGTCGTGCCTGACCACCAGCCGTCCAGCATGACGTCCCCGATGACGGCAATCCGCGGCGCCGCAGCTGCCAGCCGGCCGGGCAGCCAGGGGGTCAAACTGCGCAACCCGCTCAGGTCCGCCACGGTGTTCACGCCGCCCCCGGAATGCCGGCGGGGGAGCCCATGGGGGAGCCTGTGGGGGAGCCGGCGGCAGCGGAGGCGGGGGCTGAAGCGGCGCTGGCTGACATGGAACTCCTCGGAATCGGAACTCAGTGGCAACTCGTGTCTAGGTTTCCTACCCGTTTGGCGCGGGTTTACACGGTTTGGCAGCGGAAGATTTTCTGCGTCCGCAACGGTTGGGATCGGCGCTCCCAGGCCCTAGGGTGGGGCCAGCAAACATCCGCGACGCGTGCGGCGGCCCGCGCCGGCAGCGGTGCAGACCCCGCGGCGACCCAGGCGGTGCGGCTTCGGAGCGGTCCGGAAGGAAAGAGGGCATGGCAGCAGCAGGGAACATCGGGCAGGCAGGCGATCCGGGGCAGGCAGGGGAGGCAGCGCAGGCAAGGGAGGCGGCGCCGGCCCTGCGCCGCGGGGTGGGGCCGGTCCTGGCGCCGTTCCCGGGGGTGTCCCGGATCGCTGTTCTGCGCGGCGGTGGCCTGGGGGACCTGATGTTTGCCCTGCCGGCCATCGAGGCCCTCGCCGCCGCGTATCCGGACGCCGAGATCACTCTTCTGGGGGCGCCCCTGCACGCGGCGCTGTTGGCGGGCCGGCCCGGTCCGGTGCACCGCGTGGAAGTGCTGCCCTTTGCATCGGGGATACGGCCCGGCCCCGACGATCCGGCGGCGGCGGCCGCGTTCCACGCCGCCATGCGGGCCCGCAGCTTCGATCTGGCCGTGCAGGTCCACGGCGGCGGCCGCAACTCCAATCCGTTCCTGCTTCAGCTCGGCGCCGCGCACACGGTTGGCACCCGGACGCCGGACGCCGCACCCCTGGAACGCACCATTCCCTACATCTACTACCAGCATGAGGTGCTGCGGGCGCTGGAGGTGGCGGGCCTGGCGGGGGCCGTTCCGCTCACGCTGGAGCCGCAGCTGGAAGTCCTTCCGGTGGAGGAGGAGAAAGCCGAGGCGTACCTGGCGCCCGGCCGGGACCTGGTCACCCTCCATCCCGGGGCGACCGATCCGCGGCGCCGCTGGCCGGCGTCGGCCTTCGCCGCCGTCGCGGTGCGTGCGGCCGCCGACGGCTGCCGGGTCCTGGTGGTGGGGGACGACGACGGCGACCGGCGCCTCGCCGAGCAGATCGTCGCGCTGAGCCTGGCCGAATCCGGGCCGGAAACCGACGTCGCCTCCGTGGCCGGACAACTGGACATCGGCACCCTGGCGGCCCTGCTGAAGGCCAGCACCGTGATGGTCGGCAACGACAGCGGCCCCCGCCACCTGGCGCAGGCCGTTGGCACCCCCACGGTGGGCATCTACTGGTTCGGAAACGTGATCAATGCCGGCGCCATGGGCCGCACCCGGCACCGGGTGCACATGTCCTGGGTGTCCGCCTGTCCGGTCTGCGGGATCAACGTCACCCAGGTCGGCTGGACCGCCGAACGCTGCGCCCACGACGATTCCTTCGTGGCCGCGGTGGACGCGGCGGCGGTGTACGCCGACGTGGCCGAGCTGCGGACGGCACCGCCGGCCTAGGAGTTACACCTAGGCCGGGCCGCCGGTCAGGGCCAGGAGTCCTCCTCCTCGTGGCAGATGACCATTTCCCGGATTTCGCATCCGCGCGGCTGGTGCAGGGCGAAGAGGATCGCCTCGGCCACGCGCAGCGGATCATTGAGCCGGGAATCGTCCTGCGGCTTGTACTGCTCCGTGCGGTCGTCGAAGAAGGAGGTTTTCATGCCGGAGGGGATCATGGTGGTCACACCCATCCGGCCCCGGGTTTCTGCGGCCAGCGCGCGGCTGAAGCCCACCACGGCGAACTTCGAGGCGCAGTACGCCGTGGCGTCCGAGACGGCTTTGATCCCCAGACTGGAGGCCACCGTGACGGCTCGGCCGTGGCTTTCCAGCAGATAGGGAAGCGCGGCGCGGACCACCGAGACGGTGCCGAGCAGGTTCACGCCGATGACCTTCTCCCATTCCTCGGCGGCAACATCCTCGAGGCGTCCGCAGCGGTCGATGCCGGCGGCGGTCACCACCGCATCCAGGCCGCCGAGGGATTCCGCAGCGTCCCGGACGGCGGCCTCAACGGCGGCCCGGTCCGCGACGTCCACCTCGATGGCCTTTGCCGCGCCCACCGTGCTGATGTCCCGGTCGAGGACGACGGCGGTTCCGCCGGCCGCGGTCACGGCCTGCACTACGGCGGCGCCCAGGCCTGACCCGCCGCCGGTAACGAGCACCCGTCCGGGGTTGGAGAGTTGCAGTGACATGCGTTTTTCCTTTCATCATGGGTCCCGCGCTTCAAATGTGCCGGGATCAAACCGAATGAGATGCGCTTTAGCCGACCCTGGCCAGGGCCGAGGCCAGGGCTGTGGTGGAGCGGGCCGGGTGATACGGCACGGTCACGGTTTCGCCGCCCCACGCCTTGATCAGCCGGGCTTCGGGCAGTTGGTCCTCGCGGTAGTCTCCGCCCTTGACCCAGATATCCGGTCGCAGCCGGTCCAGTGCCGCTTCCGGGGTGTCTTCCTCAAACACCAGCACCCCGTCCACGCAGCCCAGGGACAGCAGCAGCTCGGTGCGGTCCTCCTGGCCGATGATCGGGCGCTGCTCACCTTTGAGTCGGCGGACCGAGCTGTCGGAATTCAGGACCACGATCAGGCAGTCGCCCAGTCGGCGGGCCGCTGACAGGGTCCTGGCGTGACCGGCATGGAGCAGGTCGAAGCAGCCGCCGGTGGCAACCACCGTTCCGCCGCGTTCCTGCACCGCCTTGGCGGCGGCCAGGGCATCCAGGCTGCTGCTGCGCAGCTGGGCCGGCCCTTTTTCCCGCTGCAGGGCGGCCACGCCGCCGGCGGCCAGGAACCCGGCGGCGGCCTGCACCGCCTGTTCCGCGGCGGGTTCCAGCGCCGTTCCCCGGGCCAGGGCCAGGATCAGGGTGGCGGAGAACCGGTCTCCGGCCCCGCAGGTGTCCCCGGCGTGCACCTCCGGCGCCGGAATCACTTGAGGCAGTCCGGCGGCGGGCAGCACCAGGGCTCCCAGGGCGCCGAGGGTCACCACCACGGCTCGGCTCTGCCACCTGTCGAGCAGCTGCTCGGCGGCGTGCAGGGCCGCAGGAATGCCCCCGGTTCCGCTGCCGGTTCCGCCGGCGCTGCGCAGGGCTTCGGGCAGGTTCGGTGTCACGGCGGCCACGCCGGGCACCGGGTCGCTGCCGGCCGGATGCGGGTCCCAGACCACCGGCGCCCGTGCCGCCACGGTCTCCAAGACGTCGCGCAGGCGGGGATCGGCGGTCAGCCCGCGCCCGTAATCAGCCACGACCACCGCGTCGGCGGCGAACAGCACCGAGAGCATTTCGTCCGTGACGTCTGGCGCCGGCGGCGGTCCGCAGGCCTCGTCGAAACGCACCACCGCCTGGGCTCCGGCGCGGATGCGGGTCTTGACCGGAGTGGGTGCCCCGGAAGCTCCGGCAACGACGTCGACGCCGCTGAGGGCGGCGCGCAGGTCAGCGGCGGCGCCGTCGTCGGACAGGGCAGTGACCAGGCGCACGGCATGGCCGTCGCGGGCCAGGAGCCGGGCCACCAGGCCCGCTCCGCCGGCGCGCTTGCGGATGCTGTCCACGTCCACCACCGGAACCGGCGCGTCGGGGGACAACCGCTGGGCGCTGCCGGTGATGTCGGTGTCCAGCAGGACGTCGCCAACCACTACGATCCTCACGGCTGCTCCTCTCCGCCGCGGCGGGAAACCTCGGCGTCAAAGGCCCGGCACAGGGCGTGCAGGGCAATCAGATGGGCTTCCTGCGCGTTGGCGGCCCGGGCCTCGATGCTGACTGAGTCGTCGCAGGCTTCGCTGAGCGGATTCGGTCCGCGGCCGGTCAGCGCCCAGGTGGTGATGCCGGTGTGCCGCGCAGCCTCGGCGGCGCGCAGCAGATTGGGGCTCCGGCCGCTGGTGGAGAGCAGGATCAGCACGTCGCCGCGGCGGCCGTGGGCCAGGACCTGCCGGGCGTACAGCTGGTCGAAGCCGTAGTCGTTGGCGATCGCGGTCACGGCTGATGTTTCGGCATGCAGGGCGAGGGCGGAGAACGGCCGCCGTTCGCCGTCGAACCTGCCCACCAGTTCCGCGGTCAGGTGCTGGGCCTCCGCCGCCGACCCGCCGTTGCCGGCGGCAAGCAGGCGCTGCCCGGCCAGCAGCCGGCCGGCGAGCTCCACGCCCCAGCCGGTGAGCCGCAGGGCCTGCGCTTCGACCGATGCGACCGCCGGCCGCAGGTCGGACAGGTGCTGCAGGACGGCCCGGTGGGCGGTCTGGATGCCGGGCAGCAGGGTGTCGGCCAGCAGTGTGCCGGCGGCCGGGGTTGCGGATTCGGGCTTCACAGGGCCTTGCCCCCCAATGGCTGCAGGCTGCCCTGCCGGGCCGCTGCCGTGCCGTCCGCGGTTACCTGGTAGGCCTTTTCGGTGTCGGCGGCCACCCGGTCCCAGGAGTAGCGCGCCCGGGCACGCTGCCGGCCTGCAGCACCGAGGCGGCGGCCCAACTCGGGATTGCGCAGCAGCTGGGCCAGCGCCGCGGCCAGGGCCCGGGCATCGCGGGGCGGCACATGCAGTCCGGTTTTTCCGTGCACCACGGTGTCGATCAGCCCGCCGACGGCCGATACCACCACCGGAACCCCGCAGGCCATGGCCTCCAGCGGAACAATGCCGAACGGCTCGTACCAGGGGGCGCAGACCACGGCATCGGCACTTCGCAGCACCGCGGGCATCTGTTCCCGCGGCACCTGACCGCGCAGCAGTACGCGGTCCGCGACGCCGAGGGCCCTGGCCAGGCCCAGCAGCCGCTGGGCCTCCGGATCGGATGCCAGCCCGGCGGAGTCGGAGGCGCCGCCCACGATCAGAAGTTCGACGTCGTCGATTCCGTCCTCCGCCAGCAGCGCCAGTGCCTGCACCGCCAGATCCACGCCCTTGCGCGGAACCAGCCGGCCGACGGCGGCAATCCGCCGCCGCCGGCCGCGCGGCTCCGCGGGTCCGCCGGCACCAAAGAGCTCCAGATCCACGCCGCAGGGCGCCACGGAGATCCGGCCGCCAGGGATGCCCATCGCCTTCAGTTCGAAGACCTCGTCCGAACAGGTGGCAATCACCCGGTCGGCGCTGCGTCCAACGGAGGGCTCAAGCCAGGCGCGCTCCGGCGGGCTGGTGTCTGAGGTGCCCTGATGCCGTTTTTTCACGGTGCCCAGGGCATGGAAGGTCTGCACCACCGGAACGGGATAGCCCGGCGCCTCGAATCGGCGGGCGGCCTCCAGTGCGGCCACTCCGGACATCCAGAAGTGCGCGTGCACCACGTCCGGCGGAGTCCCGCCCCAGTCCGCCGCGATGCCGTCGGCCAGCTCATGCATATAGGGCAGCAGGGCATCCTTGGGCAGCACCCGTGCGGGGCCGGCGTCCACGTGCACCACGTCCAGGCCGCTGCACACCGGAACCACCGCGGGCAGGGCGGGATCGTCGCGGCGGGTGTAGACGCGCACGGAATGCCCGCGGCGGGCCAGCGCCACCGACAGCGCCGCAACGTGCACGTTCTGCCCGCCGGCATCCACTCCGCCCAGGGCCGCCAGCGGACTGGCGTGTTCGGACACCATTGAGATTTTCACTGCCTGCCCCCTCCGGCCGCTGCCGACACTTCCGTGAGCCGCTGATTCGGCGGCGTTTCCGCGGCGTTTCCCCTGCACCCCGGGTCCGGCGGCCGTCCGCCGCCCCGGGTTGCCACGTCCGACAGCGTGGTGTCCCAGGCCGCCAGGAACGCGGCCAGGCCGTAGTGCTGCAGGGCAAAGTTCCGGGCGGCCCGGCCCCGCATCCGTGCCTCCTCGGGCTCGCGGACCAGGTCCGCTGCCCGCTGGACCAGTTCCCCGACGTCGGCGGAAATCCCTCCGGCCTCCGGGGGGACGGCGCGGACGGCTTCGGTGGTAGCCAGTGCCAGCACCGGCAGGCCCAGGTGCATCGCTTCGAGCAGGGACAGGCCCAGGGACGTCCAGCGCATGGGATGGACGTAGGCCCGGCATCCGGCCAGTTCCGCATGCAGCGCTTCGGTGGCCAGGTCGCCGCGGACGCTGAGGTCATCCGGGCCCAGGCCGGTGGCGGCGGCCAGCCCCTCGCCGCCCATGCCGAAAACCTCCAGCCGGGCGGCGCGGGCGAAGCGCGGCAGCAGATCGGTGCCGGTGACCCGCCAGCGGCGGACCGGATCATTGATCACCACCCCCAGGTGTTCCCGCTCCCCGGTGTACCGGTAGCCGGGATCCGGAATGCCGTGTTCGATGACCCGGGTGGGTGCCCGGCCGCTGTCCCAGAACAGGCTGTTGAAGTGCGTGACGTGAATGATGGGGATGCTGCTCTGGTCGGCGAGCGGATGGCTGCCGCCGGGGACGCCGTTCCGGGGGGTGTTGTGTTCCAGGTACACGGCCGGAAGGTCCCTTCCGGGGCGCCGGCCCAGCAGGCGCTCGCAGGCATCAAGCTCCTCCGGCCGCTGGAGCACGACGGCGTCGATCTCCGCATCCCGCAGGTCGCCGGGGGCGCATTCGAGCGCTGACGCCGGCCAGTTCCGGCCGCCCCGGCCCAAGCCCCACGGGCCGCCTTCCGCAGTGGCCGGCAGGATGTACTCGTGCGGTCCGCGGACGAAGGCTTCCATCCAGCCGCCGTGCACGTGCCACAGCAGGATCCTCATGCAGTCCTCGTTTCTCTGCGCGTTCCCAAAGAGGTCACTCCGGCGGTTAAGCGGTGCACTGCCTCCACCACCTCTTCCGGCATGATGTCGGAAAGGCAGGGGTGCCCCGGGACCGGGCAGTCCCGGGCCCGGCTCAGCCGGCAGGGAGCATTTTGGTTCCCCAGCAGTTCCAGGGGCACCCGGTACGGCGCCCACCGGACGGCCGGCACCACGGGGGCGAACAGGCTCACCACGGGCGTTCCGACGGCTGCGGCCAGATGGGCCGGACCGGTGTTGCCGACGACGACGGCCGACGCTCCGGTCAGCACGCCGGCCAGGGACCGCAGGTCGGTGCGCCCGCCCAGATCCAGGCCTGCCACGCCGGCCACCGTGGCGGTCAGCCGGGTTTCCCCGGGACCGCCCGTGACGACCACCCGGTGCCCGGCGGCGGTCAGCAGTTCCACCACCGCCGCGTGGTGCAGGGCCGGCCAGGCGCGGGCCGGAACCGCCGCGCCCGGGTGAACCACCACGTAGGGGCCGCTGCCCACCAGATGCCCAACGTCGGGGGTTTCGCGCAGGCGCAGGCGTCCGTCGTCGTCCGCCGGCAGCCGGTAGCCGGCCGCCCCGGCGATCCGCAGCGCCCGCTCCGCTTCGGGCTGGTCCTCGGGGAAGTCCTCGCCGGGCCGCAGCCGGATGTCCAGGAGCGAACCGGCGTAATCCACCGACGCCCCGGTGATCCGGGCAACGCCGGCCAGGCGCAGCACCAGGGCCAGCGGCAGCGGGGATTGGTGGAACGAGGTCAGGATCACCGCTTCCTCGATGCCTGCCCGGCGCACCTCCTCCTCCAGGCGGGTAAGGGAGGCGGCGGTTGCCGGCGGCGCCGGATCGGTGATCCAGGCGGCGGTCCAGGTGAGTACGCTCTCGGCGCCGGGCAGGAGGCGGCCAGCGTCGGCCCCCTGCGGTCCGCACAGCAGGGTGACCCGGGTCTGCGGCCCGGCCGCGACCGCACGGACGGCCGGCCCCGCGAGCAGCACATCTCCGGCACTGTCCAGCCGGGCCACCAGCACGCGGCGCGTCACGGGCGGCCCAACAGCAGTGCGACGGCGCCGGCCAGATCCCGGGCCACCAGCGGGGCGGCGGCGGTTTCCTCGGGCAGCGTGACGGCGGTGGGCACCAGGACGGCCCGGGCACCGGCGGCTTGGGCGGCCGCCATGTCAGCGCCGATGTCGCCGATCACCGCCACCTCTGCGGGTCGCAGGCCCAGCCGGGCGCAGGCACTGTGGATCATGCCCGGCTGCGGTTTGCGGCACCCGCATCCGTCCTCCGGTCCGTGCGGGCAGACCTCCCAGACGTCGAACCGGCCGAGCAGATACTGGATCCGGGCGTTGACGGCCGCCACCTGGGAGGGCGTCAGCAGGCCGCGGGCCACGCCGGACTGATTGCTGATGACACCGGTCCGGATGCCCTCCCGCCGCAGCTGCCGCAGGATCCCGGCGGCCTGGGGAAAGGGCTGCACCAGGTCCGGATTGCCGTTGTACGGGACATCGCGCACCAGTGTGCCGTCACGGTCGAAGAGCACCGCGCGCGGCGTTTCGAAGGTCAGTTCTCCCATACCGAACTTGTTCCCCATCCGTATCGCACCTAAACAGTTTTGCCGCCACTTCTTCTCGCTCTTCTTCCGTTGCTTAGCCCGCAGACGCCTCTCTGGCAGGATGAGGACCACTCGTTCCGCCGCAGCGGACGGCTCGGCGGCGGAGGGACTGGAATGAAACGCACCGGCAACAGCGAACAGCCTGAGCTCCTGGCCCTGCGGGCCCTGAAACTGGGGGACCTGCTGGTGGCGGTTCCGGCCCTGCGGGCTCTGCGCCGGGCGTTTCCGGACCATCGCATCTCCTATGCGGCGCAGGAATGGCTGGCTCCGGTGGTGGCACTGGTGGGCAGCGTGGATGGGCTCCTGCCGCTGCACGGGCTGGATGTTCCCATTCCGCTGGAGCCCGGGCGCATTGACGTGGCGGTGAACCTGCACGGCAGCGGTCCGGAAAGCACCGGAAGGCTGGAGGCTCTGGCCCCGCGCCGGCTGCTCGGGCACGCCGGACCGGGACTGGCGGGTCCGAAGTGGCGGGACGGTCTCCATGAACGGGAGCGCTGGGCGGGCCTGATGAGCTGGCACGGGATTCCGGCCGATCCGCTGGACTATCTCCTGCTGCCGCCGCGGTCTGCCAGCCCGGCACCGGGTGCGGCGGTCATTCATGTGGGGGCGGCGTACGGCAGCCGTCTTTGGCCGGTGGAACGCTTCGCCGCAGTTGCCGCCGAACTTCACCGCACCGGCCGGGAGATCCTGTTCACCGGGAGCCGGAGTGAACGCCCCCGGGCGCTCGCGGCAGCGGAGCTGGCCGGGCTCCGGCAAAGTGCCGTCGTCGCCGGGGAACTGGGACTGGATGAGTTTGCGGCCGCCGTCGCCGCGGCGTCGCTGGTGGTGTCCGCCGATACCGGGGCCGCCCATCTGGCCTCGGCCTATGCCCGGCCGTCGGTGGTGATTTTCGGTCCGGCACCCGTCGCGGAATGGGGCCCGCCCCCGGGTCCGCACATCGCCCTGACCGACGAGACGCAGCGGGTGGGGGACACCTTCGCCGCCGAGCCGGATCCCGCGCTGCTGGCGGTGACCGTGCAGGATGTGCTGGCGGCTGCCGAAAAACTGGAGATCCTCCAGGCCGGGGGCGGCGCCCGGACTTAGGCGCTTGCGCTTTCCGCAGCCGGACCGGCCCCCGCAGCCGGACCGGCCCCCGCAGCCGGACCGGCCCCCGCGCCGGAACCGGGCACCCGGCCTGCCGACCCCGCGCCCGGGCTGCCGAGGATTTCGTGCTGAAGTTTGACCAGGATTTTGGCCAGCTTGCGCGAGACCTGCATTTGGGTCATGCCCAGGCGCTCGCCGATGACGTGCTGCGGCTCCTCGTGAAAGTAGCGGCGGAAGAGCAGGTCCTTTTCGCTGTCCTCCAGCTTCCGGAGAGCCAATGCCAACACCGCCAGGTTTTCTGCCTGTTCCAGCCTGCTGTCGATGCTTCCGTGGATGTCAGCGAGATAGCCGCCTTCAAAGGGGGCATCGAGGGAGTCGGGCTGGAGGCTGCTCTGGCAGTTCAGTGCCTCCGCCACCATCTTTTCGTCCTGTCCCAGCTCCTGCGCCAACTCCGGCAGGGACGGTTCGCGCACCAGCCGCTGGACCAGGGACGGATAGACCTTCGCGATGGTGGTGCGCAGGTCCTGCACTTCCCGCGGCGGGCGCACCATCCACGACTGGTCCCGCAGATAGCGCTTGATCTCGCCGTGCATGGTGGGAATGGCAAACGCCGGAAAATGATGTCCCACGGCGGGATCGAACCGTTTCACTGCCTTGATGAGTCCGATGTAGGCCACTTGCCGGAGGTCGGCCCGGTCGCGTCCCGGTCCGCTGTAGGCGCCGGCCACGCTGTCCGCCAGGTTGCGGTGCCGGAGGACGAGCTCGTTGTGGAGGGCCTGCTGCAGGTCGCCGCACGCGCTGCGGGCTTCGGCAAAGTGGATGAGGGCATCGGACTCAGGAGGCGTCATGGGCAGCTCTTCAGTAGTGACTGCTTGGCCCCCTGCTGGACCGCTACCTCAGGAAAACAGAAGCACCTTTGCTTTTCAAGAGCGTTATAGGGGAATGTGAAAAAGGGACTTTACTTCTCGCTGGAGCAGAAGGTATACGGCGCTTCTCCGGTCCGATGGGCAAGCAACCCCCCGGAACTAGCGCCGCCCGGAAGATCCTAGCGCCGCGGCTTGCGGGGCTTGGGCTTTGAGGCCTTGCGCAACTGCGCAGGTTCCGGCCGTGCACCCTCGGCAGACGCGGCGTCCCGCGGATCCAGGTTGTCGGGATCGTCCATCATCCGGCCCAATCCCGCCAGCTGGTCTGCTGCGGCATCGTCCGGTTCTGCCGGTGCCGGCGGCGGTGCCGCTGCCGGCGACGGCACCGCCGACTCGGGCACCGGGCGGGCGGGCAGGGCCCGGCCGCCGCGTTTCACTACCAGGACAGCGGTGCTGCCGATGACTGCGATGCCGGAAGCCAGTATCAGCATGAGCATGGCGTAAAACCACAAGAGCGTGAAATGAGGCGGTATGGACACCGGCGGGGTGAGGATCCCCGTGAGGCAAACGAGCCAGAAGGCGGCGCAGCAGCCGATGATGATCCAGGCGGTCCGGGTTGGAAGGGAATACAGGAGTCTCTGCAGCTTCTGTTCCATGTGGGGGTCCTGGGAAGAGGCCGGAATGCCGTTTGCTCGACGCCCTCCAGTCTAGGCAGCCGTCCATCGGCCAGACAGCCCTTGACCGCTCGACACCCTTCTAGGGGGCGTTTGTGGCGAACGGCGTGGCCGGGCCGCTGGACTCCTCCACAATGATTTTGACTGGTCCGGCAGGACTCTGCTCGGCCACGGCATTGGCCAGCGGCTGGACCTGTTCAGCCGGAACACGGACGGTGATGCTGCCGGTTCGCCCGCTCGTCCCCAGCCAGTGCAGCTGGACGGATGGAGCGGCGTCCGTGGCGAGCCATGCCTTAAAGGCGTCAGCGGCCTCGCGCAGCTGCTGCTCGGTGAACTCGGTGCGGGAGGGAAGGGCTCCGGCACCGTAGACGAGTGCCTCTGCTTCCGGTGTGGTGACTGCGACGTGGAGCTGGTTGTCCTCGATCCACGCATCGGAATAGGCGGTGCCCAGCTCGGTCTTGAGCCGGGCATGAAGCTGCAGAAGGTCTGTCATTCGGTCCTCCGCTAAGGTTGCTGGATCCGGGTCCGAGGGTGTTGCGGCGACGGTCTCCGGGGGCTCGTTGCCGGGGGGTCCGATGACGTCGCCGGAGGCACTGCTCGACGCTGCCGGCGCCGGCGACTCGGTGGAGGCCGAGGGAGCAGTGTCCTTCGACTGCGGGTCCGGCCCGCAGCCGCTGAGGACCAGCAGGGCGGCCGTGGCCAGGGCAAGGACCGGAGGCGTGGCGCGGTGCGCGAAGGTCGGGGGCCGGAAAGAGAAGTGTGGTGAAGCGGCACGGCCGGTTGGTCGGAGTTGCGGGGACATGGAGCCTCCTGGAATCGATCCAATATGCACGTAATACCAAAGCGGGCCCCGGCACAAGGCCGGGACCCGCTTTGGTGTTGTCACGCTAGTTGCAGATTATGCATCCTGCAGCTGGCGGCGGCGGTTGATCAGCAGGGCGCTGATTCCACCGGCGGTGAGCAGAAGACCTGCTCCGGCGAACAGACCCATGCCGGCAGCACCGGTGTCGGGCAGGCCGTCACCGTTGTTGTCCGGGGCAGGGGCCGGGGGTACAACGGGCGGAGCCGCCTCTTCAACGACTACCTCGGTAACCGTGAAGGTGACCTCAGCGGGTGCGGAGGTCGCGCCCTCCAAGGTCTGTACGGCCGAGACCGTGTAGCTGCCCGGAACCAGGACCGGGAAGCCCGTGACCTTCCAGTCGCCGTTGTCGCCCACGGTTGCGGAAAGGGTGTTCTCGCCGATGGTGACGTCCACCTTGGCGCCGGCTGTGCCGGTACCGGAGATATCTGCCGGGTTCTCGCCTTCAGCGAAGTCCTGCCCCTCGGTGATCGAGGTGATGGCGGCCTTCTCGAGGATGACCGAGAACTTTGAGGTTGTCTCGGGGGACTTCGCCTTGTTGGCGACGCCGTCCTGAGTAGCGGTCACAGAGTACTCACCGTAGGTGAGTGCCTCGTTCAGCTTCCATTCCCACTTTCCCTTGGCTCCAACCGTAACGGTGGCTTCGACGGCAGCAAAGCTGTTTGCGGTCTCTTCGTCATCGCGGACGTCGGTGCCAGTGAGCTTTACGGTGACCTCGGCACCTTCGGTGCCTGTACCACTGATCGTGTCTACTGAATCGACAATGGCTGTTCCGTTGGCCGGGTTCGTGATGGCAGGGGCGGCCAGCGGGGCCTCCTCGACGGTGAGCTCGTAGGAAACAGCCTTGGACTTGTTGAAGCCGTTGATCGCCTGAACCTTGAATTCCAGCGTTCCGCCTTCGGGAACGGTGGACGGAGCGGGGAAGCTCCACTTGCCCTCGGCAACCGGCAGGTCAACGGTCGCACCGTCGCGGGTGAGCTTGACGGAAGTGCCGGTGGTGGTTCCGCTGATGGTTTCCTCCGTGAGGACGGTGCCCTTGTTCTCGTGCGAGGTCAGGTTAGGAGCGTCAACGAAGACGGCAACAGAGTAGCCGCCCAGGTAGTTGTTAAGACCGTCGACCAGGGAAGTGGATGACAGGCGCTCTACGCCCTCGCGGACGACGCCGGCGCTGGTGATGCCCATGGCATTGGAACCGGAGATGACGGATCCGCCGGAATCACCCGGTGCAGCGTTCACCTCAAGAGTGGATTCGAATCCCAGGACGCCGCGAATGTCATCAGCACCGTTGTGACCCACGACGTAGAACTCGCCAAGGCCGGTGACCTCGCCGCAGCTCCAGCCGGTGGTGCGGCCCGACTTGCAGACCGGGGCGCCGTTGACTGCTTCCACGGTTCCGGTGATCGTCACGGTGTCTGCAGTAAGATCCGAGGCGTTTTTCCACTGAGTGGTTTCGGGCAACAGATCCAGCTCGCCGTTGATGTCGTCGATGGCGGCGATGTCGGTGCCAATGTTTCCGCCGGTCACAGGGTCAGCGATAGGCGAGTTGCCCTTTCCGCCAAACTGCGAGAAGCCGAAGGTGCCGAGATGTGATCCGAGGCTGGGCTGAGTTCCGCCGTTTGCCTCGTCGTTTACCGGGTCCGTCAGGTCGGCTTCTTTAAGGTTGCCGTCGTCGTTGCAGTGGCCTGCAGTGATGACTGCGGGCTTGCCGGTCGGGTCAAAGCCGTTGAAGCCGACGGAGCAAAGGAACGCTCCATCAATGGCGTAGCCCTGCCCGTTCACGACTTCCTCAAGCGGTGTGGCCGGTCCCGAGGAATCGGAAATTGTGACGTTGGAATATCGCTCAGCGAAGGCGTCGGCCGGAGTACCGGCTACCTCGGCCATGCTCCGGGCAAGGACCGAGTCGTCGACGATGGCGGACTTGTCCACGCTGATGACGTAGCCGTCGGCGGTCAGCAGGATGGACTGCAGGCCCTGCACGCCAACGCTGGAGATGTAGTCGGACCGGATTTTGGAAATTTCGGCACGGTAATCGCCCGAGAGGCTGATCTTGGCGGCAGGCTCTTCGGCGGCTTCGGTGGCCTCGGCGGCGGGTTCTTCAGCGGCTTCGGTGGCCTCGGCTGCCGGAGCCTCGGCTGTTTCCTCAGCGGGGGCCTCCGTGGCCTCAGCCTCGTCGGTGACTTCTCCGGCGGGAGCCACCAGGGTGGCGTCCAGCTCAAGGGCCAAGGCTTCAAGGGCCTCACCGGAACCGGTGATGACAATCTTGTTGTCCTCGATGGCAACGCTCACGAAGCCTTCGGCGGCCTGGAGCTCGGGAAGGGCATCAGCGGCCTTCTGACCGAGCTCGCCGGCGGCCTCAAACTCTTCGACCGTCATACCCAGGTCGCGGAGGAGGGCTTCTGCCAGGCCGGGAGGAAGCGTTCCGGCTTCTTCGGAAACTTCAGCCCCGTCGTTGACGGCTTCTTCCGGGGCGGTTTCCTCGGTGACAGCTTCGTCAACGGTGGTTTCACTGGCCGGCGCCTCTGTGACGGTGGTGACGGGAGCATCGGTGGACGTGGTATCCGGCTCTCCTGTGGGTGAAGCCATGGCCGGGGAAGCAATGAATGCTCCGCTCACCGCCAGTGCTGTTGCGGCGCCTAAGGCGCCAACGCGTTTGTAAAACGCGCTCGAGTTGTCCTGCATTGAAACCCCCATTTATGTACTGGCACAGACCCCATCCCCGCATCGGGCACAGGAGTAGTACCTGGCCAAGAGAAAATGCGAAGTCGAGACTGAGTGGAATGGCCGTCCGCCCAGAGGGCAGACGAAGCTCAACCAGAGCATAGCGGCAGGTGAGGAATCTAACAAGAGGCCTTACTAGTTTTCATGAGCCAGTTCCGGATTTGTTACGCCAAACCCAGCTGCCGGTTCCGGTAGGAGCGGACATGTTCCCTGTTCCCGCAGTTGCCGGTGTCGCAGTAGCGCTTGGACCGGTTCCGTGTCAGGTCCAGCAGGACCGCTGAACAGTCCGGTGCGGCGCACCGCCCCAGCCGGTCCAGCTCGCCGGCACGGAGGGCGTCCGCCAGCGCCATGGCGGCCTCGGTGGCCATCCGGTCTTCCAGCGGAGCCGCCGGTGAGGTGCAGTGCAGGTGCCAGCCCCAGCTGTCGTGGCGCACCACCTGGGGCAGGGCCCGCGCGTTTCGCAGCAACTGATTGACGCCGGAAGCCAGCGTGTTTTCGTCAGCCGTCCAGAGTTGCAGCAAACGGCTGCGCAAGTGGCGGACCGCCCTCAGCTCGCCGACCGTGTGGGTGCGGGAGCCGCTGAATCCCTGTCCGGCAAGAAACTCGTCAAGGTCCCCGGGAGTTCGCAACGTGTCCGGGCTGTCAACGCCCGTGTTGATCAGTGCAGCCACCGTCTGCAGTGCAACTGCTGTGTCATCTGTAAAAGCCATGTTGCCCCTGACATATATTGCGTGGTCTTCCCAGTGTAAGGTGCTACAGCCCATAATGGTCATGACAGGTCCCGCCGGGACAGCCAGACTGTATGCCAGGAGGTCCCGTGACCCGCTTCATGCCGACCCGTTTCCGAACCCTCAACAGCTTTCACCGCACGGGTCCGGACACCAGCGCGGCGTTGGCCGTGGCTCTGCTGTCTTCGGCGGTTTTCGGGCTGTCCGGCTCCTTTGCCAAGTCCCTGCTGGAAACGGGATGGACGTCCACCACCGCCGTCGCCGTGCGGATGGGCGGTGCTGCCCTGGTGCTGCTGATTCCCGCCATGGTCACGCTGCGCGGCCGCTGGCATCAGGTGCTCGACAACTGGAAAACAATCGTCGCCTTCGGCTTTATTGGAGTCGCCGGATGCCAGTTCTTCTTCTTTAATGCGGTGGAACGCCTGTCCGTTGGTGTGGCGCTGCTGCTGGAGTTTCTGGCCCCGGTGCTCATGGTGCTGTGGATTTGGGCCGCCACCCGGCGCCGGCCCGGGCTGAAAACCGTCGGCGGAGCGCTGGCCGCGATCGCTGGCCTGGTGCTTGTCCTGGACATCACCGGCGACGTCCGGGTTGACCCCATCGGTGTCCTGTGGGGGTTGGCCGCGGCGGTGTGCCTGGCGATCTACTTCTTTATCACCGCCAAGCAGAATGATTCGCTGCCGCCGCTGGTGCTGGCCACCGGCGGCATGTTCGTGGGGGCAGCCACGATGCTGCTGCTCGGTCTCACCGGGGTGCTGCCCACCGGTTTTGCAACCGACGACGTCGTCCTGGCCGGCCGGACCCTGTCCTGGTGGGTGCCGCTGGCCGGACTCGTGCTGTTCTCCACGGTGCTGGCCTACGTCACCGGGATCGTCGCGGCCCGGACACTGGGCTCCCGGGTTGCCTCCTTCGTATCGCTGACCGAGGTGCTCTTTGCGGTCCTCTGGGCGTGGCTGCTCCTGGCGGAGCTGCCACGCCCGGTCCAGCTGTTCGGCGGGGCGCTCATCGTGCTGGGTGTGGTGCTGGTGCGCGCGGACCAGCGTGCCGGCCTGCCCGGCGAGGCCCCGGAGCAGCCCGAACCGTTCGCTTAGCCCAAGACCCCCGGACTAGCCCTGCGGCTCGACCTGCTCCACCGGAGGGGCAGTTACCGGATCCGCCGCGGCAGCATCCACGCGGATTTCCCGCTTGAGGATCTTTCCCGTCGGCCCCTTGGGCAGGGCATCGGTCAGCAGGATCCGGCGCGGATACTTGTAAGCGGCCAGCCGCTCCTTGGCGAAGTCCCGGATCTCGCCCAGCAGGGCCTCCCGGGCCGCGGCGTCCGCGGGCTGCATGTCCTCCTTCAGTCCCACCACGGCCACGATTTCCTGGCCCTGGAGGTCATCGGCCACCCCGATGACCGCCGCCTCGGCAACGGCCGGATGCTCGTACAGCACTTCTTCGACCTCGCGCGGATAGACGTTGTAGCCGCCGCGCAGGATCACATCCTTCTTCCGGTCCACGATGTAGAGGTTGCCGTCGTCGTCGGACCTGCCCAGGTCGCCGGTGCGGAACCAGCCGTCCGGAATAGCCGCCTGCGTCGCTTCGGGATTGTGCCAGTACTCCTTCATCACCCCGGTGCCGCGCACGGCCAGCTCGCCTACATCACCCACCGGCACGTCCTTGCCGTCCGGATCCACAACGCGCACCTGCATGCCCTCCACCGGCTTGCCGATCGATCCGGCCCGGCGGTCCGGGCCCGGCAGGTTGAACGAAACCACGGGGGAGGTTTCGGACAGGCCGTAGCCCTCCAGCAGCTGGGTGCCGAAAACGCGCTCAAACTCATGCAGCACCTCCAGCGGCATCGCCGAGCCCCCGGTGATCGCGCCGCGCAGAGTGGACACGTCGGTGGTCGCCAGGTTCGGATGGCGCAGCATGCCCACGTACATGGTGGGCACGCCTTCGAAGATGGTCACGCCGTCGCGCTCGATGATTTCCAGGGCCTTGCCTGCGTCAAAGCGCGGCAGCAGGCTGATGGAGGCTCCGGCCATCACCGCCGAATTGAGTGCCGAGGTCTGGCCGAACACGTGGAAGAACGGCAGCCCGCCGAAGATCACGTCGGATTCCACCGTGTGCAGCAGGTTCCGGGAGATATCCGCGTTGCTGCGCAGGTTGTTGTGGGTCAGCGCTGCGCCCTTGGGCCGTCCGGTGGTGCCGGAGGTGTAGAGGATGACGGCGACATCCTCGCCGTCGACCTCGCGCACCTCGGTCAGCGGATCCGCTTCGGCCAGCAACTGCAGGAATCCACCGGAATCCACCGGGATGACCGGCACGCCGCCGGCCTCCTCGGCGCCGGCCAGGGCTTCGGACACGACGCCCTCCCAGGCGAACACCAGCCGTGACCCCGAATCGGAGAGGTGATACGCCACCTCGCGGCCCTTCAGCAGCGGATTCATCGGCACCACCACTGCGCCGTAGCGCAGCACACCGTAGTACACGAAGGCCATCTGCGGAATGTTGGGCATGATCAGCGCCACCCGGTCGCCCGGGACGATGCCGCGGTCCGCGAGAACACCGGCCACCTTGGCGCTCATGGCGTCGAGAGCCGCGTAGGGAATGATGGCGTCGTCGAGCTTGAGGACGGTCCGGTTCGGAACCCGGGCCGCAGCAGCGGTAAGGATGCCGGCAAGATTTTGCATGAAGATCTCCTTTGATCAGGCAGCAGACAATAAGCAGACAGTGCGGTAACCGGCGGCGGCACGGCACACGACACCCGTCACATACCGCGCGGTATGCGGCAGTCTAGCGCCGGCAACCCGGCTGTGGGCGGGAACGCGGTACTTTTTTGCCGCGGGTACTCTGGAATTGGATCCGACGGAGCTTCGGCCGGTTCCGGCCGGCGCCGCGGTCCGTCCCATAGCCGTTGCTTGTAAGGAACTCCCATGCCCTCCTCCGCGGCACCCGCCCTCACGCCGGCCGCCCGGCAGTCGGTGCTGACCACCCTGAAGTCTCCGCGCCTGCTCAAGACCGAGGCCCTTGCCGGTCTGGTCGTGGCGCTGGCACTGATCCCCGAAGCCATCGCCTTCTCAGTCATTGCCGGCGTTGATCCGCGCGTGGGACTCTTCGCGTCCTTCACGATGGCCGTCACCATCTCCTTCGTGGGCGGACGCCCGGCGATGATCTCCGCCGCCACCGGCGCCGTCGCCCTGGTCATCGCCCCGGTGGTGGCTGAACACGGCGCCCAATACCTGGTGCCGACGGTGATCCTGGCGGGCCTCTTCCAGATCCTGCTGGCGGGAGCCGGCGTCGCGAAGCTGATGCGCTTCATTCCACGCTCGGTCATGGTCGGTTTCGTGAACGCCCTGGCCATCCTGGTCTTTTCCTCCCAGGTGCCGGAGCTGCTGGGTGTGCCCTGGCTGGTGTATCCGATCACCGCCGTCGGCCTGGCCATCGTTTTCGGCCTGCCGAAGCTGACGACGGCGGTGCCCGCGTCGCTGGTGGCCATCGTGGTGCTCACCGCCGCGACCATCCTGCTGGCCTGGGACGTGCCGACGGTGGGGGACAAGGGCGATCTGCCCGCCTCCCTGCCGTCCCTGCTGTTCCCCGACATTCCGCTGACCCTGGACACCCTGAAGATCATTGCCCCGTATGCGGTGGCGATGGCGTTTGTGGGCCTGCTGGAATCCCTGCTGACCGCCAAGCTCGTGGATGACATCACCGATACCCGCTCCTCAAAGGTCCGCGAGTCCTGGGGCCAGGGCGTGGCCAACATCATCACCGGGTTCTTCGGCGGCATGGGCGGCTGCGCCGTCGTCGGGCAGACCATGATGAATGTGAAGGCCTCCGGCGCCCGCACCCGGATCTCCACCTTCCTGGCCGGGGTGTTCCTGCTGCTGCTGGTGGTGGTGCTTGGCGATGTGGTGGCGCTGATTCCGATGGCCGCGCTGGTGGCCGTGATGATCTACGTGTCCGTGGCGACCTTCGACTGGCACAGCATCCGGCCGGCCACACTGAAGCGGATGCCCAAATCCGAGACCGCGGTCATGGCCATCACCATTGCCGTGGTGGTCCTGACCTCCAACCTGGCGATCGGCGTCGCAGCGGGCGTGCTGGCGGCGATGGTGCTCTTCGCCCGCCGGGTGGCGCACTTCGTCACGGTTCAGCGCACGGTGGACGACGACGGCACCGCCGTCACCTATACGGTGCAGGGCGAGCTGTTCTTCGCCTCCTCCAATGACCTCTACACCCAGTTCGACTACGCACTGGACCCCGAACGCGTGCTGATTGACATGAGCGGCTCCCATGTCTGGGACGCCTCCACCGTGGCGGCGCTGGATTCAATCACCGAGAAATACCGCACACACGGCAAGACGGCGCGGATTACCGGCCTGAACGATTCCTCCGAAAGCATCCGCTCCCGGCTCAGCGGGCAACTGGGCGGCTGATCGGGTTACGCTCGGGTCTGTGACTGCCGTGCATGCCGTAGTGTCCCCGCCGATCGCCCCTTACCCTGGTGGCCGACGGCGGTGCCCTCACCGCGGTCTACATGCAGAACCACAAACGCGCTCCGGCAGCCGAGCTGCTCGGTGCGCGGGTGGAGCCTCGGCCAACGGCCGCAAGCCGGCCTCCATCATCATTCCCTGCCACCGGGTGATTGGAGCGGCCGGAGCTCTCACCGGATACGCCGGGGGACTGGACCGCAAGCAGTTCCTGCTCGGCCTGGAGGATCCGCGCCGGGTGCAGGCAACCCTGTTCTGAGCAGGTTCCGACCCCTGGGTCCGATGCCGGGAGAGCGCTGGTAGGCTCTGCCCGCATGGATGAAAAACTGGGGGAATTCCTCACGAGCTTCAACACTGCAGTGACGCTTGCCCAGGAGTACAGGGGCCACGCTGACGAGCATCGAAGGATCGCCACGGCCCTGTCCGGCTTTATGAGTCAGCCGGGCGGCGAGCTGCCCGTGGTGGCCGAGAATTTTCCGGCGCACCGCTTCGCCGATCTGGACATAGCACTGGAAAAACTCGCCGGCTCCGATCCTGAGGCAACCCTGCTCGGAATGGGCGGCGGGCAGCAGCGGCACCATGTTGACCTCGCGGACATCTTCCATGAGGGGTATTCGTATATTCCGGTCGGCCAGCCCGACTATGTCAATCTCCCCACCGGGCCGGACAGTTACCGTCAGGCGTTGACCCTGGGAATTCGGCTTTTCCGCTACCAGGGCAGCCCAATGGCTGTCATGCAGCGCGCCGCCGATCCCCAGTCCGGCCGGAACACTCCCTCGCTCTCCGTGCTTACGGCCGACCGCGCAGTTGCGGCCGCCTTCCTCGCGGAAATCCAGACGGAGCTGAGCCGCAACAGCATTCTGCGCGGACAGGTGGTGTCCTTCACGCACAATCCCTACGGCCAGGAGGCCGCCGGTGTGTCTTTCCTGGTCCGGCCGCAGCTGGCCGAAAAGGACGTCATCCTGCCCCCGGGGGTGCTGGGGAAGGTCTCCGCCCACGTGCTGGGGATCGCAGGGCACCGGAGCGAGCTGCAGAGCCGGGGCCAGCACCTCAAACGCGGGGTGCTGCTGTACGGGCCTCCCGGCACTGGAAAAACGCACACCGTCCGGCGACTGCTCAGTGCGAGTGAAGGGACGACGGCGGTGCTCCTCTCCGGCGGCTCCCTGGCCGCCGTTTCCGAGGCAGCCAAGTTGGCGCGTGCCATGGCGCCATCCCTGGTGATTCTCGAAGATATCGACCTCGTGGCCGAGGACCGAAGCTTCGGCCACGGACCCCAGCCGCTGCTCTTTGAAGTGCTTGACGCTCTCGACGGGCTGGACTCCGATGCTGACGTGGCCTTCATCATGACCACCAACCGGGTGGATGTACTGGAGCGTGCCCTGGCCCAGCGGCCCGGCCGCGTGGATCTCGCCGTCGAAATTCCCATGCCGGACACCGGCAGCCGCGCCCGGCTGCTGGCCCTCTACTCACCGGACGGCATGTTCTCGCCGCAGGCACTGAGCCAGGCAGCGGAGCAGAGCGAGGGCGCCACCGCATCCTTTGCCCGTGAACTGGTGCGCCGGGCCATCCTCAGTGCCTTGACCGCAGGAGAGGAGCCCGGCGATGCCCACCTGCTCCTGGCAGCGGAGGAGCTGATGGGGCAGGGCGAAGAGCTCACGCGCAGCCTGCTCGGGGCGGCCGCCGGTGCCGAAGACTCCGGTCCGGGGACCGGGTGGCTGGCAGCTTCGGGTGAGAGCATGGGATCGTAAACCGGGAGCTCACAAAGCCGCTCCCGGAAACGTCTACCGGGTGTGGAAGTGAAACCGTTCGAAGCCATCGTCAGGGAACACGGTCCGGCCGTGCTGCGGGTCTGCCGCGCGGTGCTGGGGCCGCAGGACGCCGAGGACGCCTGGTCGGAGACCTTCCTGGCCGCCCTGCGCGCCTACCCTGCGCTTGCTCCCGGCGCCAACATCGAGGCCTGGCTGGTGACCATCGCCAAGCACAAGGCCATCGACTCCCACCGCGCGGCCGCCCGCCGGCCGGTTCCGGTCGAGGAGCTTCCCGAGACACCGGACCGAGGGGCGCCCTCCGCCACGGAACCCGGGGCGCCGCGGCGTCCCGGGGATGACGGATCCGATCCGCTCTGGGCCGCGCTGAAAACCCTGCCGCGGCGCCAGCGCGAAGCCCTCGCCTATCACCACCTCGCCGGACTGCCCTATGCCGAGGTGGCCGTGCTGCTCGGCGGCACCGCGGCCGCATGCCGCCGATCGGCCGCCGACGGCCTGAAGAAACTCCGCATCCTGAATCTGGAGGACTCCCGATGACACAGCCGCTGGAACAGCTGCCCCCGGAACTGCGGCTGCCGCCCGGGCAGGAAACCGCCGACGACGCCGCCCTGTTGCGGCTGCATTCCCGCCTCACCGCCGCCGCCGTGGAAACCGGCGTGCTTGATGTGGCGTACACCGTGCTCGAGACCCCGCTGGGAGAACTGCTCCTGGCCGCGACTCCCGTCGGCCTGGTCCGGGTGTCCTTTGCCCGCGAGGATCACGATGCCGTGCTCGCCACCCTCGCGGAACGCATCAGCCCCCGGATCCTCGAGGCCCCCGACCGGCTGCGGGCCGCGGCTGCCCAGATCACCGAGTACTTCGCCGGCATCCGCCGCTCCTTTGACCTGCCGCTGGACCTGCGGCTGACCGCCGGCTTCCGCCGCTCGGTCGTGGAGCACCTTTCCGGCATCGGCTACGGAACCACCGCAACCTACGCCGCCGTGGCCGCGCTGGCCGGCAGCCCCGGGGCGGTGCGCGCCGTCGGGACCGCCTGCGCCCTGAACCCGCTGCCCGTGGTCGTGCCCTGCCACCGGGTGGTGCGCTCGGACGGCGCCACCGGCGGTTACCGCGGGGGTCCGGACGCGAAGCGTCTTCTCCTGAAGCTGGAGGCGGCGGCATGACCGGCACGCTCTTTCCTCCGAACCGCGCCGCGCTGGGCCCCGGCGCCGTCCATGTTCCCGGGTGGCTCGACCCGGCGGCCCAGCGCGACATTGTCGCCGCCTGCCGACAGTGGGCCATCGGACCGGTGCCGATGCGGGCTGCGGTCCTGCCCGGAGGGCATCCCATGTCGGTGCAGACCGTTTGCCTGGGCTGGCATTGGCAGCCGTACAAATACACCCGAACGGCCGACGACGCCGGCGGCGGCCGGGTGGCCGACGTTCCGGACTGGCTGGTGCAGCTGGGCCGGCGGGCCCTGGCCGCGGCGTATCTGCAGCCCGGCCAGCCCGGCTACGCTCCGGACATTTGGAAGCCCGAGGACTACACGCCGGACACCGCGCTGATCAACTACTACGCGCATGGGGCCCACATGGGCATGCACCAGGACAAGGATGAACGGTCCAGCGCCCCGGTGGTTTCCCTGAGCATCGGCGACACCTGCATATTCCGCTTCGGGAATACATCCGCGAGGACCAAGCCGTACACCGATATTGAGCTGAACTCCGGGGATTTGTTCGTCTTCGGCGGCCCGTCGCGGTTCGCTTACCACGGCGTCCCGAAGACCCTGCCCGGCACGGCGGATCCGGAAACCGGGCTGGCCGGCGGCCGGATCAACATCACTCTGCGGATGACGGGCCTGGCCTAACCCGTCCGGAGGGCAGATGGATGGAAACGGTGCCCTCAGGCGCCGAGCAGTGTGAATGCGAGGCAGACGGCGGGTGGCCCGCCCTGAATCAGTGCCGGCCGGATCATGCTCCGGTTGCTGACCACCAGGACCAGCGCTGCAAGCACCATGGAGGCTGAGGAAAAACTCATCAGGGTCAGCCCGGCCACCCTGCTGCCGGCGCCGAGCAGAACGACCCCGAGCACAATCCCAACCGCCAGGAACAGGTTGTAAAAACCCTGGTTGTAGGCCAGCGTCTGCGTGGAGGCGGCTTCCTGCGGGGTGGAGACACGAAAGATGGCCATCGTGGCCGGCGCCGTCCAGCGCAGGGATTCCAGGACAAAGATGTACAGGTGAACGGCCGCCGCTAAGACGGCAAAAACGGCTGCGGTAATGAGCACAAGAACTCCTTCCGCCTGAATCCCCGCGGGCCCGCCGCCGCGGAAAGAGTTGCTCCGTCTGCGGCAGATGGGCGGCCGCCGGGGAAGCGGCGTTGCCGGGGACACAATCGTTGCACCTGGTGTGTGGTCCCGCCAAGGACGGGCAGGCCTTTCGAGTTGGCGATGGACCCGGAACGGCGGCTAGCCTTGAAGAGGTGTCCGGTCTATTGCCGGAGCCTCACGGGCTGCTCGATGCCCACAGCCACAGTCCCCGGAAGGACCGCCTCCGTGCCGAAACCCCGTTCCGCCCGCACGCTTGCCTTGGTTGCCGCAGCTGCCCTGGCGTTGTCTGCCTGCGGCTCCGACTATCCGCTCGGCGATGAACAGCGCGAGGCAGCGGAAAACAGCACCTCCACGCTGTCCGGCATCCTGTCAGGCTCCGGCTCCAGCGCGCAGGGCCCGGCGATGGATGCGTGGATTGCCGGTTTCGGGATCCGGCATCCGGACGTTCAGCTCCAGTACTCCCCGGATGGATCCGGCGCCGGGCGCAATGCCCTGCTGGCGGGCGCCGTGAACTTTGCCGGCTCCGACGCCTACCTTCAGGACGAGGAGATTGCCGAGGCCAAGGAAGTGTGCGGTCCCGGCGGAGCCATGGATATCCCGGCCTACATTTCGCCGATTGCTGTTGCCTTCAACCTGCCGGGCATTGACTCCCTCAATATGGACGCGGCAACGATCGCCGCCGTCTTCCGGGGCGAGATCACGACGTGGAATGATCCGGCGATAGCCGCGCAGAACCCCGGCATCCAGCTTCCGGCCACTCCCGTCACACCGGTCAGCCGCGCCGATGATTCCGGCACCACGGAGAACTTCACCGAATACCTGCATGATGCCGCTCCGGCGGCCTGGCCGGATGGCCCGTCGGGAACTTGGCCCGGAGGGTTGGCCGGCGAAAACGCGCAGGGCAACTCCGGGGTCGTCAGCACCGTGACACGCACCGAGGGAGCCGTTACGTACGCCGACGATTCGGTCATCGACGACTCCATGGGCACCGTAAACCTGCGCGTCGGTGACCAGTACGTGCCGATCAGCGCCGACGGCGCCTCGATCGCCGTCGAACAGGCAAGCCGTGTTCCGGACCGCAGCGCCGACGACATTGCCCTCCATCTGGATCGCACGACCACTGCTCCCGGCGCCTACCCCCTCGTGCTGGTGTCGTACCAGATCTTCTGCAGCGCGTACGAGGATCCGGAGACGGTGGAACTGGTGAAGGAGTTCGGGCTGTATGTTGTCAGCGATGAGGGGCAGGCAGCCTCGGAGGATGCCGCCAAGAGCGCGCCGATCCCGGCGTCCCTCGCGGAACAGGCCCGCACGGCCATAGACGGCATCACCACGATGCCCTGATAACCGAAGCCGGTACGGGCGGAGCCCCCTTGCGCGGTCCGGACAGCGGTGGCACCGTTGACCTACCGCACTTTGAAGGGGGCGTTATGCAACCCATACAAATTGAGCGCTGGTGGCCGTATCTCGACGGCTCGGCCAAGGCATGGCTTCGGGAAAACCTCCGCGACGAGGGGATTCCGGGAAAGGTTCAGGACCGCATCGCGGAGGCGGGCGGACCTGTGATGGAGCCCATCCTTGAGGAGCGGGACTGGGTGTTCATCGAAGCGCAGCCGCAGTTCGCGGAATAGCTGCCCTCGCTCTTGAGGCAAAATGGAGCGGTGAAGACGACCGAATCCGCATCCTCGACGGCAACCCCCGAACGCAGCGACCAGTCGCCCGCGGATGACCGCGGTGCCAGGAAACGCCCAAGGACAACCTCCGGCCTCAAGCCGCGCGGGACCTTTGCCCGCGGACTGGCTGCTTCATCCGTCTGGGTTGCCCGGGCGCTGATAGTCCTGGCGGGCCTCGTGGTCATCTGGTTCGGTATCCGGTCGCTCTGGTCGATCGCCCTTCCGGGCCTGCTCGCCCTGCTGCTGTCGTCCATCCTGTGGCCGGTCAACCGGGTGCTCCGCAAGGCGCTGCCCAAGGCCCTGGCCGCGTTGCTCACCCTCGTGGGACTGCTCGCCGCCATCGCCGCGGTCGCCATGCTGGTCCTGCCCTCCATTTCCTCCGGTTCGAAGGAACTGGTCAAGATGGCCGGGCGGAACCTGCAGGACCTGAGCGATTTTGTCGCCGGGCTGCCGTTCGCTGTTTCGGAAATCGACTTCAATGAACTGCTCGACGCCGGTGTGGCCCAGCTGCGCGCACACAGCAGCGACATTGTCTCCGGCATCACCGCCGGACTCGGGACGGTCACGTCGGTCACCGTGGTGTTCCTGCTTACCCTGGTGTTCACCTTTTTCTGTCTCAAGGACGGCGACAAATTCCTGCCCTGGGCCAGCCGCTGGACCAATAACCGGGCCTTTGTCCACTCCGTCAAGGTCTCCGAACAGGCCTGGCAGACACTGTCCGCCTACATCCTGTCCCAGGCCGCCGTCGCGCTGGTCGACGCCGTACTCATCGGGGTGGCCCTGCTGCTGCTGGACGTTCCGCTGGCTCTGGCACTGATGGTCCTGATTTTCTTCGCCAGCTTCATTCCCATTGTTGGAGCAGTGGCTACCGGAGTCCTGGCCACCATGGTGACGCTGGTCGCCCACGGCTGGGTGACGGCCCTGATTGTCCTGGGCATCGTGCTGGTGGTTCAGCAGCTCGAGTCAAACATCCTGCAGCCCCTGCTGGTGGGCAAGACTCTGAAACTCCACCCCGCGGTGGTGCTGGGATCCGTTACCGTTGGCAGCACTCTTTTCGGGATTGTGGGTGCGTTCCTGGCGGTCCCCGCAACCGCCGTCACCATTGTGGTGCTGCGGTACCTGCGCGACCAGTCACTGACCTCGGCCAACGCGGCCGTGTCCGGAAAGGTGCCGGAAGCAGACAGCGGATTCGTTCCGGAGCCAAGCAATGATCAGGAACTGCCCCAGCCCGTTTCCGCTGCAGCCAAGGCTTCGGCGGATACCGCCTAGCCGGCCGGCAGCGGCCTCTCGGGGCCTAGCGGTGAAAAGTGTAGCTCGGCTCGTATTTGGTGGACGCGGTGAGGCGGTGTACCCGCAGGCCGCAGAAGGGGTCGTGGACCGCAACCTCCAACCGGGCAGTAACCGGATGGGGATGGTAAATGCAGGTACAGGAAAACTGCACGCCGAAGCCGCCTTTCCGAATTCCGCTCAATGCGTGTGCCGCGGCACGCGCTGCGCTACCGACGCAGGTCCGGCAGCGCCGTCGTACTTGTGCTCATATTGTGTCAAGAAGCGGCGGAAGGCAAAAAACGCTGAGCGGAAATCCGGTACATGAGGCGGGGCGCCTCCAGTGGTCTCACTTCCGGAAGCGCCCCTCTCGTTGCCCCATTAGCAGGACCAATCGACCTGAAAGGATGCTGGCAGCGGACCCCTCCGCGGGCCGCCTACGGGGCCATCTTGAGGAAGTCGGCTTCCCGTTCCTTGCTCCAGGACCGCGCGTAGAGTCCAAGCCCGGCCTCGTCGCGGACGGAGATGCCGAGGCGGTTCAGCATCAGCCGGCTTTGGTAGACGGTCAACTGCTGGGCGCTGCGGCTGGCCCGCACCTTGTCCGCGCGGTACAAATAGGTGTCAATGGCCCGGGACCAGCGCTTGCGCCAGTTATCCACGGCCGGCTCCGAGGCTGTGGCAGCCATTAGCCGGTGGGCCGGCACAATTCGCGGCGCCAGCTGCGAGGTCAGCGCGTTTCGCACGTGCGCGGCCTGGGGCCCCGAACCGGCAGTGCAGCTGCGCAGGTGACTGTCCCAGTAATAGTCCCAGGAAATGGCCCGCCGGTCTGCCCAGACGGGGGAGCGCGGGCCGCGCATCATGCTGTAGCTGGCATCGAAAAGGAGCAACGCGGCCAGCGACGAGCGGCTGTTCGGCTTGGGGAAGCGTGAAGTGGCCCAAGCAGCCAGATCGGACGACAGCTCGAAAACTTCTTCCGCCAGTGAGAGCCCGTCCGCTCCGCCGTATTTCGCCAGGTCGGACTCGGCCCTCGGCGACACCGGCCCATAGTCCCAGCGGCTCGGGATGGCATCCTCCCGGTACTCCGACGTCTGCAGCTCCCCCAAGTTGGGAACGGCTTGATCCACCAGCGCGCGCATCAGGGATTCCAAGCGGTCCAGAACCCGGGGTGCACCGAGTATGCGGACCTGGATGGACGGACGGGCCGGGTCCATGCAGCGTGTGTGGAACCACCGCTGTGCGCCCCATGATCGGGCTTGGGCGGCCAGCGGAGTAACGACATCCCCGATTACGGCGTCACAGACATCCTTTTCATTGGGCTGGATGGTCAATGACCACCACTCGGCTCCTGTGGTTAACGGCTTGACTGGCTGTGCCGC
Organism: Arthrobacter sp. zg-Y1219; assembly: GCF_030125545.1. Lineage (NCBI taxonomy): Bacteria > Bacillati > Actinomycetota > Actinomycetes > Micrococcales > Micrococcaceae > Arthrobacter > Arthrobacter sp. zg-Y1219. The sequence continues at coordinate 291,295 of NZ_JASKLY010000013.1, forward strand.
AGCTAACTGGCTCATGTGAAGCCCTCCCGTTGATGTCATACCGGCAAAAATTCCGGCAAGTATTTCAGGCAAAGAAGTAGGACTGATGTGCTGTGCTGCCCTCTGCAGTTTTGGGTTGGCGGCCGGTGGGGAGCCTAGGATCTCGACTTCCGCGGAAACGCGGCTTCCTTTGCTGCCGGTCCGGCCGCTGGAGGCCGGAGGAGGATTGGGGGCAGATGAGGATAATGGTGCAGATGCTCCCTGTCGGCGTGTGCGGTGCCGTCAGGCTCATATACTTCCAGCAGACACGCCGCGTTTTCTAGAGGTATCTTAAAAACCCCTCGGAATCCGAGTTACTAGTTGCACCCACAGAAATATCGGGTATAAATTCTTCGCGGAGTGGCGGGGTTGTCCCCTGGCCCGAAAGAGCCGATGTGCGGCGCCGTTCGGGGGCGCGTACGGAAAAAGTTTCCGTAACTTTGGGCGTGCACTCTGGTGGAGCGGTTGTCCGTGACCTTAGAGTCTAGTTTGTTGCCGACGGCAATTACCCTTAGCCCTGCAGGAGCAGGCCGACTTGGGCAGTTCCTGTTTCCGCATGGCCGCCCGCGGTCAAGGAAGGGCGAATGACAGAACTTCTGTGGCCGACTGACGTATCCGGGCGGCTGAGTGAGCTCCTGGCCGCTGCCTTCACCGGTGTGCGGTTTCAAATTGTCCCCCTGGCCGCGTACGAGATCACGACCCTGGACGTGGCCTGGACTGACGGGCCGTCGCTGCAGGAAGTGGATGAGGTGGCACTGGACTTCGTGCTGCGCGCTCACCTGGACTCCTGGGGCACGCCCTGCAAGTTAAGAATTGACAGGATTTCCAAGCGGCGAATGATGAGTCCATCCGTTGAGGAGAGGCTGCTGAAGGTGCTGGCTTCCGAGATGGGGATGGACGCCGGACAGGTCGACATGGAAATGGTCCATCCGCTGCCTCCCGTCCTCGGTTCAGTGCGGTACTCCGCCGAAAAAGGCACGGTTCGGGAGTTCCTGGACATGCTGTTTGAAGCCACCAGTTTTGCTGACGCGGAATTGAATGCGGCGGAACCGGACGCAGGTGGCCGCGAACCGGGCGGGCTTCTGTGCAGATGCACCCTGTGTGCGTAGCGGTCCGTGAGCCTGGCTCACGGGGGCGTCCGCTTCCTTAACGAGGTCTGCTTCCGGACGCCGGAGCGTCCGGAAGCAGACCGGGCCGTTACCGGCGGCTTGCTGGTTTTGTCCCCTGAACCGCTATGCCGACGTTTGGCGGCGGCTATGCCCGGGAAGCCGGCAGTGCGGCGTCGTCGTTCAGCAGCTCGCCCTCTTCGGCGGCGGCGGTGCCGGAATCGCGGGTCAGGGTCAGGCAGGACGCGGCTGCCACAACTGAACAGGCGCTGGCCGAGGATGAGGGCATCGAAGATGCATGGGACGGACCAATCCGAAACGGCCTGGCCGGCCTGAGCGACGAGGAAGCGGCAGCCCTCGCGGCTGCTGCCGAGGCGCTGCAGGCACTCAATGCCCGGCTGCGGTCCGACCAGACCGCCTAAGCCTGATTGCCCGGGGCCCGTCGGGAATCGGCCGTCTCCACGGCGCCGGAATTGCGCGTGGCCCGTCCGCGGAATTTGCGGCAGCTGTAAACAATCAGCCCCAGGGCGATAAGCCCGGAGATGATGAGTCCGGTTCCGGTGCCCCAGCCGCCGGGCAGCCAGAGGGCATCACCGTAGGGCCACCACGGCGGAGTCTTGCCCCAGGCGCCCCAGAGAATACCTGCTGCCATGACTGACACGGCGCCGCTCGCACTGAAGCCGATGCGTGGCCAGGTTTGCACTCCCTTTTCGGCCGCTTCAAAGGCCTTGGCCTTGACCGGGCGGAGGAAGCGGTTGGCCCACCGATAGCGCAGGGAGAGCAAGGCCAGGCCGGCCACAATGGCCAGGAGGCCGGGGCCGGGCAGGACCAAGGCGGCCAGTCCCAGGACAATCAGCGCCCATCCGGCAACCTCGATACCCACGCGGCGCAACCACCGCGGTAAGGCCTTCATCGGCACCAGTCCAGGGACGGCACGGTGTCGCTTCGGTGCGGCAGCCGGATATGCTCCCGACTGGGACGCACTGTGGGTGCGCGGCCGTAATATATGTAGGCAGAGGTTCCACTGACATGAAGAGAGTGAACATGAAAACCATGCTGACCCCCGACGATCCGTACCCCGAGGATTTGCAGGACCTGGAACTGTCGGACGTGGAAATCCTCAACAGCAAGGTGCATCGGGAGCGGGACGTGGAGATCCTCCGGGATGGTGAAATCCATCCGGAGACCGAATTTCGGCACGAGGAACTGGTGCAGGAACTCGATCGACGGGATGAGGGCTAAGGGGAAATCGCGGAGCCTGGTCGAGGCGGTTCGCACGCCGCTCAGTTTCCGAGTCCGGCCTTGTCCACTCGGCGGTGGAAGCGCATGCCGGCCAGACCCCCCAAGATGGCTCCGGCGAGCGCAACCAAGGCTGCAATGATGATTGAGATGATGGCGGCGCCCGTATTGTCTCCGGAGAGCTGCGGATAGGTGTTCAGCTGGGCGTTGATGTTCAGCTCGCTCCCGGCAATGGCTCCGATAAGGGCCAGTACGACGGCGATGACGATGCCCCAGGCCCAGACCGCCACGCCCTGCTTGATGCCGCTGAACCGTGCCATCCGTCCGGCAACGTATCCGCCGCAGAAGTAGGCAACAAACAGGATCACCATGAGAATAATGATTCCGGTGATCCCGGCGCCCTCGGGGTTGGCTGTGGCCTCGCCGGCGACGTCGTTATTGTTGGCGATCAAGGCCGCGCCGAAAGCAGTGGCGATAGCGCTCAACAGCACTGTGGTTCCGGCGGCAGCCAACCAGCCGAAGAAGGCGGAGCCGATCTTGACGCCGCCAAACTCATCTTTTTCCCGTCCAACAATCTGCTCGCGGCTTTCAGCGGCGTCGTGGCGGCGGTTGGTGCTGCCGGCATTCCGGCTTGGCTGGCCGGTGCCCGCAGGGTTTGGCTTGCGGGCCGGCTCTCCGGCCGCTCCTGCGCTCGTGCTCATCGGATTCTCCCTTTACCAATTTAGGATCTGAAGAACGAACCGTAATAGACAGTGTGCTTACTAATCCTACAGGGGCGGCCTGCGTGCCGTGAAGGGGACTGGGTATCAGGAAGAAATCAGGACGAGGGTTTTGCTTCCGAGGCGGGGCTGTCCTCGTCCACTTCGAGGGCTGGCTGATCTTCCCGCTCGGCTTCGCCGTCGTTCCCGGCTTCCTCCTCGTGCTCCTGCGTCTTTGCCTCCTGGACGAGGCGGGCAGTTACTTCGTCGTTGAACTCATCCCGGGTGCCGGCCAGATTGTTGTCCGTGGCGTCGGCTCCGGGGTTGATGCTCTGATCCTGGTCGCTCATGTGCTGCTCCTGTCCTTGGCGTAACGCCCGGTGTGGAAACTTCTCCGGGAAGCGAATGGGCGTTCGGTACTTCCCCAGCCTTGCATATGCAGTGCCGGCGGCGCAGCCGGCTTGCCAACCGTGGCGGGCCCGGCCGGCGTCGGCTTCTTCCTTTTCCTGCTGGATTTCGATGCAGCTCCGCAGCGCCGCTCCTTATCTCCGGGCCCGGGCGTGCGCTCACGCTCCACCCATGTCCGCTGAACGGCACAGCGACGAGACTTCACGGTGGATCCCTGACGTTCAAAGGTTCGCCGGGGAAAGGTACGGTCTTCACCGCTGCGCTGCCGGATGTGGAGCAGGGGCCCGCTCCGGCGGCGTGTCCTGCGGGCGAGGCGCCCCTCCGTCTCTTGACTGTCCCGGCGCCGCGGCGAACAATTTTTAGCGAGAGCGGCAGGAGCCGTATGGATTCGGGCACCATCCGCGGGCCCGGCGGTAGCCGCCCACAAGGTGGTGAACCCGATGTTCCCTGAGCTGCCTCCGGACGCCGTGGAAGACTTGCGCACAGCCGTGGCCGGAACCGTTATTCTCCCGGATGAAGAAACCTACGAGACGGCACGCAACGTCTGGAACGGGATGATCGATGTCCGGCCGGCACTGATTGTCCGGGCCGGGTCCGCAAAGGACATTGCACCCGTGCTGGACTTCGCCCAGCTGTGGGGGCTGCCGCTGGCGGTGCGCGGCGGAGGGCACAACGTGGCCGGCAATGGCACGGTCGCCGACGGCGTGGTCCTGGACATGGGTGCGCTGAACGACGTCAGCGTGGACGCCGGCGCCGGTACGGTCACCGTGCAGGCGGGGGCAACCATCGGAAACGTGGACCTCGCCACCGCCCCTTACGGGCTCGCGGTTCCCCTGGGTGTGGTCTCAGGCACGGGAGTCGCCGGGCTGACGCTCGGCGGCGGCGTCGGCTGGCTCACCCGAACCGGCGGGCTGAGCATCGACAACCTGCTGGGAGCCGACGTCGTCACCTCCGACGGTGAGGAGGTGCGCGCGGACGCGGACCAGCACCCCGAGCTGTTCTGGGGGCTGCGCGGCGGGGGCGGGAACTTCGGCGTGGTGACCTCTTTTACGTTTTCGGCACATCCGCTGCCCGCGCAGGTCCTCACCGGGAACCTGGTGTACGGCAACATGCACTGGCACTCGGCGCTGCACGCCTATGACGCGTGGACGGCCGGGCTGCCCGATGAGATGACCACCATCATCAGCTGCCTGGTGCCGATCGAGGAATGGGACATGGGGGACCAGCCGCTGCTGGTGATCGGACTCGCCTGGGCGGACCCGGATCAGGAGGCCGGGGCAGCGCTGATCCGGCAGCTTACCGCGGCAGCTCCCCCTGACATGGAGGTAGTGGAAGCGGTGCCCTGGTCCGAATGGCAGACGGCCATGGACTCGACGTTTCCGCCGGGTTCGCGCGCCTACTGGAAAAACGCCAACATCGACCGACTTGATGACGCCGCCATAGATGCCCTGGTGCGCGCCGGCTGTGAGCAGACCTGGCGCGGGACCGGTTTCGACATTCACCATCTGGGCGGCGCCTACGGCCGTGTGTCGGAGGACGCCACCGCCTTTCCCACCCGGGATGCCCCCTACTGGCTGAACATTTACGGCTTCTGGCAGGACCCGGCGGACGATGCCGCCCGGACGGCCTTTGTCCGAGGGGTGGCGAAGGCCGTGGAACCGTTTTCCTCCGGCGCGCAGTACGTGAACTTTATGGGCGCCGAGGATCCGGTGGCACAGGGCACCGCCCCGTCCGTCTACGGGACGGACAAGCTGGCCCGCCTCACGGCGCTGAAGAATGCGTACGATCCGCAGAACCTGTTCCGGCGGAACCACAACATCGTTCCCAGTACCTAATTGTTCCCAGCACCTAGCTGCTGCCTCCTGGGGGAGGTGGGGCTGCGTGCAGCCTTTCAAATTGCACTTAGTGCATCACTGCACTTAGTGTAATGACGTGTTAACCAGTAACCCCGCCGACCGCCGCACGGCGCTGAAATCCCGCCACCGGCAGGCAATCGTTGATGCCGCGGCAACTCTCATGAGCGAGCGTGCAGGCACGGATTTCACTGTCGACGAGCTCGCCGCACGCGCCGATGTGTCCCGGCGCACCGTGTTCAACCATTTCGCCTCAGTGGACGACGTCGTTACCGAAGCGTGCGGCAATGTCCTGAGCTCCGTCGTCGAGAGTCTTGCCGCAGTGCCGGCCGGCGACGGCCCCGAGGCCTCCATGATGGAGGAAATGGCCGCCGCGTTCCGGTCAGCCGACCTCGTGGGGCCCATGTCTTACCTGACCCGGGTGCTGGGCTGCCCTGATCAGGACCCGTCCCCGCATCAGGCCCTGATGACGCTGCGCGTTTTCACCGATGTGAGCGACCGGCTCCTTGACGCCATGCTCCGCCGCCGGCCGGACGCGGACAAGCTCGCCCTTCACCTGCTGGTCGGGTCCCTCGCCGGCGGCATTGGTGTGCTCTACCACCACTGGGCCGCAGAAACCGGTGCCGTTGACACCCCCGAGTCGCGGCAGATCTGGGCGCGGCATCTGGAACGCCTCATCGAAGCAGTCCGGGACGGCCACGGCACCGAACCATCGGCAAGAGCTCCGGCCTAGACCCGCTTCCTCCAAAATTTTCCTTACCCACCCCTGTTAGGACTCTCATGGCTGAATTCCTCTACCGACTAGGTCGGGCGGCAGCGCGCCGGGCGCGCACCGTGCTCGCGGTCTGGATTGCCGTGCTTGCGGTTGCCGGAATAGCGTTCGCGCTCTTCGGCGGCACGCTCGCCACCGCATTTTCCATCCCCAACACCCCCACCACTCAGGTCACCGAGCGTCTGCAGGAGAAGCTCCCGCAGGCATCCGGGGGATCGGGTTCGGTTATTGTCCAGACCGAGGACGGCTCCCGCTTCACCCCGGAGCAGCAGCAGGAGATCTCCGCGCTGGTGACCGAGGCCGCCGAGATCGACGGCGTGGAAAACGTTGTTGATCCCTTTGCCACCGAGGCCGAGCGTGCGGCGCAGGGGCAGCAGCTGGCCGAGGGGCAGGCCCAGATTGAGGCCGGCCGCGCCCAGCTTGAGGAGGCCCGGGCACAGCTCGACGCCGGGCAGGAACAGCTCGATGCCGCGCGTGCGCAGGCTGAAGCCGCCGGAGCCCCGGCAGAAATGCTCGCCGGCCTGGAAACGCAGCAGGCAGAACTGGACGCCGGCCGCGACGAACTGGACACCCAGGCCGCCGAACTTGAAGCACAGGCACAGCCGGCCGAGCAGGGCGCCGAGCTGCTGGAGATGGCCGAGGGAATCCGCACCGTCTCCGAAGACGGCAGCGCGGCTGTACTGAACGTGGTCTTCTCCGACACGCAGATGGAAATCACCCAGGAGACGAAGGACGCCGTCGTGGCCGTCTTTGAGGACTCCCGGGTCGACGGCGTCAAGGTCAACTACTCAGCGGAAATCTCCGCCGCCGTCCCCAGCCTCTTCGGTGTCGGTGAAGTGGTCGGCCTGGTGGTCGCCGCCGTCGTGCTGGTCGTCATGCTCGGCAGCCTGATCGCTGCCGGTCTGCCCCTGCTGACCGCGCTGATCGGCGTCGGCATCGGCGCCCTGGGCGCGCTGGCCTTCTCCGGCGTCGTCGAAATGGCCTCGATCACCCCCATCCTTGGACTGATGCTGGGCCTCGCCGTTGGCATTGACTACGCGCTGTTCATCGTCAACCGGCACCGGCGCCAGCTGAAGGCCGGTTACGCCCTCGAGGAATCCATCGCGCTGGCCAACGGCACCTCCGGCAACGCCGTGGTGTTCGCCGGTGCCACCGTGTTCATCGCCCTGCTGGCCCTGAACGTTACGGGCATCCCCTTCCTGGGCCTGATGGGCACCGTGGGCGCCGCCTGCGTGGCCGTTGCCGTGCTGATCGCTGTCACGCTGACTCCGGCGCTGCTGAAGATCGCCGGCAGGCGCGTCCTCAGCCGCAAGGAACGTGCGGCCCTTGATGCGCACGGCGCTGCCGCCACCGCTGCGGCCGGCAACGGCCGCCCGGAGACCGCGCCGGTCATGGCCATGGGAACCGGCCGTGCCGTGCTCACCGTGGTTGCGGCAATCGCCGGCCTGCTGCTGATCGCCATCCCGGCGCTGGACCTGCGGCAGAACCTGCCGGACGGCTCAGCCGAGGCCCATGACTCGAGCCAGTACCAGGCTTACTCAGCGGTGTCGGAAAAGTTCGGCGAGGGCCAGAACGGCTCGCTGCTGGTGGTCGCCGAGCTGCCCGGGGAGCCTTCCGAGGAGGAAGCCCTGACAGCTCAGACCGAGATCGCCCGGACCATCTTCGACCAGGAGGACGTGGCGGCCGTTGCCCCCATCGGCTCCTCCGAGGACCGGACCGTGGCAGCCTTCCAGGTCATTCCGACCGAAGGCCCCACCAGTGAATCCACTGAAACCCTCGTGCACACGCTGCGCGACATGTCGCCGCTGAACGGCGAATACGAGATCGGCGTGGCCGGCTCCGCCAGCGGCAACATCGACATCTCGGACAAGCTGTCCGAGGCGCTGCCGATCTACCTGAGTGTGGTTGTCGGGCTCTCGCTGCTGATCCTGATCCTGGTGTTCCGGTCCATCTATGTTCCGGTCATCGCCACGCTCGGCTTCATCCTGTCCTACTTCGCGGCCCTTGGCGGCGTGGTGGCCATCTACCAGTGGGGCTGGCTCTCCGGCGTCTTCGGCGTGGAGACGCCTGGTCCGATCCTGAGCTTCCTGCCGACCATCCTCGTGGGCATCCTGTTCGGCCTGGCCATGGACTACATGCTCTTCCTGGGCTCCGGCATGCGCGAAGCCTATGCCCACGGAGCGACGGCACGCGACGCCGTCGCGCAGGGTGTCCGCGCCGGCCGCTCGGTGGTCACGGCGGCAGCGATCATCATGGCCGCAGTGTTCGGCGGATTCATCTTCTCGCACAGCACGATGATTCGGCCCATTGGCTTCGCGCTGGCCTTCGGTGTCCTCCTGGACGCCTTCGTGGTGCGCATGCTGCTGATCCCGGCGCTGATGCACCTGGCCGGCGACAAGGCCTGGTGGCTGCCGAAGTGGCTGAACAAGATCCTGCCCGACGTCGACGTCGAGGGCGCTTCCCTGGAGCGCCGCCATCCGCACACCGACCAGCCGGCCGTCGACGGCGAAACCGGCCCGGCGGGCACCGCGTCCAAGGGCACAGCGCCCGGGGATACCGTGCACGACGGCGCCGCCACGCGCTGACGTCCCGCTAACTGAAAGGTGCCGCTCTGCTCCCGCAAGGGAGGAGGGCGGCACCGTCGGTTAACTCCCGGATGCTGCGCTCAGATGCGGGGCGAGGGCGTCCAGCAGCCGGTCCGGGCTGCGGCAAGACACCAGGACCGCCGTCCTGCCGCACTCGATCCGGACGGACGGACCGCCCACCAAGTAGCCGGTGCCGTCCGGAAGGATGCGCAGCCCCATGCCCTCGCGCAGCCCCGTAACCGGGCCCACCGAGACGCCCGTGATCTCCCGGTAGGGGATCTCCGTCGCAAAGACGGCGGCGACCCGAATCCTGATGCCCTGCTCAGAAATCGAAATCCGGGCGGTCATCAGCAGCACGGGCACAAAAATGACCGCGATGAACAGGCCGGCCCCTAAGGCGAGGGGTCCCTCCTCCAGTGCGGCGATGACGGTTCCCGCTACGGTTGCGAACCCCAGACCGCCCAGGATTCCCCGGTAGCGGGCCGGCATGGCTGTGCGGAATGTGGCTGCTTGGTTTTCTTCCCCCGAAGTCATACCCACCAGTCTGCCGCACCTCCCGCTTGGGCGGCCCTCCTTCTAGCCTTGACTAATGGAGGCCCGCTTCCGGTTTCCGCAGAGATGCTTCAGAGCAACCAGGAGGAGCCAACATGCGCACAACCACGCTGGGAACCAACGGGCCTGACGTCGGTGTCATAGGGCTGGGCTGCATGGGTATGAGCTATGCCTATGACATGGATGCGGAGCGCGACGACGCAACCTCCGTCGCGGTCATCCGCGGAGCCATCGAACTCGGGGCAACCCTGATCGACACGGCGGACGTCTATGGCCCCTACACCAACGAGGAACTCGTGGGCCGGGCGCTGCAGGACGGCTACCGGGACCGGGCGGTGCTCTCCACCAAGGTGGGACTGGAAGTCAGCACCGCGTCCAGGGGAAGCGGCACGCTGCCCGGCCTGACGGTCAACGGCCGCCCCGGGCACATCCGGGAGTCCATCGACGGCAGCCTTCAACGGTTGGGAACCGACCACGTGGACCTGTATCTGCTGCACCGGGTCGATCCGCAGGTGCCGCTGGAGGAGTCCTGGGGCGCGATGGCTCAGGCCGTCCAGGACGGCAAGGCCCGTGCCATTGGCCTGTCCGAGGCCAGCGTGGAGCAGATCCGGCTGGCCCAGACCGTGCACCCCGTCACCGCCGTGCAGTCCGAGCTGTCGCTGTGGACCCGCGACCGGCTGTCCGACGTCGTGCCCTACTGCGAGGAACAGGGGATGGCTTTCCTTCCCTTCTCCCCGCTGGGCCGCGGTTTTCTGACCGGCCGCTTCACCTCGTTTGACGATTTACCGGCCGACGACATGCGGCGCCGGCTCCCGCGCTTTCAGCAGGACAACCTGAAAGCCAACCTGGCGATTGTGCAGCGGGTGCGCGACGTCGCCGAACGGGTGGGCGCTACGCCGGCGCAGGTGGCACTGGCGTGGGTGGTGGCCCAGGGCCGGCGGGTGATCCCGATTCCCGGAACCAAATCACCGAAGTACCTGCGGGACAATGTGATGGCCGGTGAGCTGCAGCTCAGCGGCGAGGACCTGGCCATGCTGGACAATGCTCCCTTGCCGGAGGGCGGCCGGTACTAACCGACGACCGCAACCGGCGTATAACCGCCTCGGGCGCGGATATGCCGGTTGCGGGTGGTGCGGCTCACGGCACCCTGACTACCCTGTTGACCGTCCACCGGTTTCGCGGCCGGATTCCCGGCCCGCACCGTCGAAGGAGAGCGACATGCCACGTCTGCCGTTGGCCGACACTGCCGACAAACTCGAAGGGGCCGCCTGGCTGGACCCCCTTGCCGGCACGGTGTCCGGCATCGTCAAGAAAGTCCTGCCGTGGCCGGCGGTAACGGATGTCCTGCATGGTGTGCCGCTGGGCCATCCGCTGCATCCGGCGCTGGTGAGCGTGCCGCTGGGCGCCTGGTCTTCCGCCGCCGTGCTGGATCTGCTGCCCGGCAACGAGCAGGCGGCCCAAATCCTGGTGGGAGTGGGTGTGTTAGCGGCAGTGCCCGCAGCCGTCTCGGGAGTGACCGATTTTTCCCAGCTCGAAACGCGGCAGCAGCGAACCGGTATTGTGCACGAGGTCGCCAACGGCATCGCCGTCGGGTTCTATGCCGCCTCCTGGGTGGTCCGGATCCGCGGCAACCATCGGCTCGGAAAGCTGCTGTCGTTCAGCGGGTATGGCCTTTCCGGTTTCGGCGCGTACCTGGGAGCACATCTGGCCTACCGCCAGGGCGCGGGTGTGAACCGCAACGAGGACCTGCCCGAGGAAGTCCCCAGCGGCTGGCACTCGCTGGGTCTGATCCAGGGGTTTGCCGTCGGGCAGCTGCGCGCGGCGACCCTGGGCAGCGTTCCGCTGGTGGTGCTGCGGCGGGACGGCGCGGGCGACGACGGCGTGTCGGTGCTCGCCGGCGCCTGCTCCCACCTCGGCGGGCCGCTGTTTGAGGGGCATCTGGAGGAAGTCCGCGGTGAGTTGGGCGTGGTCTGCCCCTGGCACGGCTGCACCTTTTCACTCAGGAGCGGCGAGGTGCTGCGCGGCCCGGCGACCGCTCCGCAGCCGGTGTTCCACACCCGGGTCCGCGGTGGCCAGCTGGAAGTAAACCTGACCGGCTCCGAGGAGTAGCCGGTTCCGCTGCAGTCCAGGTCATAGTGACTTCGCATCCGGCTTCCTCGACTCCGTCCGCGGGAGAACAGTCCCGGTAGGATCACACCAGGACGAGGGGAGGATGCATGCGGAAACCAAAACTTTCACCGCAGAACGGCAGAGTGGTGCTGGGCAATTACGGCTTGATCAAGGGGATAGCCGTGGCCACCGGACTATGGCTGGCGGCCTGGACGGTGCTGTACGTTGTTCTGCTTTTCAGGAGCCGGTGCAGCCGGGATCGGATTTTAACCCCTTCGGCATGTGGCTGTTTATGATGGCGATCTTTGGCGGGCTTTGCCTGCTGGTGGGTGTTCCGGTGGGCCTGGTGCTGGGACTGTTGCTGCGTCCCGTGCGCCGGCAGTGGATTCACGTGGTTGCGTTCTTCGCGGTGCCCTCCATGGTGTTGTGGGCGGTGTTCGGATTCGACCCTTTCGGGGGAGTGCTGGCGCTCAGCATCGGGGCTGCCGCCGCAGCGGGTCGGCTGGCGGTGTGCCGGGATGTTGAGATCGCTTCCGCCATCGGCCCCGGCAGCGGGGTCCAGTAGCGTGGGGGCATGAAGAATCTTCCCCTGTCACTGGGCGTTTCCGCACTCGCCGGAGCGTTCACGCTCCGGCGACCGACCGACTGGCCGGTCGCGCTCCGCCGTGCCTATGTCCTCGCGCCCGGACTCCTGACTGCTGCCGGGGTGGCGGTGGTGCTGTTTCCGGGCCGGGCACGGCCAGCGGCGGTGCGTGCGGCGGTGGCGGCCGGCGCCGGAGCGGCGGTAGCCGGCATGCAGGCGCTCTCGCTTCGCCTGGATGCGGGAACCGAAGACTGGTTGTCCCGGCGCGGAGTGGCAGCACCCCGTCTCTGGATGGCCGCGGCTACGGCGCTCGCGTCGCTGGGTGTTGACCTTCTCCACGACCGGGACAGCAATCCGCTCCCGGAGCAGAGCGCCTAGCCCCGACCCTTCCGACGGGCCGCCAAGCCCTCGGCCCCAAACTGCAGACGAACGGGTCGGGTCCGAGCCTATTGTTATGCTTCACCTATAACAATAGAATGAACAAATGCTGATTCGCCTGACCCCCGCCAATGACTCGCCCCTGCACGAACAGATTGCAGGAGCGGTTCGGCAGGGCATCCTGGACGGTTCGCTGCCCGACGGGGAGCGCCTTCCCGCCGCGAAGGTGCTGGGACAGTCTCTGGGTGTCAGCCTGCACACCGTCCTGCACGCCTATCAGGACCTGCGCGATCAGGGACTCATTGAGTTGCGGCGCGGGCGTGGAGCGGTGGTTATTGCTCCGGCACCGGCCGCACGCGAGCACGTCCTGCGCATCCTTGACGACGCCGCCTCGCAGCTGGCCGGGCTCGGTCTGTCCACCGAATCGATCCTCGCGCTCTTCCGCCAACGCCTCGACAAGGAAACTTCCTCATGACGACGAATCTGCCCGCTCGCCGCACACCGTCGGATCCGGACCCTCGCTTCTGGCTGGGGGTCTTCCTTCCAGCGGCGGCGGTTCTGCTGGGATCCCTCGCACTTGTCACCGGATGGAGCGGGCGGCTTCCCGCGGAGGTTGCCCAGCAATGGAGCTGGTCCACGCAAGAAGTTACCACCGTCGGTCCGTTGTCGCTCATCGTGCTGTCCTTTGCGGCGCCGGCCGCCGCAGGGTTGGCCGTCCTGGCGTTCATGAAGTGGTCCGGGAAACTGACCGGATGGGGTCGCCGGCTGTCCGTTGCTCTCTTGGCCGGCATCGAAGTCTTCCTGGCCTCAGCGCTTCCCGTGCTGCTTAGCGGCCAGGTTGGCCTCTCGGATCCATTGCTGGCTCCGGATCCGCGTGCCTCGATGGTGATAACCGCGCTCCTGAGCGGTGGGTATGGGATTCTCGCTGCCGTCGTCGCCGGCAGTCGTCCTCTCGCGTCACCCGATGCTGCCGGCGTCCCTACCCCGGGCCTGAACCTTGCGCCGGGCGAAATTGCTGCCTGGAGCAAAGTCACCACCGCCTGGGTCTGCCTGCTCGGCGGGGGGATTGCCGGGCTGGCCCTGATCGTCGTCGGCCTGGTTAGCCCGCTGTGGTTCCTCACCATTGTGGGAACGGTTCTGCTGGCGCTCGGCGTTGTCGCCGGACGGTGGACCGTCACCGTCGATCACCGCGGGCTGACCTGCAGCTCACTGTTAGGCCTGGGTCGGTTCCGTATTCCGGCTGCCGACGGCACAACAGCGGAGGTGGTCACTGTCCGCGGCCTCACGGAGTTCCTGGGGTGGGGGATCCGGTTCGGCGGAGCGGGTTCGGTCGGGCTGATCTTCCGCAATGGCGAAGCGCTGCGTGTCCATGGTCCCGGCGGGCGAAGCCTCACGGTGACAATCCAGGACGCGGCCACTGCGGCATCGCTCTTCAATGCCCAAGCCGCCCGGAACACCACCAGCCGCTAACGGATTGGCGGGGTTGTGGCCCGCCCCGTCAACTTAGGGCAGGCGCAACTCGATCGGCGGCAGTCCCGGAGCAGGGTCCGTCGCCAGCCGAGCGTGCGTTTCCACATCGAAGCGGTCGACGCCGTAACGCAGCTTTGCGCGCTGGATTCCCTCGGGCGCAAAGCCCGCGGCCAACGCCACCCGGCAGGAAGCAGGGTTGTTGGTCCGGTGGCCCAGCTCGAGCCGGTGCAGGTGCAGTTCCTCCAGGGCCCAGCGGCTCAGCGTGGCCAGCGCACGCGCCGCCAGGCCTTTGCCGCGCACCGGAGCGGCCAGCCAGTAGTACGTCCAGGCCGTCCCGTGGCGGAAGTCGATGCTGCTGATGCCGGCGTTGCCCACGGCGGTGCCGCCGGCTTCGAGGGCCAGGTTGCACGCGTTCGCAGGATCCCAGCCGAGGTCCTCCCGGATGATCCGCTGCGCTCCGGCGGCTGAGCCGGCCTCCGGACCGAGCTGCCGCGCCAGGTCGGGACTGCCGCGGTAAATACTGGCCAGAGCGCCGGCGTCGGCCGCCTGCCAGGGCCGCAGTAAAAGCGAGGTCATGCGCCGAGGCTACCAGCCGCCGTCGTCCGTCTTCCGCCCAGGGAGCCGCGCGCGTACGCTCCGAGGATGAATCCGGTTCTGGTCAACCTGTGGATCCTCACCGCTGTCTGTGCCGGGACGTGGGTGCTCTCCCTGCTCACCCGGGAGTATTCCTGGACCGACCGCATCTGGTCGGTGGTTCCCCTCGCCTACGTCTGGGTCTTCGCGGCGGCATCGGGCTTCGAGGGACGCCTGCTGCTGATGGCTGCGCTGGTGAGCCTGTGGGGAGCCCGGCTGACGTTCAACTTCGCGCGCAAGGGCGGATATGCGCCCGGCGGCGAAGACTACCGGTGGGCCATTCTGAGAAACCGCATGAAACCGTGGCAGTTCGCCGTCTTCAACCTCCTCTTCATCAGCATCTACCAGAACGTCATCATCTTCGCGATGACGCTGCCGGCCCTCACGGTGTACCGGCATCCCGGTCAGCTGACCGCCGGAGACTGGGCCCTGGCGGTGCTGTTTGTCGCTGCGCTGGCCGGCGAGACGGTCGCCGACCAGCAGCAGTGGAACTTTCACCAGTGGAAGGCCGCCGAACGGCGCGCCGGCCGGACGCCCCGGCCGGACTTCCTGCAAACCGGCCTCTTCCGCTTCTCGCGTCACCCCAATTTCTTCTTCGAGCAGGTGCAGTGGTGGCTGTTTTACGGCTTCGCCGTGGCGGCCACCGGCGCCTGGCTGCACTGGACCGTGCTGGGCGCGGCGCTGCTGACCCTGCTCTTTGCGGGGTCCACGCTTTTCACCGAGAGCATCTCCCGGTCCCGGCATCCGGATTATGTGCAGTATCAGCGCCGGACCTCTGCGGTCATTCCGCTCCCGCCGCGCCACCGGGTGCGGCCCGCGGAAGCCAGCTGACCGCGCCCACAGGGTTTCGGTCCGGTTCCGCGCTAACCGCCGGAATCCGGCCACCGCGGCCGGCCAATCCGACACGCCGCGCCCGGCCCGTTCGGCTGTACGGCCTTCTCTCGGCTAGAGTCTGTTCTACAGGTGTTGAATAACTAGGACACCATCCTCGCCGCGTCCCCCAGCGCGGCGGCATGAAAGGGCCTCGCTTCGGCGGGCCCTTCCGTGTATCCGAGAAGACCCTTCCGTATATCTGAGAAGATAAGTCCATGCCCGGACCGGAAACACCCCTTCCCCCTCGGCGACCCGTCCCGGACGAGCCGCGGAGCGCCCGCACCCGGGAGGCGCTTGAGAACGGGCTCTGGGAGCTGCTGCGGGACTCTGACCTGGCGGAAATCAGTGTTGCCGGGTTATGCCGGCAGGCCGGCGTGCACCGCACCACGTTCTATGGGCATCACCGCAATATTTTCGATTTCGCCGCCTCGGTCTACGTCGACGTGGTGAATCGGCTCGGTGCCGTGGACGTCGACCAGCGGGGCACCGGCCGGACACAAGCGGAAGTCGGCGTCCTGTATGCCGACGCCCTCCGGCGAATCCTGGAGCACACCCGGTCGGAGCGGCGGACCTATCGGCTGCTGTTTTCCACCGGCACCTTCCAGGAGGTGCTCGCCGAGGGGCTGCGTCCGCGGTTCCTGTTGGCCGTGTACGCCTGGGAGGGCTACGGACTGGTGCCGGACCTTGACTGCGAGGTGGCCGCGGCGTTCCTGGGCGGCGCCTACGCCTCCTGGATTGAGCAGTGGGTTGCGGGGGACGACGACGACGTCGAAGCCTGGCTGGCGTCGCTGCCGAACCTGCTGCCGGCGTGGTGGCCCCGGGACGGCTTTCCCCAAGGCTGAACCCCAGGTGCTCCGGGGCCGTGCTCCTAGGCCAGAAACTTATCCGGCGTGAGCGGCAGGTCCCTGACGCGGACGCCGGAGGCGTTGTAGGCGGCGTTTGTTATGGCCGCCGCGCTGCCCACGATGCCTATCTCCCCGAGTCCGCGCGCACCCAGCGGACCGGCATGTTCGTCCCGGTCTTCGATCCAGAGCGCGTCCATGTCCAGCACATCGGCATTCGTGGGAACGTGGTATTCGGCGAGGTCGTGATTGACGAAAATACCGAACCGCGGATCCAGCACGCTGTGCTCGTGCAGCGCCATGCCCAGGCCCATGGTCATCCCCCCGAGGAGCTGGGACCGGGCGGTCCTGGGATTGATGATCCGCCCTGCAGAGAAAACTCCCAGCATCCGGCTGACCCGGACTTCGCCGGTATCGGTCGAAATCCGCACTTCCGCGAAGTGCGCCCCGAAGGAATAGAGGGCGAGGTTCTGCGCCTCGGGGTCGGCGGGCGGCCCGGCCTCGGTCTGTGCCCCTGGCGAGGGGTGCTCGCCATGGTCGGCCCGGAACACCTGTGCTGCGGCCACGATGGTGCCGCCCCAACTCGCCGTGCCCGAAGATCCGCCGGCGACGCTGGCCGGGGGGAACCGTGTGTCACCGATCCCGAGCCGGATCCGGTCCACCGGAACCCGCAGGGCATCGGCGGCAATCTGCGTCAGGGCGGTCCAGCTGCCGGTGCCGATATCCGCGGCACCGATCTGCACGGAATAGATTCCGTCCTGCTCGTAGCCGATTCGGGCGGTGTTGGCGGGCTGGCGCATAAACGGATATACCGCACTGGCCGTGCCCATGCCCACCAGCCAGCCGTCCTCCACCACCGAGCGGGGGCGGGTGACCCTGTTCTCCCAGCCGAACCGCTCGGCCCCGAGATCGAAGCATTCCAGCAGATGTCGGCTGGAAAACGGATTGCCGGTTTCCGGATCGACGTCCGGCTCGTTCCGCCGGCGCAGCTCGAGGGGATCCAAGCCTGCCGCGGCGGCCAGTTCATCCATGGCCACCTCCGGCCCGAACATGCCCGGGCACTCACCCGGCGCGCGCATCCAGGACGGCACGGGGATATCCAGCGGAGCCAGGCGGGTGGTGGTGCGGCGGTTGGGACAGGCATACATCATCCGGAACGGTGCCGGTGTCTGCTCCGCGAATTCCTTGATCCTGGAGGTGTGCTCGTGGATATCCATGGACATCGCCGTGAGGCGGCCGTCGTCGGCGGCGCCCAGCCGGATGTGCGCAACGGTGGGGGTGCGGTGGCTGGTGAGCGAATACATCTGCTGTCGGCTGACCGGAAACTTCACCGGACGTCCGTCGGTGCACTGTGCGGCCAGGGCAGCCATCACCACGTGCACATGAGGCATTCCCTTGGAACCGAATCCGCCGCCCACATGCGGAGCGATGACCCGGATCTGGTCCTGCTCCAGCCCCAGTACTTGTGCCAGCGTGTCCTTCACCGAATGCACGCCCTGGGTGGAATCCCACAGGGTCAGGATCCGTCCGTCCCACTGGGCCACCGTAGTGTGCGGTTCCAGCGGGTTGTTGTGCTCGGCAGGGGTGGAATAGGTGGCATCAACAGTAAGGACAGCGGTTTCCAAGGCGGCGTCCACATTGCCCTGGCTGCTGTCCGTAGGCGTGCCGGCGTTCAGTTCCTCTGGTGCATAGAGTGCCGGGTCGTCGCTGCGCAGTTCTGCGTTGAAGGGCTCTTCGGCATATTTCACTGACACCATTGCTGCTGCTTCCCGGGCAATCTCCGGGGTTTCGGCCAGCACTGCGGCGACAATGCAGCCCCGATAGCCCACGCCGGGATCCTGAAGGACGGCCAGTTCCCGGTCGGATGTATCCGCCAGGCGCGGCGCGGTTTCCGAGGTAAGGATGGTCAGCACGCCGTCGACGGCCTCGGCTGCCGCGGTTTCCACCCGTTCCACCCGGCCCCGGGCAATGGTGGAAAGCACCGGATAGAGGTGAACGGGGTCTTTCACCGGCTGTTCATAGGCATAGGGGGCCCGCCCCGTAACCTTAAGCTCACCGTCAAGCCGCTCAAGGGATTCTCCGATGGCCGAAGTCGGCAGCAGTCTGCTCATGAGCCCATCTCTTCCCAGCCGGCGTCCACGGGGCCCTCGGGCCCCTCGGGGTGATCGGTCCCCGCTGCTGCCGCCTCCGGGGCCGGTGCGCCGGTCAGCTCCCTCAGGACCGCGGCCAGGGCATTTCGAGTCATCGGCAGTTTGAAGCCGTTATCGTGCAGCGGTTCGGCGGCGGCCAGTTCGGCATCGGCTGCGGCGCGGAAATTCTCTTCGGTAGCAGGGGCTCCGCGCAGCACGGCCTCGGCCTGCAGCGCCCGCCATGGCTTGTGGGCCACGCCGCCCAGGGCGATCCGCAGGTCACGGATCACCGGCGTGACGGCGTCGTCGTCTTCCAACTCCAGCGCAACGGCCACCGACACCAGGGCAAAGGCGTACGACGCGCGGTCCCGGACCTTGCGGTAGGCGGACCGCTGCGGCGCCGGGGGCAGCTCAACGGCGGTGACCAGCTCCCCGTGGCCAAGGACGGTGTCCTTCTCCGGCTCGTCGCCGGGCAGTCGGTGGAATTCGCTGACCTCTATGGTCCGCTCGCCGTCGCTTCCCAGCACCACCACCGCCGCATCGAGCGCGGCCAGCGCCACGGCCATGTCGGAGGGGTGGGTGGCGACACAGTGTTCCGAGGCGCCGAGGATGGCGTGGTAGCGGGTGTAGCCGCCCACGGCGGAGCAGCCCGTGCCGGGCTCGCGCTTGTTGCATGGCGTACTGGGATCCTGGAAATACACGCAGCGGGTGCGTTGGAGCAGGTTTCCTCCGGTCGTGGCCATGTTCCGCAGCTGGCCGGACGCCCCGGAGAGCAACGCCTGCGCCAGGACCGGATAACGGCGGCGGATCACCGCGTTGGCCGCCAGATCCGCGTTGCGCACATTCGTGCCGATTCGCACCCTGCCGTCCTCGAGGACAGCCACGGCGTCCAGCGGGAGCCTGCTGACATCCACCAGCATGCCCGGGTTGTCCACACCCAGCTTCATCCGGTCCACGAGGTTGGTGCCGCCGGCCAGGAACGCGGCGTTCGGGTTGCCGCTGACCAGCGCGACGGCGGACGCGGCGTCGTCGGCGCGCCGGTATTCGAAAGGGATCATGGCCGGTCCTGGGCGGCTTCGGCGGCCTGGCGTACGGCTGCAACGATGTTCACGTAGGCACCGCAGCGGCAGAGGTTGCCGCTCAGCCGCTCACGGATTTCGGCGTCGGTGAGGTCGACGGCGCCGTCGGTCTGCAGGTTGGCGGTTGCCGTGGAAGGGTGGCCGGCGGCCGCCTCTTCGATGGCCCCTGCAGCGGAGCAGATCTGTCCGGGGGTGCAGTAGCCGCACTGGAAGGCGTCCTGATCCAGGAAGGCACGCTGGATGGGGTGCAGTCCGCCGTCCGGGGTGCCGCCGGCCAGGCCTTCGGCAGTGACGACCTCAGCGCCGTCGTGCGCCACCGCGAGGGTGAGGCAGGAATTGGTGCGCCGCCCGTCGAGCAGCACCGTGCAGGCGCCGCACTGGCCGTGGTCGCAGCCCTTCTTGGGGGAGGTCACCCCGAGCCTGTCCCTCAGCGCGTCCAGCACTGTGGTGCGGGTGTCAACCCTCAGTGTCCGTTCAGCGCCGTCCACCTGCAGGGTTATTTCAGCTTCCATGTGCCGGCCGCCCTCTGCCTAATGCCATTGGTGCTGAAACCTACCGGAGGCCATGCAGGGAGACAACCATGTTCCGGGTAACTTCGGAGAAAGAGGGCGGGGTTAAACAAAAACGGCCCCGACCGGTTTTCACCGGTCAGGACCATCTTCTTGGTTGCGGGGGCAAGATTTGAACTTGCGACCTCTGGGTTATGAGCCCAGCGAGCTACCGAACTGCTCCACCCCGCGTCGTACTTAGAACTGTACCCCCATGTCAGCCCGGATGAAGAATCCAGTGACGGCCGTCACGATGCGGGCCCGATTTTCCTCGGTAAGGTGGCCTTGTGAGCCTTCCCACCGTAGATGCAACAGTCACTTATCCCTCCGGCGCCGTGGAATCCGCCGGCACGGTCCTGCATGTCCAGGATCTGGCCGACGGCACCCGGGCCGTCCTGCTGGACACCACCGCCGTCCATCCGGTGGATGCCGGCTGGCCCGACCAGGGGGCCGACCGGGCGGTGCTGAGGACCGCCGCCGGCACCGCGCATGACGTGCTGGACGCCGTCGTCGCCGCCACCGACGGAACAGCGCTCTGCCTCGGCGCCGATATTCCGGTGAAGAAGGGCACCGAGGGATGGGTTTTCACCGTTGCCCATGTGCTGCCCGGGGATGCCTCGGTGCAGGAGGGCGACTCCGTGCAGGTCGAGGTGGACTCCGCGTACCGGGCCGCGCTCTCCGCCGGGCACACCGCCTGCCACTTGGCCTCGCTGGCACTGAACCGGCAGCTGGCCGGTGCCTGGAAGAAGGAGGTCCTGCCCGACGCCGCCGGGAACCCCAACTTTGACGCCCTGGCGATCGAAACCTCCACGATCACCGAACACGGCTCCACCGACGTGTACCGGCTCGGAAAGTCGCTGCGCCGCAAGGGCTTTTCGCCGGAGGTGCTGGAGGACCTGCCCGCCGTGGAAGCGGGCATCAACGCGACCCTGGCCGACTGGACCGCCAGCGGAGCCGACGTGCGCATTGAGTGCGACGGCGATCGGCTGACCGACCTGCGGCGGTGGAGCGTGGACCTGCCCGACGGGACGGTTTCCATTCCCTGCGGCGGCACCCACGTGGGATCCCTCAAGGAAGCCGGCGGCATTCAGGTCACGCTGACCGCCGCCGCGGGCGAGGGTGCGGTGACCCTGACCATGGACACCATCTGCGTGCAGCCCGCCGGATAGCCGGTCAGGCGCCCACGTATGCGGCGAGATGCTCGCCGGTCAGCGTGGAGCGGCCGGCCACCAGGTCCGCCGGGGTGCCCTCGAAAACGATCCGGCCGCCGTCGTGCCCTGCCCCCGGACCCAGGTCGATGATCCAGTCGGCGTGCGCCATCACTGCCTGATGGTGCTCGATGACAATGACCGACTTGCCGGAGTCCACCA
Source organism: Arthrobacter sp. zg-Y1219 (assembly GCF_030125545.1). Taxonomy (NCBI): domain Bacteria; kingdom Bacillati; phylum Actinomycetota; class Actinomycetes; order Micrococcales; family Micrococcaceae; genus Arthrobacter; species Arthrobacter sp. zg-Y1219. The sequence continues at coordinate 312,540 of NZ_JASKLY010000013.1, forward strand.
GCCGGTCCAGAAGCCCCAGCAGCTGCGCCACATCGGCCAGGTGCAGTCCCGTGGTGGGTTCGTCCAGGACGTAGACGCCGCCCTTTTCGGCCATTTGCGTGGCCAGCTTCAGGCGCTGCCGCTCGCCGCCGGACAGCGTGGTGAGCGGCTGGCCAAGGTGAAGGTAACCGAGCCCGACGTCGGCCAGCCGGCCCAGGATCTTGTGGGCGGCCGGCAGGGCGGAGCCGTCGGTCAGCTCTTCGGCGGTCCCCTTGCCGGCGGCGCCCGCGGCGGCGCCGGCGAAAAACGCCTCGGCCTCCGTCACCGACATTCCCAGCACCTCGGCGATGTTCCGCCCGCCCAGGGTGTATTCCAGCACCGCGGCCTGGAACCGCCGGCCCTCGCACTCCTCGCAGGTGGACTCCACGGTGGCCATGACGCCCAGATCCGTGAAGATCACGCCGGCTCCGTTGCAGGCCGGGCAGGCGCCCTCCGAATTGGAACTGAACAGCGCCGGCTTGACCCCGTTGGCCTTGGCGAACGCCTTGCGGATCGGCTCCAGCATTCCGGTGTACGTGGCCGGGTTGCTGCGCCGGGAACCCTTGATCGCGCCCTGGTCGATCACCACCACGCCGTCCCGCCGCGCCACCGAGCCATGGATGAGGGAGCTCTTTCCGGAGCCGGCCACGCCCGTGAGCACGCAGAACACGCCAAGGGGCAGGTCGACGTCGACGTCCTGCAGGTTGTTTGTTGCGGCGCCGCGGACCTCCAGAGTGCCGGAGGGTGACCGGACCGTGTCCTTCAGCCGCGCCCGGTCGTCGAGGTGCCGCCCGGTGATGGTTCCGCTGGTCCGCAGGTCTTCCACGGTGCCCTGGAAGCACACGGCACCGCCGTCGATGCCGGCCCCGGGACCCAGGTCGATCACGTGGTCGGCAATGGCGATGGTCTCGGGTTTGTGCTCGACGACGAGCACCGTGTTGCCCTTGTCGCGCAGCTGCAGGAGCAGTCCGTTCATCCGTTCAATGTCGTGCGGATGCAGGCCGATCGTCGGCTCGTCAAACACATACGTGACGTCGGTGAGGGAGGAGCCGAGGTGCCGGATCATCTTGGTGCGCTGGGATTCACCGCCCGAGAGGGTGCCCGAGGGCCGGTCCAGGCTCAGGTAGCCGAGCCCGATGGCGGCAAACGAGTCCAGCAGGTGCTGGAGCCCGGCCAGCAGGGGCGCCACCGACGGCTCCTCCAGGCCGCGGACCCACTCGGCCAGGTCGGTGATCTGCATCGAGCAGGCGTCGGCAATGCTCTTGCCGTTGATCTTCGAGGAGCGGGCCTCCGGGCTGAGCCGGGTGCCCGCGCACTCGGGGCAGGTGGTGAAGGTGATGGCGCGCTCCACGAAGGCGCGGATGTGCGGCTGCATCGCCTCCGGGTCCTTGGCGAGCATCGACTTCTGGATCTTCGGTATCAGGCCTTCGTAGGTGATGTTGATGCCCTCGACCTTGATCTTGGTGGGCTCCTTGTACAGCAGGTCGTGCAGTTCCCGCTTGGTGAATTTGGCTATCGGTTTGTCCGGATCGAGGAAGCCGGTGCCGGTGTAGATCCGCCCGTACCAGCCGTCCATGCTGTAGCCGGGGATCGTGAGGGCGCCCTCACTCAGCGTCTTGTCGTCGTCGTACAGCGCTGACAAGTCGAAGTCGGTGACCGAGCCCATGCCCTCGCAGCGCGGGCACATGCCGCCGAGCCGGTTGAACGTTGCCTTTTCGGCCTTGGTCTTGCCGCCGCGCTCAACCGTGATGGCGCCGCTGGCCTTCACCGAGGGCACGTTGAAGGAGTAGGCGTTGGGGGAGCCGATGCGGGGCTCCCCGAGCCGGCTGAAAACGATGCGCAGCATGGCGTTGGCGTCCGTGGCGGTGCCCACCGTGGAGCGGGGATTGGCGCCCATCCGCTCCTGGTCAACGATGATCGCCGTGGTCAGGCCCTCGAGCCGGTCCACGTCCGGACGGGCCAGGTTCGGCATGAAGCCCTGCACAAAGGCGCTGTAGGTCTCGTTGATCAGCCGCTGGGATTCCGCCGCAATGGTTCCGAAGACCAGCGAACTCTTGCCGGATCCGGAGACGCCGGTGAAGGCGGTGAGGCGGCGCTTCGGGATCTCGATGCTGATGTCTTTAAGGTTGTTGCCGCGGGCACCCTGAACCCGGATGGCATCCTGCTGGTCCGCCGCGTGCTGCGCCGTTGCAGGGGTCTCGGTACCTGTCGCCATGCTGCGTCTCCATCCCTTGCACTGTCCGCCGTGGCCAGTGCATCTGATTCTCCGTTGCGTGCCCAGGCAGCTGGCCGGCAGGGTGTCGACCTCCTGGGCGGCTGTTCCACCTCCACACCGGGGCGGCGCGAGGCCTGCGACACAGAATGTCCAACGCTGTTCAGATTGCCATTCGGCGGCAGGCACTGGCAATCCCCGCCCCGGAGGGCGAACACGGCTTCGGCCGTCCGCGGATTGGTGCTAGTGTCATGCTGCCGAAGGCGGGCGCCTGCGTGCGTTATCTACCTGGCAGACCCTTCCGATTGTTCCGGCAAACCGCTCCCTCCGGGGCGCCGCCGGAATCGAAGCTCCAAGGAGACGCCCATGATTACCAGCGAAGCCGAATTCCTCAGCCGGGCGGTCAGCCTGGCCACCGCCAACGTTGCCGACAGCGGCGGCCCGTTCGGGGCAGTTATCGTCACCGCGGACGGCCAGGCGTTTGAGGGCGTCAACCGGGTCACCGCGGCCAACGACCCGACCGCACACGCGGAAGTGAGTGCCATCCGCAATGCCTGTGCGGCGCTGGGCACCTTCGACCTCAGCGGAGCGGTTCTCTACACCAGCTGCGAACCCTGCCCGATGTGCCTTGCGGCGTCGCTCTGGGCCCGCGTGGGCCGGGTGGTGTTCGCCGCCGACCGGCACGATGCCGCCGGCGCAGGGTTCGACGACGCCGCCTTCTATGAGTACTTCGAGACCCCGACCGGCCGCCGGACCCTCCCCGTGGAGCAGCTGGCTGTTGAGGGCAGTCCGGCCATGGCACCCTTCGACGCCTGGAACGCCGCGGAACGCCGCACCGACTACTGATATCCGGCCCACGTTTTCACGCGGACCGGACCGATGGTCTTGGCAAAGCAGACCGAGTCCTCCCGTCCGGCGTACGGACCGAAGTTGGGCACCACGGTGTATCCGCCGTGCTGGTAGAACCGGCGCCCGTCCGGCTGTGCTGATCCTGCTTCGGCAGTGATGACGTCGTAGCCTGCGGCCCGGGCCCGGTACTCCAGTGCGGTGAGGATGGCCGTGGCAACCCCGGAGCCGCGGGCATAGGGCAGGACGTAAATCCGTTTGACCTCCGCCGTGGTGTCGCCGATCCTTCGCAGCCCGCCGCACCCCAGCGGCTGTCCGGAGCTCTTTTCATAGGCCACCAGGAACACGGCCGTGTCCTCCGCGGTGGGAGGTGAGGGCTCGCGGTCCGCGCTGCCAAACCGGAAGTCCAGCTCCGACTGCTGGGCCGCGCGCAAATCGGCACCCACCGGGTTGGTCCAGGGAACTTCCCGGATGGTGAGGTGCGGTGGTTGGTCGGCAAGCATGTGAGACCTCCTGTGCGGGCACCCGAGCGGGCTTTCCCCCAACTTAGGCGCCGGCGGTTTCAACCGTGTTTCAGTGCTGTGGCCAGTTGGCTAACAGGAAGCAGAGATAGCGGATGCGTGCAAAAATGGAAGGGATGACTTCCCTCGATACTTCCCCCGCAACCCCGTCCAAGCCGGTCGGCACCTCCAAGGCGCAGCTGCAGGCGCGGAAGGCGCAGGTCCGCCCTGCCACCGAGGGCTGGGAACAGGCCAAGGAACCGGACGGCCGCCCGCTGCTGCAGTTCAAGTCCCCGCGTGTGTCGCAGCCGCCGGTGCACCTGGCCGACCTGACCCTGCCCGAGCGCCAGGCGAAGCTCAAGGAGCTGGGCCTGCCCGCGTTCCGCGCCAAGCAGCTCTCGGTGCACTACTTCCAGCACTACACCACGGACCCGGAAACCATGAGCGACCTCCCCAAGGAGCGCCGCGATGACCTGGTGCAGGAGATGTTCCCGACGCTGCTGACCGAGGTCAAGCGCCTGACCACCGACAACGGCGACACCATCAAGTTCCTCTGGCGTCTCTTCGACGGTTCCCTCGTGGAGTCGGTGCTGATGCGCTACCCCGGCCGCATCACCCTGTGCGTGTCCAGCCAGTGCGGCTGCGGCATGAACTGCCCGTTCTGCGCCACCGGCCAGGCCGGCCTGACCCGGAACATGTCCACCGCGGAAATCCTGGACCAGATTGTCCAGGCCAACCGCGTGATCAAGGAGGGCGGCCTGGGCGGCAAGCGCCGCGACGGCGGGCACGACGCCGAGCGCGTCACCAACATTGTCTTCATGGGCATGGGCGAGCCGCTGGCCAACTACAAGCGCGTGATGAACGCCGTGCACCGCATGGCAGCGGACGTTCCCGAAGGCCTGGGCATGAGCGCCCGGCACATCACCGTGTCCACCGTGGGCCTGGTGCCGGCCATCAACAAGCTGGCCGAAGAGAACATCCCGGTCACCTTCGCGCTGAGCCTGCACGCCCCCGATGATGAGCTGCGCGATGAACTGATTCCGGTCAACAGCCGCTGGAAGGTGGACGAGGCCCTGGACGCCGCGTACAACTACTACCGCGTCACCGGCCGCCGCGTGTCCATCGAATATGCGCTGATCAAGGACATGAACGACCATCCGTGGCGCGCCGATCTGCTGGCGAAGAAGCTCAACGCCCGCGGCCGCGGCTGGGTGCACGTGAATCCGATTCCACTGAACCCCACGCCGGGTTCCATCTGGACCTCGCCGGAGCCGCACGTGACCCGCGACTTCATCAACCACCTCATCGATGCCGGCATCCCCACCACGCTGCGCGATACCCGCGGCAAGGAGATCGACGGCGCCTGCGGGCAGCTGGCCGCTGCGGACTAGGAACCCGGTACCCCGAATCGGGTAGGGGCATCAGCCCCCTACCCGTCGTGGGCCGCGTGCCAGTTGTTGTGCAACATCTGGTGCTCAGCTGCGACAAAAGCCCCGCACCTCCGGCACGTTAAATGTGCTGCGCGTAATGCTTTCTCATACTGGTCGAGTACCTTTACCGGCTCCACGCCGAGGTATCGCTGAATCTTTGTCGTGAACCCCATGACGCCCAGTCTGCCTGTGAACGGGCCACTGCCCAAATGCGGGCCTCGTGTCCGCTTCGGGCTACGAAGCGCAATCGGTAGTGTCCAAAACCGTGTGGAGCAGCTGCGGGAAACCGGTCATGGGCCAACACTAACGGCGGCGGACCGTAAAACGACGACGGCGGGAGGCCGGGTTGCGAAACCCGACCTCCCGCCGTCGTCGTGCTTAGAGGGCTACTTGGTGACGTGGTCCACCAGCGAGTCGGCGATTCCGATGTACTTGGCCGGGGTCAGGTCCAGCAGGCGCGCTTCGGCGTCGGCCGGCAGGCCCAGGCCGGAGACGAATTCGCGCATCCGCTCGGCGTCCACGCGCTGCCCGCGGGTCAGGTCCTTGAGGCGTTCGTACGGGTTTTCCATGCCGGGGGCGCCGGCGATGGCCTCGGCGCGCATGACCATCTGGATGGCTTCGCCGAGCACCTCCCAGTTGGTGTCCAGGTCCGCGGCCAGGACGTCGTCGGCCACGTCCAGGCGCTCCAGGCCCTTGGCCACGTTGGAGATGGCGAGCACCGAGTGGCCGAACGCCACGCCGATGTTGCGCTGTGAGGAGGAATCCGTGAGGTCGCGCTGCCAGCGGGAAGTCACCAGGGTGGACGCCAGAGTGTCCAGCAGGCCGTTGGAGATCTCCAGGTTGGCTTCGGCGTTTTCGAAGCGGATCGGGTTGACCTTGTGCGGCATGGTGGAGGAACCCGTGGCGCCGGCCACCGGGATCTGCTTGAAGTAGCCGATGGAGATGTAGCTCCACACGTCGGTGCAGAAGTTGTGCAGGATCCGGTTGAACCGGGCCATGTCGGCGTACAGCTCGGCCTGCCAGTCGTGGGATTCGATCTGCGTGGTCAGCGGATTCCAGTGCAGGCCCAGGCCCTCGACGAAGCTGCGCGCCACCTGCTGCCAGTCGGCGTCGGGCACCGAAGCGTAGTGTGCCGCGTAGGTGCCGGTGGCGCCGTTGATTTTGCCCAGGTATTCGGTCTTCTCAATGCGGCGCAGCTGCCGGGACAGCCGGTGGGCCGTCACGGCCAGTTCCTTGCCCAGAGTGGTGGGGGTGGCGGGCTGGCCGTGCGTCCGGGAGAGCATCGGCACGGCGCGGGTTTCCTCGGCCATGACTGTGATCCGGTCGACCAGGTCGTGCGCGGCGGGAAGCCAGACATTCTCCACGGCGCCCTTGACGCCCAGGGCGTAGGAGAGGTTGTTGATGTCCTCAGAGGTGCAGCCGAAGTGCACCAGCGAGGTCAGGTTTTCGATGCCGATGGCTGCCAGGCGGCGGCCGATGTAGTACTCCACGGCCTTGACGTCGTGAACCGTGACCTGCTCGATTTCACCCAGTTCGGCTATCGAGTTGCCGTCGAAACCGGAGACGATTTCGCGCAGCTGCGCCTGCTGCTCGGCGCTCAGCGGGGAAGTGCCGGGAAGCACAGCATTGGACGTGAGGTGGATCAGCCACTCGACTTCGACGTGCGTGCGGTCGCGGTTCAGCGCGGCCTCGGACAGGTAGTCCACCAGCGGGGCCGTGACGCCGCGGTAACGGCCGTCCAACGGACCGAGCGCAATGGCGGGAGTGACGGAAGCAAGAGGGACGCGGGAAGCAGCGGAGTCAGCCATGCCGCAATTCTTTCACGGCTCGGCCGCGCTCCCTGCTGTGTGACTTGCGGGTCACCTGATGCCATACGAGCGTTTGCGCCGGTAAATGGTGGCGCGGGACATGCCCAGCGCCGCCGCGGCCCGGGTCATATTGCCGTCGTTCTCCTCCAGCGCCCGCACAATCGCGTCGCGCTGCAGCGCCTCCAACGGTGAGAGGCGGTATTTGCTCAGGGCCCGCACCTCGGCCGGCAGCTGGTCAGTCCCGGCCACACCGGAGCGCTGCCGCAACGTCACATCGCGGAGGATTCCCCGCAGCTGCGCCACGTTGCCGGGCCAGTTGAATTTGGCCAGGTGCTGCAGGGCCTCCGGCGAAAGCGTGACACCGGGCCCCTTGCCGGGCTGCTGCGCCGCCTTGCCGAGCAGATGAGGCACCAGCTCATCCAGATCCTCGATCCGGTGGCGGAGCGCGGAAACCGCCACCGTGTGCTTGAAAAACGGTTGAATGCTGACCTCGAAATCCGGATCATCCACGGTGCTGTCGACGGTTGCCATCAGCCGCCCCCTGCCCTCCGCGGACTGCAGCAGGCCGGACAACGGCTCCACCAGCTCGGTCGGGAGGGTATTAACGTCCCGAAGCAGCAGCTCGAAGTTCTCCTCCTCCACCGCCGCCGCCACGGCATTGAGGTATTCCTCCTTGGTCCGGTGCCCTCCCGGACCCAGGACCTCCAAGCGGGCGGCCGAAGGGAACTGCGCAGCCACCGAGCGGAGCAGTGCGGCGCGGCCGCTGCCGGGTTCCCCGGCAACCAGGAACCAGCCGCCGTCCCGGTAGCAGCGGTCAACCTCCTGCTGGCTCCGGCGCCAGGACGGGCTCCTGCCCACGAGCCCGGGCAGGGTCTGCCGGCCGGGATGTCCTGCCGCGGCAGCGCGGGCCGGCTCCAGCAGCTGGACGGTGAACACGGTGCTTGTGCTGTCGTGATCCGGCGGCTCCGTTGACAGCCGGACGGTCCGCCCGCTGGGCAGCGGCACAATGAAGTTCCGGCCGGCCGGATCCGTGGACTCCAGGGCGTACTCCGCCAGCGAGGCCAGATCCTGTCCGTCCAGGGAGGACCGCAGCTTCCGGTTCATCAGCACCTGATCGCCGCCAAGAGCCAGGATTGCCTGCGATGTCCGCCTGGATGCTCGCAGGAAACCGTTGAACGGGGCGGTCTCCGCTTCTAGGGCCTGGCTCAGGATCCGGTCCTGGATGTGCCGGGCCGCGGTTTTGGCCAGGGTCATGAGGAGACTGCCGCCGTTGGCCGCCCAGGTGGTGAGGTCGAGGACGCCCAGCAGCTTCCCGGACACCGGATGGAGAATCGGCACGCCGGCACAGGACAGGGCCGCCAGATCATCCGTGTAGTGTTCCCGGCCCAGCACCAGGGCCGGCATTCGCATTTCCACGGCAGTGCCAATGCCGTTGGTGCCGACAAACTGTTCCGAGTAGCTGTACCCCCGGGCCAGCCGGACATCGTCCATGGCTGCCTTGATTGTCCGGTCAGCCGTTATCCGCTGGGTGATCACGCCGTCGGCGGTTGTCAGGATCACTGCCACGGGTTCGGCGGCGAGGTTTTCCGCCAGCTGCGCCAGAATCGGGGCGGCCGCCCGGATCAGCGTGGCTTCGGTGTTGGGTTCGCGGATGAATTGGGATTCCGCCCGGTGGGGATGCACCGTCAGCGCGCGGGACCTAAGCCAGGACTGCCGGATCGGTTCCCGCACCGCGGCTTCCGCCTCCGCCGCCTGAGCCGTTAGGAATCGTTCTCTTGCCTCATGCAGCTGGCGCTCGCTGGCGCCCGTTGGCCGGGATCCCATCGCCACACCGCCTTCAGCATTGAAGTCTGCAGTACCGAAAGACCTCCCCCAGGTCCGTTTGGGCGCGCCGAGGGCCGCCTTCGTTTCTGGAGCTTACCGGGCGCGGCTCCGGAAGCCCATCTCAAAATGAGACGCCGTCCCCAGCCCGGTTCCGGTGTCATTGGATCACAGAGGCGGGCCGGCCGAATCGAATCGGCACCCAACCGATGCGCCACCGATGCTTCGGCACTTCGGACCGCCTCCGACCCGCGGGTCCATGACGGCCCCGCGGGTGCCCCAGCCCTAACAAGGAGGCAGCGTTGAGCAGGCAAAGCTTGAGCAAGGCTCACAAGAAGATCAGCGAGTTGTCGTGGGAACCGACCTTCGCCACGCCGGCAACCCGATTTGGCACCGATTACAACTTCACCAAATCCCCCAAGAAGGATCCGCTGAAGCAGATCCTGCGCTCCTACTTCCCGATGGAGGAGGAGAAGGACAACCGCGTGTACGGCGCCATGGACGGCGCGATCCGCGGCAACATGTTCCGCCAGGTGCAGGAGCGCTGGATGGAGTGGCAGAAGCTCTTCCTGTCCATCATTCCGTTCCCGGAGATCTCGGCAGCCCGGGCCATGCCCATGGCCATTGACGCCGTTCCGAATCCGGACCTGCACAACGGGCTGGCCGTCCAGATGATCGACGAGGTCCGCCACTCCACGATCCAGATGAACCTGAAAAAGCTGTACATGAACCACTACATCGACCCGGCAGGGTTCGACATCAGCGAGAAGGCCTTCGCCAACAACTACGCCGGCACCATCGGCCGCCAGTTCGGTGAGGGCTTCATCACCGGTGATGCCATCACCGCGGCCAACATCTACCTGACGGTGGTGGCCGAAACAGCGTTCACCAACACCTTGTTCGTCGCCATGCCTGCGGAAGCCGCAGCCAACGGCGACTACCTGCTGCCGACGGTCTTCCACTCGGTCCAGTCCGACGAGTCACGGCACATCTCCAACGGCTACTCCATCCTGCTGATGGCCCTGGCCGATGAGGACAACCGGGTGCTGCTCGAACGCGACCTGCGGTACGCCTGGTGGAACAACCACTGCGTCGTCGACGCCGCGATCGGCACGTTCATTGAGTACGGCACCAAGGACCGCCGGAAGGACCGGGACAGCTACGCCGAAATGTGGCGGCGCTGGATCTACGACGACTATTACCGCAGCTATCTGCTGCCGCTGGAAAAGTACGGCCTGAAAATCCCGCATGACCTGGTCGAAGAGGCCTGGAACCGCATCGTCAACAAGGGATACGTCCACGAGGTGGCGCAGTTCTTCGCCACCGGCTGGCCGGTGAACTACTGGCGGATCGATCCGATGACTGACCAGGACTTCGAGTGGTTCGAGGAGAAGTATCCCGGCTGGTACAGCAAGTACGGCAAATGGTGGGAAAACTACAACCGGCTGCGCTATCCGGGCGGGCACAAGGCCATCGCCTTCGAAGACGTCGACTACCAGTACCCGCACCGGTGCTGGACGTGCATGGTGCCGTGCCTGATCCGCGAGGACATGGTGACGGAAAAGGTCGACGGACAGTGGCGGACCTACTGTTCCGAAACCTGCGCCTGGACCGACATCAAGGCCTTCCGGCCCGAGTACGAGGGCAGGCCGACGCCGAACATGGGCCGGCTCACCGGAGACCGGGAATGGGAGACCCTCAACCACAACGAGGAGGTTTCCCACATCATCAAGAAGCTCGGCTACGTGCGCGACGACGGCAAGACCCTCATCGCGCAACCGCACCTCGACCTTGATGATCCCAAGAAGCTGTGGACACTCGACGACTTCAAGGGCATCCCCTTCCCCAGCCCCAACGTGACCTTGAACGAAATGTCCGACTCGGAGAGGGAGGCCCACATTGCGGCCTACAAGGCAGGCGGACCGGGAGGCCGCTTCGCGGCCACGGGGTAAGAACCCCCTTGATCACCCGGAAGCGGCGTTATTGCACGCGCCTGGCGCCGCTTCCGGGCCAGCCGGCCGGCCAAGGCCACCGCCACCGTCCGCATTGGCCGGGAGAAAGACACTTGCTAGGAGAAAGAATGGGCAGGAACCACAAAGTCCGCTTCGAACCGGTTGAACTTGAGATCGACGTCGACGAGGACGAAACCGTCCTGGATGCGGCGTTCCGGCAGGGGGTTTCCCTGATGCACGGTTGCCGGGAAGGCCAATGCTCCGCCTGCAAGTCCTTCCTGCTCGACGGCGATGTCCAGATGGACCGGTATTCCACTTTCGCGCTGGCCGAGTCGGAAAGCGAGGAAGGGTACGTCCTGCTCTGCAAGACGCATGTTTACAGTGACTGCGAAGTTGAACTGATCAATTTTGACGAGGACGAGCTGCGCAACGCGGTTCCCCTGCAGAATCTGACCACCTCCGTCACGGCGATCACTGCGCTGACGGCTGACATCGTGTCGCTGAAGCTGCTGCCGGCCGGATCCGCGCGGTTCCAGTTCAAACCGGGCCAGTACGCGGACCTGGTGATCCCCGGCACGCCGGAGCACCGCTCCTTCTCCATGGCAATGACTCCCGACGACGGTCCGGAGCTCGAATTCATCATTAAGAGGTATCCGGGCGGAAGGTTCTCCGCCCTGCTGGAGTCCGAGCTGAAGGTCGGCGACAAACTCGACCTGGCCGGCCCCTACGGATCCTTCACCATCAGGGACAAATCGGAGCGCCCCATCGTCTGCGTGGGCCGCGGCGCCGGGCTGGCGCCGATCCTGTCCCTGCTGCGCCATTTGGCGAAGACGCAGAATCCACGGCCGGTGCATTTCTACTTTGGCGCCCGCGCCGCCGCGGATCTTTTTTATCTGGCCGAGATCAGCGAGCTGGGCAACCAGCTCGCTGACTTCACGTTCATTCCCTGCCTCTCCGACGGCGGTGCGGCGGACGGGACCAACCTGGGGATGGCGGTCGAAGTCGGCCGGGTCACCGACGTCCTCGAACGCCGCGAAGCTGACCTGACCGGGACCGACCTGTACCTGTGCGGGCCGACTCCCATGGTCGACGCCGCCATGGCCTTCCTGGACAGCCAAAATGTCCCGCGCGAGCAGGTCTTCTTCGACAAATTCACAACCACGGTTCCGCAAGACTGAGGAAAGCGAGCATCACCATGAGCACACCCACAGCGGCCAAGCCCGAAAATCCGGAGCGCAGCTTTCCCAAGCCGCAATTCACTGACGCCGAAGCCGGCGCGCTGGAATTCCCGAGCTCCACCAGCCGGTCGTACAGCTATTTCACTCCCGAAAAGCTGCGGGCCACCATGTATGAAGACGTCACTCTCGACGTGCAGCCTGATCCGGAACGACACCTTTATCAGGGCTGGATCTACGGATTCCGTGACGGCCCCGGGGGTTATCCCAAGGAATGGACCGCGCTGAAATCCAGTGACTGGCACCAGTTCCGGGATCCGAACGGCGAGTGGGAACAGACCATTTTCCGCAACAATGCCAATGTGGTCCGCCAGGTGCAGCAGAACCTGGCCAACGCCCAGCTGGCCAAGGCCTATGACAGCTGGACGCCGGCCTGGACCCGGTTCGTGGAACGGAACCTCGGTGCGTGGATGCACGCAGAGCACGGTCTGGGGCTGCATGTGTTCACCGCCGTCCAGCGCTCGGGCCCCACCAACATGATCAACACCGCCGTGGCCGTCAACAGTGCTCACAAGCTGCGTTTCGCCCAGGACCTGGCGCTGTACAACCTTGACCTGAGCGAGGTGGTCGAGGGGTTCAACGGCGACGTGCACCGGGAGGTGTGGCAGACCGATCCGGTCTGGCAGGGTGTCCGGGAAAACGTCGAGCTCCTGACCGCCGCCAGCGACTGGGCCGAGGCAGTCTTCGCCACCAACGTGGTTTACGAGCAGCTCGTCGGCGTGCTGTTCCGGAGCCACCTGGTCATGCAGATCGCTGCCCGCAACGGTGACTACGTCACCCCCAGCCTGGTGGGCTCCGGGGAACACGACTACAGCCGCGACCAGGCCTACACCAGGGCGCTGTTCGCCATGCTGGTGCGCGATGAAGCGCACGGTGAAGCCAACAAAGCGAAGCTGTCCGAGTGGCTGGCGGTCTGGGTGCCCCGAAGCCTGAAGGCGGCACAGGACCTTCAGCCCATCTGGTCCCAGCCGCTGGAACGCGTGATGCCGTTCGCTGAATCATTCGAGGCGGCAAAGGACGGCCTCCGCACCCTGTTGTTGAAGGACCTCGGAATCGACGTACCGAAGGAGCTGAACTGATGAACGAAATGGTATTTGGATCTGGCGCCGGATCCTCGAACATGTGCGGTGTCACCCTCATGAACAACCAGAACGGATATGTCGTTGCCGAGGTCATGGGCCGCAAGCCCGGGGTGAAGCTGGTGGAATTTCCCTCCATGATCCGGGTCGACAGCACCGAGACCCTGACGTTCGATTTCGCCGAGATCGGAGAAGAGCTCGGCCAGGATTTCGACCAGACGGATTTCGAGGAAATCATGTCCACGCACTACGGGCGCATGGTGCATTTCGATGACCGCACCATGCTCTTCGCCAACCCCGAAGAGGCAGCCGAGTACATCGGCTTTGACCTGATGCCGGTCCAGCCGTGAAAGCCGTGCAGCTGGGGCTCTACAACTCCAAGCCGGAACTGGTGGAGGTGCCGCGCCCCACGGTCGACGGGCCGATGGACGTGATTGTCAGAGTGGGCGGCGCGGGCGTATGCCGGACTGACCTTCACATCATCGAGGGCCAGTGGGAGGAAAAATCCGGTGTGCAGCTGCCGTACACCATCGGCCACGAGAACGCGGGCTGGGTCGAGGAGGTGGGCAGCGCCGTCACTAACATCGCCCCCGGAGACCCGGTCATCCTGCATCCGCTGGCGACCTGCGGCCTGTGCCGGGCCTGCCGGGCCGGGGACGACGTGCACTGCGCCAACTCCAAATTCCCGGGCATCGATTCCGACGGCGGCTACGCCGAGTATCTCAAGACGACGGCCCGTTCCGTGGTCAAACTCGATCCGTCCCTCCAGCCGGCGGACGTGGCAGCCCTCGCCGACGCGGGCCTCACCGCGTACCACGCGGTGGCCAAGGCAGCCCGGATCCTGAGGCCCGGCCATCGGGCCGTCATCATCGGAGCCGGCGGGCTCGGCCACATCGGCATTCAAGTCCTGGCGGCTTTGTCCGCAGCGGAAATGATCGTCGTGGACCGTTCCCCGGAGGCCCTGGAGCTGGCCAAGGATCTGGGTGCCCGGCACACCGTGGTGGCCGACGGCGGGCAGGTCGACGCCTTGCTGGCTCTGACCGGCGGAGAAGGCGCCGAGGTGGTGCTGGACTTCGTCGGGGAGGGCGGTGCCATCGAGGATGGCATCGCGATGCTCCGCCAGGCGGGGAGCTATTTCGTGATCGGCTACGGCGGCCGGTTGGAGGTGCCCACGATCGACATCATTTCCAGCGAAATCAACTTCATTGGCAACCTGGTCGGCTCCTACAACGACCTCGTGGAACTGATGTCCCTGGCGGCGGACGGAAAGGTCACCCTGCACACCTCCACTTATCCGCTGACGGAATTCGACACGGCGCTGACTGACCTGGACCAGGGGAGGGTCCGCGGCAGGGCCATCCTGGTCCCGTAAGCCCACAGCGCCAACCCGCCCATTCATCCGCAGCCGCGACAACGGCCCAACCAAGGTACCGAGCAACGGGAAGTCATCGAACTACAGAAGGTGCGTGCTACATGGCAAAAGACCTGAAATTCAATGCGGAAGCCCGTCGGCTGCTGGAGGAGGGCGTCAACGCCCTTGCCGACGCGGTCAAGGTAACGCTGGGCCCCAAGGGGCGCAACGCGATGCTGGAAAAACTGACGGGCCCTCCCACCATCACCAACGACGGCGTGACCATCGCCAAGGAAATCCAGCTGCGCAACCCGTTCTCGAACATGGGCGCGCAGCTGGTCAAGGAGGTGGCCACCAAGACCAACGGCGTCGCCGGGGACGGCACCACCACCGCCACCGTGCTCGCGCAGGCCCTGGTCCGCGAGGGCCTGGCCGCAGTGAACGACGGCGCCAACCCGATGCAGATCAAGCGCGGCATCGAGACGTCGGTGGCCGCCGTCGTCGAGCTCCTTGGTGCGCGCAGCCGCAAGGTGGCGGGGGAGGAGGACCTGCGCCAGGTTGCCACCATCTCGGCCAACAACGACCCGGAGATCGGCAACGTCCTGGCCAGCGCCATGGCCCAGGTCGGGATCTCCGGGGTGGTGACCGTGGAGGAGTGGCCGCAGTTCGGGCTCGGGCTGAGCTTTGTGGACGGCGTCGAGTTTGACCACGGCTACATCTCCCCGTATTTCGTCACGGACAAGAACCGCATGGAGGCCGTACTGGACGACGCCTACGTCCTGCTGACCAATCAGAAGATCACCACGGTCCAAACCCTGATGCCGGTGCTGGAGCAGGTCCAGCGCTCCAACAAGCCGCTGCTGATTCTCTGCGAAAACATGGACGGACCGGCGCTGAGCATGCTGGTGACCAACAACGTCCATGACACGTTCCGGTCCGCTGTCGTGCGGGCACCCGGTTTCGGTCACCGCCGGGTCGCTGAGCTGGAGGACCTTGCGGCCGTCATGGGCGGCACCGTGGTCAGCACCGATTCCGGCGTGAAGCTGGAAAACGTGCGGATTGAGCACCTTGGCCGGGCGCGGCGGATCACCGTGACCGAGCATTCCACCACGATAGTCGGCGGGGCGGGGGCCGAGGAGGAGGTAACCGCCCGCATCCAGCAGATTGAACGGGAGCTGGCCCGGGCGGAAAACGATCACGACCAGGACAATCTCCAGCTGCGGATCGCGCGGCTCTCCGGCAGCGTGGCCGTGATCCGGGTCGGTGCCGCGACCGACGTCGAACTGAAGGAAAAGCAGCACCGGGTCGAAGACTCACTCTCCGCCACCCGGGCGGCGGTGGAGGAAGGCATCGTGGCCGGGGGCGGCACCGCGCTGGTGCAGGCGCAGCCCGCGCTGGCCGGGCTCAACCTGGCCGGGGACGCCGGAATCGGCAGGGACATTGTGCACAGCGCCCTGGAGGAACCCCTGCGGTGGATCGCCATCAACGCCGGGTACGACGGTGAAGAGGCGGTGAAGACGGTGCAGGAATCGAGCGTAGGCACCGGCTTCAACGCCATGACCGGCGAATACGGGGACATGTTTGCAGCCGGCGTGATCGACCCGCTCAAGGTCACCCGTTCGGCCCTGCAGAGCGCCGCGTCCATTGCCGCGCTGCTGCTGACCACGGAGACCCTCGTGGTGGAGGAGGTCCTGAACCATCCGGGGGAGATCTACGCCCCGGGATTCGGCGACCTGGCCGAAGGCATGGTCCGCCCCAGCAACATCTACTAGCTTGCACGGCATCTGTTCCCAGATTTTCAACGCATTTGACTCATTTGATCGAAGGAGATCCGATGAAACTTCCAGCCAAGTATCCATCCCTCAACGCCACGCAGCTGTCGGAGGAGGCCCAGTCCACGCTCATCCGGATCCTCCGGGTAGCGTTCCCGCATCCCGGGTTCCCGGACGGGCCGTACGCCCGGACGGCTGCGAAAATCGCTGCCGAAGCCGCCGCCTCCACCTGGTTCCGCATCGAGCTCGTCCAGGGGCTGGCCACCCTAAACGCCGCCGCTGACGAGCACCGCTTCATCGACCTCTCCGATGAGGAGGCGATGAGCGTCCTGCGCCGCATCGAAGACTCGGTGTTTTTCGGATTCATCCGGCGGACCACGGTGCTGAACTTCTACGATGATCCCGAAGTCTGGGAAGCGCTGGGCTACGAGGGATCGTCCTTTGACCAGGGCGGCTATCTGCATCGGGGCTTCAACGACCTGGACTGGCTCCCGGAGCCCCGGATCGACGAGTCGGAGGAACAGGTGCCGGACCAGGGCCCCCTGCCCTACCGCGTGGCCGCGGTGCCGGTCGCGTCAGCCCGTCCCGCGGCCGCCGGCCAAGCGGCCGGCGGCGGTGCCGTTCCGGCTGCCGCCGCAGCGGCGGGTCCGGATGAACTGTCAGGTGTTGGACCCAGTTCGGGCTTCGCCCGGCGTGAAGCAAGGGGCGAATAGTGGCCAAGATCGAGTTTGACGACAAATCTGCAGTGGTGGTTATCGGCACCGGCGCGGGCGGGGGCACGGTCCTGTATGAGCTGACGAAGTCCGGGGTGCCGGTGGTGGCGTTGGAGGCCGGCGGCCACATCCTCAACGAGGACTACGTCAACAATGAATGGGAGGCCTTCAACCAGATGGCCTGGCTGGATCCCCGGACCACCAGCGGCAGCTGGCGGGTGGCCCGCGACTTCCCAAACCTTCCGGCCTGGATCGTCAAGGCAGTGGGCGGCAGCACCACGCACTGGTCCGGCGCCACACCGCGGTTCAAGGCTCACGAGTTCACGGCACGCTCCACCTACGGCCGGATCGAGGGGGCCAACCTCGAAGACTGGCCGATATCCCTGGCGGATCTTGAGCCGTACTATGACGCGGCCGAAAAAAAGATGGGCAGCACGCACCGCCATGGGCGGCCGGCCCTTCCGGCCAACAACAACTACAAGGTCTTTGCCAACGGCGCCGAGAAGATCGGGTACCGGCATTACGCCACCGGCCCCTACGCCACCAATGCCGAACCCTACGACGGCCGGCCCGCCAGCATCCAGGACGGCTTCAACTTCCAGGGAGACAAAAACAAGTCCAAGTGGTCCACCCTGGTGAGCGAGATCCCCAAGGCGGAAAAAACCGGGCTGCTGGACCTGCGGCCGAACTCGCAGGCCGTGCAGATCACCGTGGATGCGTTCGGAAAGGCGGACGGGGTCATCTACATCGACGCCGACGGCCAGGTGCAGCGCCAGCTGGCCCGGGCCGTGTGCGTGGCCGGCAACGCCATCGAAACGCCGCGGCTGCTGCTCATGTCCGCCGATTCCAGGCATCCGGACGGCCTCAGCAACTATTCCGGCCAGGTCGGGCGCAATTACATGCGCCACACCACCGGATCCGTCTACGCACGCTTCGACCAGCCGGTCCGGATGTACCGCGGAGAGACCATGGCCGGGATCATCGCGGATGAATCACGGCATGACACCGGCCGGGGTTTTTCCGGCGGCTACTACATGGAAACGCTCTCCCTCGGACCGGCCTTCCTCGCCAGCTTCGTGGATCCGGGTACCTGGGGACCGACGTTTGCCCATGTGATGGCGGAGTACCTGAACACCGCCGGAATGTGGATTGTTGGGGAGGACATGCCGCAGGAATCCAACCGGATCACACTGAACAGTGCGGTCACGGATCCGCTCGGGCTGCCGGTCCCCAACGTGCATTTCGACGACCATCCCAATGACGTGGCCATGCGGCAACACGCCTACCAGCAGGCGGACCTGCTGTACTCGGCCGTCGGCTCGGATGACACCACGCACACCCCGCCGTACCCCTCGACCCACAACCTCGGCACGGCCCGAATGAGCTCACGCCCCGAGGACGGCGTGGTCAATGCCTTCGGGCAGTCCCATGAAATCAGCAATCTCTTTGTCTCGGACGGTTCCGTGTTCACCACCGGCGCGGCGGCCAATCCGACCCTGACGATCGTTGCCCTGGCGACGCGGCAGGCGGAATACATCGTCGACCAAATGCACCAGCAATTCATTTAGGAGCAATCATGGCAGCAACAATGACCGAACCGCGTGATCCCTTTGCCGATCTCCCGGGGGTTGCGGAATTCTCCGTGACGTCCGCCGATGTCGACGACGGCGGAGAATGGCCGGTTCCTCAGCGCAGCGGCATCCTCGGCGCCGGCGGCGCTGATGTCTCGCCCCAATTGTCGTGGAGCGGAGCCCCGGAGGGCACCAAGAGCTACGCCGTCACGGTCTACGACCCCAAAGCGCCGACGGGATCCGGGTTTTGGCACTGGGCCGTGGCCGACATCCCCGCCGCGGTTAACGAGTTGGAGACCGGTGCCGGCTCGCCAACGGGAGCCGGCCTGCCCGACGGCGCCTGGCAGCTGGCCAACGATCTCTCCCTCAAGCAGTTCCTGGGTGCCGCTCCTCCTCCCGGAAACGGAGTGCACACGTACTACATAGCGGTTCATGCACTGGATGTGGAATCGCTCGGACTCCCCGAGAACGCCACCCCGGCCTTCTTGGCGTTCAACCTGTACGGCCACACGCTCGGCAGGGGAGTGCTCACCGCCACCTTCGAGCAGTAGGTGAGCCCAGACAGAAGCAACGACGGTCTGAGGAGCATCGGGAGTACCGGCCCGCGCGGCCGGTCCCCACCGGAAACGGGAGTCCGGCCGCGTCGCGGCAGCCGGGCTCCCGTCCGTGTTTCCCACTGTTTCCTCATCAATGAGAGCTGCTCAAGCTTCGCTGCTGTGCGTCCGCTGACCTGTCCTCCACTGCGGCGCCTGCGGCCGCCTCTGCGCGCTTTTATCCACAACTGATCCGAGGACGGCACTGGCCCGTGCGGTTACGTGGGAGAACAGAGGCGCAGGGAACGGAGCAAGCAGTCGGGATAGGGGAAACAAATGGATCCGGTCTACGGGGACAATCCGCCGGGTATGTCGGAAGCAGAAGCCGGAGCCGAATATGTGCAGGCCGCGATTGAGGAGCTGGAGTCGCTGGAACGGGACCTTCCACAGCTGCAGAGGATGGAATGGCGCTCCGAAGCTGCCGACGAGTTCGCGGAATTTCTGCACGGGTGCGTGCGCCGCATGGCCACAACCGTACGCGATTTTGAAGCCGCTGCGGAAGTGCTCGTCCGGTATGCGGGCGAACTGCGGCTGCTGAACGCGGGGGACAGCTAAATGAAGGCCCCGGCGCTCGCATCGACCGAGGATCCCGGCGGTCCCATAGTCAAGGGCGGGTCCAGGGGGCTTGCCGTGGAATACCGCGAGCTCGAAGCAACCGGAGGAAAGCTGGAGGACACCTCCGAACGGCTGCAGGACCTGCGGTTCCGCGGCACGGATCTCTGCTTTCGATTGCGCGGGCTCAGCGCGTTGCCTGAGGCGGCAGCCCGAGCTGCAGATGCGGTGGATGCAGCAGTTCAAGGTCTCCTCCGGGGCATCGAGGAACTGGAGGATGCGGCGCGGCGCCTTCGGAAAGCCGGCGAGAACTATCTCGGGGTTGAAGGACGGGTGGAAAAGGAGCTCAAAGCCCTTCAGCGCGGCGTCCCCGCCCTGGGGCTGGCGTTGTACCTATGGGGCCACAACGGCTGGGGATACCCGGATCGGATAGTCAGCGAACTGATGCTTCCGGACACGGAGGGCGCCGCCGAAAAGCTGGAGTCCAGGCTCAGCCGCCACGGGTTCCTCGGACCGATCGCCGTCAGCAAACAGGCCGGAAACCACGGGAAGGTCCGGCTGGGCGGCACCGCCCGGAGTCTCCTGGAACGCGTCCGCCTCCTGGAGGAGGAGGACGCCGGCGTCATCGAAATTCTCACGGTTGTCCGCGGCGGTCAGCGGCTGCAGATCGTCACGCTGCCCGGAACGCAGGACGATCCAGCACCGGGTATATCGAATCCGTTCGATAGTCTCGGGAACGTCGAAGGCATGGGCGGGGACAGCCGGTATGTGGCCGAAGCCGTTGCCCAAGCCCTGCGGCAGTCCGGAGCATCACCCGGGGATTCAGTCATTCTGACGGGCTACAGCGAGGGCGGAATTCATGCGGTCAACATCGCTGCGCGACTGGCGCAGGACGGAGAGTTCACCATGGAAATGGTTTTGACTGCGGCCGCGCCGCGCGGGGGCCGGGACCTTCCCGCGGGCGTCAGGGCGTTGCATTTGGAGCATGCCGAGGATTGGGCCACCGGCGCCGACGGGGCATCAAACCCCGATACCCCCGATCGCATCACCGTCACGGGCACTGCGCCGGTGCCCGAGGGAGACGACGGCGGCCTGGGTCCGGCGCATCAGCTCGATGTCTACCTGGACCTTGCCGCACAGGCGGACGCCAGCAGTGATCCTTCGCTGAAGGAGTCACTGGTGCACCTGGCCGAGGTCATCGCGCCCGGAACCATTGCCACGCGGGGCCTGTTCAAGCTCTCCAGGAAACCGGCTTCCCAATCTCCTGCGCAGCGGCCGCCCCGGCAGGGAACGGTCCCGGCGCTGCCCCCGCCCCGGCAAGGAACGGTCCCGCCCCTGCCGAAACCGGTGTCGCCGCTGCCGATGCCGGTGGGTCCAGCCGCGCCGCCGGGAAGCTGGTTACCGGCGGGTCCCGGTCAGTGAGCCCGCCACCAGGGACACCACGCTGACAATGATCGAGGCCAGGATGCCCGTCCAGAAGAAGGAGTCCACTGCCAGTTCCACCGGCGTATAGCTGCTCAGCCAGGAGGTGAGCATGAGCATCCCCGCATTGATGACGATCGTGAAGAGGCCCAGGGTCAGGATGGTCAGCGGCAGCGACAGCAGCTTGACGACCGGACGGATCAGGGCATTGACGAGGCCGAAGAGCAACCCGATGAAAAGGTAGGCGAGCACCAGATCGACAGTGGGATCGCCGGTCAGGGCGCCGCCGGTTTCGATGACCGCGATGCCGGGCAGCAGCAGGCCTGCCACCCACACTGCCAGGGCGTTGATGAGGATCCGAATCAGAAAGCGCATGCCTACATGCTGGCACACCGTCCGCCGCGTTTGCCGTTCTGGCCGGCCGCGGTCCTGTGTGGCGTCGTGGTGTCATACGCCGCGGCCGTGCCTCTGCCGGGAAGCGGACGCTATTAGGGTTGAGGGATGACGACTACCGAGAATGACACCAACGCAGCTGACGTTCCGGCCCCGGAGATCCGTCCCCGCAGCGTAATGGGTGCTCTGCCCCGCTACACGGCCGGAAAGCCGCCGGCCGTCATCGACGGACTGGAAAGTTACAAGCTCTCCTCCAACGAAAACCCCTTTCCTCCGCTTCCGGCGGTCCTGGAGGCGATCAGCGGCCGGCAGGACATTAACCGCTACCCGGATCCGCTCTCCACCGCTCTGCGCACCGAGCTGGCCTCTTTCCTGGACGTCCCGGCTGATGACATCGTCACCGGCGGCGGAAGCCTTGGTGCACTGAACCAGCTGCTGGCCACCTTCGCCGGCCAAGACGAAAACGGCGTGCAGGACCAGGTCATCTACCCGTGGCGTTCCTTTGAGGCGTATCCCATCAGCGTGGGGCTGTCCGGCGCCGAGAGCGTCCAGGTGCCGCTCCGGGAGGACGGCACGCATGATCTCGAGGCGATGGCCGCCGCCGTCACTCCGCGGACCCGCGTGGTCCTGCTTTGCACTCCCAACAACCCCACCGGCCCGGCACTGACGGCCCGCCAGGTGGAGGAGTTCCTGTCCAAGGTGCCTTCCGACGTGATTGTCGTGATCGATGAAGCCTACGAGGACTTCGTCCGCGACCCCGAGGCGGTGAACGGCATTGACATGTACCGCCGGCACCCCAACGTGGTGGTGCTGCGGACCTTCTCGAAGGGGGCGGGACTGGCCGGACTTCGGGTCGGGTACTCGGTCTCACACCCGCCGATCACGCAATACCTGCGGGTGGCTGCCGTGCCGTTTGCCGTCTCCCAGCTCGCCGAAACCGCAGCGGTCACGTCGCTGCGGCACCACGGGGAACTTGTGGAAAGAATACAAGAACTGGTGAAAGAGCGGGCACGCGTGGTCAACGGGCTCAGGGCGCTCGGGTGGCGGATTCCGGACGCGCAGGGAAACTTTGTCTGGCTGGCACTCGGCGACAATACCCCCGAGTTTGCAGCGTTGGCGGAGCAGAGGGCCATCGCCGTCCGGGCTTTCGGCACGGAAGGGGTTCGGGTCACCGTCGGTGAGGAGGAAGCCAATACGCGATTCTTGGATCTCTGTGCGACCTATACAAAGGGACCACGCGTTTCCTAGCGTGTCCTAAGTGCGGTCCGGGCCTGTGCGCTCGTTAGGCTGAGGGAAGTAAGTTCCGCATATATGCTCCCCGGGGTGATCTATTCCCCGGCGGGCATATATCTAGCACGGGTCGGCCAGGTGGCTGTCCCGGCGAGGAGTAAGCATGGACCTCAAACACTCGCCTGCCCGAACGGCAGCCGGTGATGGCTCCCGCCTGCCCGGCGGCGCCGGCGGCGCCGTGGGCGCCGGCTCGAGCGCCGGCGGCGCCCCGGTAACCAGCCGTGGCCAGAGCGGCACCGCCGCCCCGGACACCGCTGCACCGACCGCCGCCGGCCCTGCCGACGGCACCGGCATGGTGCAGCTGCTGACCCCCGAAGGGGAGTGGCTGGACGACAGCAGCTACGGCGCCTATGCCGCCGAGCTGGGCGCTGAGGAGCTGCGCGGGCTGTATCGGGACATGTTCACGATTCGCCGCTTTGACCAGGAAGCCACGGCGCTCCAGCGGCAGGGCGAACTCGTGATGTGGGTGCCCATGACCGGGCAGGAAGGTGCGCAGATCGGATCGGGCCGCGCTCTGCAGCCCCAGGACTATGTGTTCCCGACCTACCGCGAGCACGGCGTCGCGCTGACCCGCGGCCTGGAACTGTCCCACCTGCTGCGCCGTTTCCGCGGCATTTCGCACGGCGGCTGGAACCCCAGCGAGGCCAATTTCCACCTCTACACCCTGGTCCTGGCCGCACAGGTGCCGCACGCCGTCGGCTACGCGATGGGAATGGCCCGGGACCAGGCAGCGGAACCGCAGCTCCCCGAGGCAGCCACAGTGGCCTACTTCGGTGACGGCGCCAGCTCCGAGGGCGATGTCCATGAGGCCATGGTCTTCGCCGCCTCGTATGACGCCCCTGTCGTCTTCTTCTGCCAGAACAACCACTGGGCCATTTCGGTGCCCACTGAAGTGCAGTCCAGGATTCCGCTCGCCAACCGCGCCAAGGGCTACGGTTTCCCCGGCATCCGCGTGGACGGCAACGACGTCGTCGCTGTCCACGCGGTGACCCGCTGGGCGCTGGAACACGCCCGCTCCGGAAAGGGGCCGGTGCTGATCGAGGCCTTCACCTACCGGATGAGCGCCCACACGACCGCCGATGACCCCACCAAGTACCGGCTCAGCGCCGATGAGGAAGCCTGGGTTTCGCGCGATCCGCTGACCAGGCTGGAGAAGCACCTGCGCGCGGCGGGCCTTGCCGATGATGCCTTCTTCGACACGCTGGCCAAGGACGGACAGGCGATGGCCGACAAGCTCCGCGAGGACGTCCTGGCCATGCAGGCACCCGGATTCGAAGACGCCTTCACCGATGTGTATGCCGAAGCGCACCCGCTGATCCAGGAGGAACTGGACTTCCACCGCCGGTACGAGGCCGGCTTCGCCGACTCCCAGGAGCCCACCGCATGAGCACCATGACCATGGCCAAGGCCATCAACGCCGGGCTGCGTGCCGGTCTCGCGGCCAACCCAAAGTCCCTGCTCATGGGCGAAGACATTGGCGACCTCGGAGGCGTGTACCGTGTCACCGAAGGGCTGAAGGCGGATTTCGGCGCCAGCAGGGTCATGGACACGCCGTTGGCGGAATCGGGCATCATCGGCACCGCCATCGGACTCGCGCTGCGCGGCTACCGACCGGTCTGTGAAATCCAGTTCGACGGGTTCGTCTTCCCGGGGTTCAACCAGATCACCACCCAGTTGGCCAAGATGCACTCGCGCAGCGAAGGCGCCCTCAGTGCCCCGGTGGTCATCCGCATTCCCTACGGCGGCGGAATCGGTTCCATTGAACACCACTCCGAATCCCCCGAAGCACTGTTTGCGCACACTGCGGGACTGCGCATCCTGACGCCGTCGAACCCGCAGGACGCCTACTGGATGATTCAGCAGGCCATGACGTGCCAGGATCCGGTGATCGTTTTCGAACCGAAGCGGCGCTACTGGCTCAAGGGCGACGTGGACACCGAACAGCCCACCGGAGACCCCTTCGCTGCCCATGTGCTGCGGAAGGGAACCGACGCCACAATCGTGGCTTACGGACCGCTGGTGCCGGTGGCCCTGGCCGCCGCGAAGGCCGCCGAGGAAGACGGGCGGAGCGTCGAAGTGGTGGACCTGCGCTCGATTTCCCCCATCGACTTCGACACCGTAACGGAGTCGGTCCGCAAGACCGGCCGGCTGATTGTGACCCACGAGGCCCCCACCTTCGGCGGCATCGGCGGCGAGATTGCAGCCCGCGTCACCGAGCGCGCGTTCCTGTCGCTGGAGGCGCCGGTCATCCGCGTCGGCGGGTTCCACATGCCCTATCCCGTGGCCAAGGTCGAAGAGCACTACCTGCCGGACATCGACAAACTGATGGATGCCCTGGACCGCTCCTTCGCCTTTTAGCCCGTTCCCTGCGCTGACGGATCGGGCAGCCGGCCGGAAGGCCCATCCATGAAGCTTGCCGCACACGAAGATTGAGAAGCCATGACTGAGAGAACGTTCCACCTTCCCGACGTTGGAGAAGGCCTGACCGAGGCTGACATTGTCGAGTGGAAGGTCAAGGCCGGAGACACGGTTGCCGTCAACGATGTGATCGTTGAGATTGAAACCGCCAAGTCGCTGGTGGAGCTGCCCTCGCCCTACGCCGGCACGGTCTCGGCACTGTTGGTGCAGGAAGGCCAGACCGTCGACGTCGGATCGCCGATCATCAGCGTCACTGCCGGTTCCCCGGCGGACGACGGCGGCCAACAGCCGGGTGCTCCGATGACTCCGGCGCCCGTTCCGGCGGCAGCGCACGACGACGAGCAGCCCAGCGCCTCGCTCACCGGCACCGGTCCCAAGGCCGACGCCGTGAAGCGCCGGCCGCGGGTCAGCCGGCCTGCCGCCACCCCCGCTGAGCCTGCCACGGCCACCGCAAACCCGGCCGAGGCCACGCCCTCCGCTCCCTTGAGTGAAACCGCCGGCGTGCCCGCGCCGCCCTCCTCGCAGCCGGCAGGCCAAGATCCCCGCCCGCAGAGCGTCGCCTCTGCCGGCGCCGCCGTGCAGGATACCCTCAGCCGCCTGATCCAGCGGGTGCTGGCGAAGCCGCCGGTGCGCAAGGCGGCGAAGGACCTGGGCATCAACCTCGCCGACGTCCCGGCAACCGGTGCCAGCGGCGAAGTGACCAAGCAGGACCTGATCAGCTATCAGGCCCAGCGTGATTCCGAGCAGGACTCGGCCGACACCTTCTGGGCCGGGGCCCAGCAGCCACGGGATCAGCGGATTGAGCGCGTTCCGGTGAAGGGGGTGCGTCGGGCCACCGCCAAGGCGATGGTCGAAAGCGCGTTTACCGCTCCGCACGTGAGTATTTTCGTGGACGTGGATGCCTCCCGCACCATGGAATTCGTGAAGCGGCTGAAAGCCTCGCGCGATTTCGAAGGAATCAAGGTTTCCCCGCTGCTGATCCTGGCCAAGGCGGTCATCTGGGCGGCGGCCCGCAACCCCTCGGTCAACGCGACCTGGGCGGGCGAGGAGATCCTGGTCAAGCACTTCATGAACCTCGGCATCGCTGCAGCCACGCCGCGCGGCTTGATGGTGCCGAACATCAAGGATGCCCAGGACCTGTCCCTGAAGGAACTGGCAGTGGCGCTCAACGCCCTGGCGACCACCGCACGCGCCGGCAAGACGCCGCCTGCCGACATGCGGGGCGGCACCCTGACCATCACCAACATCGGCGCGCTCGGCATCGACACCGGAACGCCGATCATCAACCCCGGGGAAGTCGCGATCGTGGCCTTTGGCACGATCAAGCAAAAGCCCTGGGTGCTCGACGGCGAAGTCATCCCGCGCTGGATAACCACGCTGGGCGGCTCGTTCGACCACCGCGTGGTGGACGGTGATCTTTCGGCGCGGTTCATGGCCGACGTCGCCTCGATCCTCGAGGAACCGGCGCTGCTGCTGGACTAATCCGGGCGGGCTGCCGGGGATGCGTCTGGCCGGGTAGCGGCAGCGGACTGGCCGGTTTGGCCGCTGCTGCGGGTCGCCGGCGCTGCGGTCCCGCGTCCGGGCGGATACGATCAGGGGACCATGACAAATCCTCGCAGCCCCCAGAGCCAAGGCGGCGCCCCGCAGATCGACTGGAAACGCACGGTCATGCTGCTCGCTGTGGCGTTTATCGTCTCCAGCCTGCTCATCATCCTGTTTCCGGGCCTGGGCACGATTTGGCGCTTGTTGATCATCATTGCCCTGTTCGCCGTCGTCTTTCCCTTCCTGGAGCGGCGCCGGCGGAACCGCTAACCGGCAGCGGCATCCAGCGCCCGGCGCAGCACCGGGGCCAGCCGCCGCACTCCTTCACGGATGTCCTCCTCGGACACGGCGCTGAACGCCAGGCGCAGCTTGTTGGAGGGCTCATCCGACGGGGTGAAGGCAGCGCCCGGAATGAAGACCACGCCGGCGTCGATGGCCTCGTACAGCAGGGGATAGGTGTCCACGCCCTCCGGAAGGCTGAGCCACACGAAGAACCCGCCGTCGGGCACCGTCCAGCTCACGCCGTCGGGCAGGTGCTCTGACAGTGCCGAAAGCATGGCGGCGCAGCGAGCCGCATACAGTACCCGCGAGTTCCGGATGTGCTGCATCCAGTCATAGTCCCGCAGGTAAGCGGAGACCAGCATTTGGGTCAGCGGCGACGGGCAGAGGACCACGGCTTCGCAGGCCAGGTAAAAGCGGCGGTGCAGGTGTGTGGGAACCAGTGCCCAACCCACGCGCACGCCGGGCGCAAAGATCTTCGAGAACGAGCCCAAATACAGGACGTCGTGCGGATTTCCGGCGCGCAGCGGCGTCAGCGGCCGGCCGTCAAAGCGCAGCATGCCGTACGGATTGTCTTCGAGGATGAGGATGTTCGCGTCGGCGCAGATGTCGACGATCCGCTGCCGGCGGCCGGCCGCCAGGGTGACGCCGCTGGGGTTGTTGAAGCTGGGAATCGTGTACAGCATCTTGATGGACTTGCCCTGCCCGCGCAGCGCGGCGATCTTCTGCTCCAAGGCCTCGGGAACCAGGCCCTCGCTGTCCGTCGGCACGGCGTGCACATCCACCTCATAGGCTTCGAATGCGTTGAGGGCGCCCACATAGGTGGGGTCCTCGCAGAGCACCACGTCGCCGGGGTTGCAAAAGACCTTCGCGGCGACATCCTGTGCTGACTGTGATCCGGTGGTGATGACGACGTCGTCGGGATCGGCGTCGGGGATTCCTTCGGCCGCCATCACCTCACAGGCCTGGCGCCGCAGTTCGGCCATGCCCTGCCCGGCTCCGTACTGCAGCGATTCCAGGCCGTGGTCGGCAATGATGCTGCGTGCCGACTCGCCCAGCTCCTTGAGGGGCAGGGAGCGCAGGTAGGGGCTGCCGCCTGCCAGGGACACCAGCCCGGGCCGGATGGAGATGTCGAAAACATCGCGCACGGCCGACTGCTTGATGTGGAACGCCCGGTCCGAGAACAGCGCTTCATGGCGGTGGGTCGACGCGACAGCCCGCTCAAGGGCAGTCTGAGTCTCCGCGTTAAGGGCAGTGGCGGAGGTCTCCTCGAAAGTCATCCCCATATCCTAGCCGCTTCAGTTCACGCGGAGACAACATTCGTTGTCTAAATCCAGCCTGCCCGGTGCGCCTTCACTCCGGCCTGAAACCGGCTTTCCGCGCCAAGGTCCTCCAGCATTTTGGCAATGTGCCGGCGGCAGGTCCGCACGCTGATCCCCAACCTCCGGGCGATGACCTCATCTGACTGCCCCGAGGCGAGGGCACGGAGGATTGACCGCTGCAGGCTGCTCAGCTGCCCTGGCTGCGGGTCTTCTGCCAGGAACGGCTCGCCAAGTTCCCAGGCAAAATCGAACATGCGCACGAAGAGGTGAATCAGGTGGGGGTCGCGGACGACCAATCCGGCCCGGTCATCAGCACACCGCGCGCGCGGAACCACGGCCACCTTGCCGTCGAAGATCACGATCCGCAGCAGCATGTGCGGGAGGGTCCGGAATTCGCCGCCTGCTGCCGTGACAATCTCCACTGCCCTGCGGGTGGGCATGTGGTCCCGGATGCTGGAATGGTAGAGCGTCCGGCGCCGCACCCCCTGCCGCAGCAGATCGACATCCTTCTGGATGCTTTCCTCCTGCGCGTCGGCAGTGGCTCCCGGGCCGGGGCGCGCCATCAGGACGCAGTCGGATGCGGAGCGGCCGTACTCGATGAGGACGCTCATCACCTGGTCCGGGTCCTCCAGGACTTCGACGGCGGCATCGGTGGAAGCCTGCCGGCTGGCTTCGGCAAAGACATGGGCAAGGCCGGCCAGCTCCCGACGGGTCGCGGCGATCCTCGAGCGCAGATCGAGCAGCGCACGTTCGTCCGGGTCTACGAGTTCCGCCAGTGCGACGTCCGGCGAGACTGCCGCGAACCTGCTCCGGGGGCCTTCGTTGGCCCGCATCAGCAGGCGCCGCTCCATGAGCTGCTCGATGGCCGATTCGATGGAGCGCGTGGTGAAGCCCAGCGCCTCGGAGGCTTCGTCAACCCTCCAGCCGGGACTGCTGACGGCGTACCGGTACACGGCCAGACATACATCATCCACTGCAGCGGCTCCTTTCGGTGGTGCTGAGGCTACCCTATCCATCGGCGGTCCGCGCACGGTGGCGGCCGGCTTCCGGTCCGACAGATGGAAAGGCTGACATGGCCAGTTAATGCCACTAACCCCTGAGCCTCGGCTGACGGCTGGAAAATGCCGGTTTGCTGCGCTGATCTCGGGCGTTTCCGTTGGGCTGGGGGCGGGGGCCGGCGGCACCGGGGGTGAAACGGGGCATGACAGGAACCGGGCACCGGAAGGGGTAGACGAAGACTCGCGGGGCGGGGGAAGCTTTCGGAGTCAATCACTCGCACAGGCTGGGGATCAGCCGCAGGCACAGGAGGGGGAACGAAAATGACCAGCAAGGTTTGGGACTGGCTCTAAGGGATGCCCCTTAGGGGGCCTGCATCAACACCTTTACGACAACACCTTCACTACGAGAAAACTGCAAGACCCCGCCCAGCGGCGGTAGCCAAGCAACAACCCCGGAGGGGATGCATGCCATGAGTCAGCTGACAGCAGTTCGAAACGCCTCACGAACTCACTCAACCGCACAATGGTGGACGCTCTCCTTCTACACCGGGGGCTTCGATGTAGCGGACGGCATCATTGGAGAGTTGGTTACCCCGCTGGCGGCCCAGGCACAGGCCAAGGGAGCCCGCCGATGGTATTACACGAGGTGCATGGAGCCGGCAAACGCGCACGTGCGGCTCAGGATCCTGGCGGAACCCGAGGTCTTGGAGCGGCTGAAATTCCTGCTGGCGGCGCTCCGGGACCAGGCATCGGGAGTCATCGGCCACCTGGAGGTGACCCACGAGTACAGTGAACCGGCAACTGACCGCCCGAACCCCGGCGGTACAGAGCAGCAAAATCTGCGGATGGAAGCAGATTTGGCCAAGTACGGAGGGGTCGAAGGCCTTGCCCTCGCCGAAGAAGTTTTTGAGCTCTCATCCGACCTCGGGGCATGGGCGACGGCGCGCTTTCCCAAGGTCCAGAACAGGTGGGCCCTCGGCTCCCTGCTGCTCTTTGATTCGGCACGGGCAATGATGAAGGGCCCGCGCTCGGCCAGCTGGCCGGACCGCCGGCGGATCTCCTGGGACTATTACTGGGACAGCCATCTGCGCAGCTGCACGTCAGGCTTTGGTTCGCGGGCCGCCAGCGTGCGGCAGGCGATGACGGTCCAAGTGGCGGCAAAGGTCATGCCCACCCAGCGGCTGATGGCGGCAACGGCGGCTGAATCGGCAGTGGAGAACTGGCGTCGACGCTGGTTTCGGACCATAGACACGTATCTGTACCGCGCCGACAAAGCCCGGCTGAGCCGAAGCGCCCAGCACCTCACCGTCTACCAGGCACACATGCTTCTCAACCGGCTGGGACTGTCGCTCCGTGAAGAAGCGGCTTTGGGACTGTACGCCCGGAGCTGGAGCGTTGAACGCGAAGCAGCACTCCTCGACAGGCATTAGGCCGGCCGAAGACCCAACATCAGGAAGGAAGCCGCAGTGGCTAGTCGCAATGAGTTGGTGGTAGCGGCCAACTCCCGGGATCTCTCTGAAGTCCTGGGATGCTCCGAAGACGTTGTCGACGTCCTTCGGGACCAAGGCATGGTGGAGTCTCATGGAGAGCTCTGGGATGTTGGCCCCGCACGGGACTACCTGCGGGATGCGGCGTGGGCCGGCGGATTTTGGGACTAGCGCCGATGAAGAGAGGGACGTCTTCACCCGGGTGAAGACGTCCCTCTCTGATGCTGCGGGCGTTGAGGCGTGAGGCCCCGTTTGTCTGCGTGCCTTAGGCTGCGGAGGCCTCGGCTTCTCCGGCAAGCGTCGACACGACGCCGCGGAGCTGCTCCACGATCTCGGAATCGTCCTTCGGGTGGATCTCCGCGAAACGCGAAACCGAGCCGCCGATGGAGAGGCGGACGTCGTCAATGACGCGTGCGCCGGCGATGCCCAGGACCTTGCGGGCGTCGTCGTGCGCCCAGACCCCGCCGTACTGGCCGAAGGCCGAGCCAATGACGGCAGCAGGAGTGCCGGAGATGGCGCTCGTGCCGAAGGGGCGGGAAAGCCAGTCGAGGGCGTTCTTCAGAACGGCGGGCATGGTGCCGTTGTACTCCGGGCAGACCAGCAGCAGGGCGTCAGCGGAAGCTGCCGCGGCGCGCAGGGCGGCAGCAGCTTCGGGAACGGATCCCTCGACATCGATGTCCTCGTTGTAGAACGGGACCTGTCCAATCCCGTCGAAGATCACGATGTCGACGTCGTCGCCGGCGGTGAGGGCTGCGGTGTCGGCAAGCTGGCGGTTGACCGAGCCGGCGCGAAGGCTGCCGACCAGGGTTAGTACTTTGGTGCTCAAGGGAACTCCTCTTTGGGACGTGCCCGGAACGGGCGCTGTCTGCTCTTCTCATACTATAAACGGACTGTGGTCCGCTTATATTCCGCGCGGGTTAGACTGTCCCGCATGCAGGGCAGCGGGCGCGAAGAAGACATCGGCGGATGGGAGCGCCTGGACGCTGCCCGAAATCGGCGCCTGCTGCTGGGCACCGCCTTGGCCATCGTGTCAGAAGCCGGCGTCGACGCCCTCACCATGGATGACCTGGCCCGCCGCGCCGGAGTGGGCAAGGGCACGGTCTTCCGACGCTTCGGCAGCCGGGCCGGGCTGATGCAGGCCCTCCTGGATCACGCCCAGCGCGGCTTTCAGGAGAGCTATATGCGGGGACCGGCTCCGCTTGGGCCGGGAGCGCAGCCGCTGGAGCGCCTGCATGCCTTCGGCCAGGCACGGATCCGGGCCCTGGAAATTACCGGCGAACTCCGGCGCGCCGCTGCTGTGGACGGCTTTACGCACCACCGGCATGCCACGCGCCAACTGGAACTTCTGCACCTCACCATGCTGCTGTCGGCCGTTCCTGCCGTCCGCGATCCCGAACTGACTGCCTATCAGCTGGAGGCCTTCCTTGAAGCCGGGCTGCTGCTGCATTTGCACCGCACGGCGGGTATGCCCCTTGACCGGATCATTGACGGGTGGACCGGTCTGGTGGCCTCCGTGACGGGGTCCTCCGAGGGCTGAAAAGTCGGAGTGTCAGCAGGCTTACTAATTTAGTAGGGTGGGGATACTGTCGCCGCGGTTTGGCGGCCACATGGTCCTAACAATGATGGAGGCTACATGTCCGAAAACAGCTCATCCGTGCCCGACCTTCCCATCCCGGGGGCTCCGGCGCCGCTGGCGCCCGAGCTGAATGAACCCACCGAGCCGCGCGAGCCGCTGCCTCCCAAGCCGGATCAGGATGGACCGGAAACGGTCTCTCCCACCGGCGTTCCCACCGGGGCGCCCAAGGTCTCCAACGCCCAGAGCGGCCGGTATCTGACCACCGCGCAGGGCGTCCGGCTGCAGGATACCGATCATTCCCTCAAGGCAGGCCGGCGCGGTCCCATTCTCCTGCAGGACCATCATCTTCGGGAGAAAATCACCCACTTCGACCACGAGCGCATCCCGGAGCGCGTGGTGCATGCCCGCGGCGCGGCTGCCCACGGCGTGTTTGTGGCCAACGGTGCGGCGGAGGGCGTCACGCGTGCGGGTTTCCTGGCCAAGGGCACCGAAACTCCGGTCTTCGTCCGTTTCTCCACGGTCCTGGGATCCCGCGGTTCAGCTGACACCGTCCGGGATACCCGCGGCTTCAGCACCAAGTTCTACACCGATGAGGGCAACTACGACCTGGTTGCCAACAACATTCCCGTGTTCTTCATTCAGGACGCCATCAAGTTCCCTGACGTGATCCACGCCGGCAAGCCTCATCCGGACCGTGAAATCCCGCAGGCGCAGAGCGCCCACGACACGTTCTGGGACTTCGTCTCCCTGCACACCGAGGCCCAGCACCACACCATGTGGAACATGTCCGACCGCGGTATTCCGCGGTCTTACCGCACCATGGAAGGCTTCGGCGTCCACACCTTCCGCCTGGTCAACGCCAAGGGCGAAACCACCCTGGTGAAATTCCACTGGAAGCCCCGCCAGGGCGTGCACTCCCTGGTCTGGGAAGAAGCCCAGATCATCAACGGCATGGATCCTGACTACCACCGGCGCGACCTCGCCGATTCCATCGAAGCCGGCGCCTTTCCGCAGTGGGACCTGGGCATCCAGGTCTTCCCGGATACCGAGGACGAAATGTTCGAGGGGATCGACCTGCTGGATCCGACCAAGCTCGTTCCCGAGGAACTGGCACCGGTGCAGCTCATCGGCACGATGACCCTGAACGCCAACGTCACGAACTTCTTCGCGGAAACCGAGCAGGTGGCCTTCCACCCGGGACACCTGGTGCCGGGCATCGATGTCACCAACGACCCGCTGCTCCAGGGCCGGCTGTTCTCCTACATCGACACCCAGCTGACCCGGCTGGGCGGACCGAACTTCAGCCAGATTCCGATCAACCGCCCGCACGCGCCGGTCAACGACATGTTCCGTGAGGGTTTCCATCAGCACGCCGACCACTCCGGTGTTGCTCCGTACCAGCCCAACTCCCTCGACGGCGGCTGCCCGTTCATGGCAGGCGCGGACATGGGCGCCTTCATTGACGTTCCCGCCGAGGTCCCGGCGGCCCGCAAGGTCCGCGAGAATCCGGCCACCTTCGACGACCACTACAGCCAGGTCCGGATGTTCTTCCGTTCCCTGACGCCCGTGGAGCAGGATCACGTGGTCCAGGCCTACACGTTTGAATTGGGCAAGTGCTACGAGGAGAACATCCGGCTGCGCCAGCTGCAGGCGCTGGCCAACATCGATGAGCGCCTGGCGTCGGAAGTAGCCACCGGACTGGGCCTGGAAGCACCGGCACCCAACGTTGCCGTTGAGGACACCGAGCCGAGCCCGGCATTGAGCCAGCTGGGCGGAACCTGGCCCGTGGCCGGGCGCATCATCGGTGTCGTGGCTGACGAGGCCACCGACCTGGGCGCCCTCGCCGAGGTCCTGGCCGCCGTCGACGCCGAGGGCATGGTGCCGCTGGTGATCGCACCGCACGGCGGAAAGCTGGGCGGCGAAGTGACCATTCAGCGGACCTACCTGACCGCGCGCTCCACCGAGTTCGACGCCATCGTGGTGGCGGCCTCCGGAGCTCCGGCGACCGACGCCGTCGACAGCCTTGACGCCAAGGCCGGCAATCCCGAGGGGAATTTCGCCCTCGATCCGCGCATCACCCTGCTCCTGACCGAAGCATTCCGCCACTCCAAGGCCATTGGGGCCTGGGGCGACGGAGCTGCCGTGCTGGAGGCCGCCGGAGTTTCCCCGCAGGCACCCGGCGTCGTCGTGGGCAGTGCCACCGAAGTGACAGCGAGCCTCACGGGCCTGCTGGCAGCGCACCGGGTCTGGGAGCGTTTCCCGACAGCCGTGGCTTAGGCACAGCCGCCCGGGCGAAGATTAGGCCCGGGTAAAGAAGTATTGGCGCAGCCGCTGCCCCGTTCGGGGCGGCGGCTGCGCTGCCGTTGGGGGCCGCTGACTTTGATTTGCGCCGCCGCTAGCTCTTCGGTTCGCTCTCCGGCGACGGCGTCAAAGCCCGGATCAGGGCCGAAAGGTCCCGTCGCAGCCCGTCGTCGTTGTCGCCCGCCAGGAGCCGGACTTCGGCCTGCCTGGCCTGGGTCTCCACGGCGGCCCCGGCGGACGTTATGGTCCACCTGCCGCCGGAGCCGATGGTGGCATAGCCGCAGCACTCCAGGGCACGCACACAGTCGTCAACGCACCCGGGCGCCAGGCCGGAGGCAGTGGCCAGGGCTGCCGCGTCGGCGGGCGAAGAGGTCAAGAGGCCAAGAATAATGGTCCGCTCCTGGGTGAGCCGAAGCTCGGCAAGGGATTCTTCGGTGGCCCGGTTCGTGAGGAAGGCCGCAGCGGCGAGCAGCCGGGGAAAATCGACGGCGCCCGCTGAAATCTGCTCAGGACTCATGGTGCCAGCCCGGCGGCGTCCAGCCGGCAGGCACCTGATGGCCGGCGAATGTATCGCACGCGGAGCACGTGTAATTGGCCACGCCCGGGCTGTTGTCCGCTGCCGGGATGAAGGATTCGAAAATGAGGAAATCATCCATGCCGCATTGATGGCAAAGGGGAGGGTGAACTGCGGGATCCATGGTGGTCCTCTGCTGAAGGGTTCGCAGGAAGCCATGGCCGCGTCTTGACCGTGAGTTTCTTATCGTAGTATCGAACCGCGCCCCGAACAATTCCCGGACGGGGCGTCAGCGACGCAGAGTCGCCGGGAATGCAAGGCAAGGAACCATGGAAGACCAGAGGACAGACGCCGCTCCCTGGGTGCGGCTGCAGGATTTGCTCATGCAGCACGAGGACGTCCAGGACTTTCTCCACGCCCTCGCCGTGCTGACGTCGTCGTCCCTGTCCACTCGCGGAACCGTTTACTGCGGGATCACCCTCCAGCGTTCGCGGAACCACCAGTTCACAGTGGCCAGCAGCGACGGCGAGGCGCTCCAGCTGGATGAGATCCAGTACGCCTTCGGCGACGGCCCCTGCCTGGACGCCATCCGGGTCCAGGATGAGGTGCATGTGGGCAATGCGGCCACCGACTCGCGCTGGCCCGAGTACATGGAGCACATCAGGGACGTCGGAATCCGCTCACTGTATTCCGTTCCGCTCAAACTGGGCGGCGAAGCCAAAGCCGCGATGAATCTCTACGCCAAGGATCCGGACGTCTTTGACGAGGACTTCCGCCGGGTCGCCCGCACCTATGCGGCCGAGGCCTCCCATGCGCTGCTGCTTGCGGTACGCGTTTCACAGCACGTGGCCACCGTGGAGGACCTGCAGGCCGTGCTCGCGTCGAGGACCGACATTGACCTAGCGGTGGGGATCATCATGGGGCAGGACCGCTGCACTCAGCGGGAGGCCTTTGACACCCTGCGCCGGGCTTCGAACAGCAGGAACATCAAGGTGCGGGTTCTGGCGGCCGAGATCGTCGGCCGGCTGAACGGCGAGCCGGGCACCACCCACTTCGCCGCCGGCCGCTAGGCGGGCACCAGCTCCGTCCAGTCCGGTGCCAGGTCCAGCCCGTGGGCCACGGAGACGGAGGCGTGGGTAACCTCGCCGCCGGCAACGTTCAGTCCGCGCGCCAGCGCCTGCGAGGAGGTGAGGGCGCCGCGGATCCCGCGGTCCGCCAGTGCGACGGCGTAGGGAAGCGTCACGTTCGTCAGCGCATAGGTGGAGGTGTTCGGGACGGCACCGGGCATGTTGGCCACGCAGTAGAACAGGGAGCCGTGGATCCGGTACGTCGGGTCCTGGTGGGTGGTGGGACGGGTGTCTTCGAAGCACCCGCCCTGATCGACGGCGATGTCCACCAGGACGCTGCCGTGCTTCATCCGCGAAACCATGTCATTGCTGACCAGCTTCGGAGCACGGGCTCCGGGAATGAGCACCGATCCGATCACCAGGTCAGCGTCGAGCAGGGCGCGCTCGATCTCGAAGGCGTTCGAGGCGATGGTGCGGATGCGGCCTGCATACTGTGCGTCGAGCTGGCGCAGCCGGTCGATGTTGATGTCCAGGACGGCGACGTCGGCATGGGACCCGACCGCCCCGGCGACGGCATTGGTGCCGGCCACTCCGGCGCCGAGCACCACCACTTTTGCCGGCCGGACGCCGGGGACGCCGCCCAGCAGCAGTCCGGGGCCGCCGGCCGGCGACGTCAGGCACTGGGCCCCCACTTGGACGGACAGCCGTCCGGCCACCTCGGACATGGGGGCCAGCAGCGGCAGTGACCGCCCTTCCTGGACGGTTTCGTAGGCGATGGCCGTCATGCCGGAATCCATCAGCGCCCGGGTCAGCTCCGGGGCGGCGGCCAGATGCAGGTAGGTGAAGAGCACCAAATCAGGACGGAAGTAGCGGTATTCGGAAGCAACCGGTTCCTTGACCTTCAGGATCAGCCCGGCCCCGTTCCAGACGTCGTCGGCGGACTCGAGAATCCGGGCACCTGCGGCGGCGTACTCGGAATCGCTGATGCTCGACCCGGTGCCGGCTCCGGACTCAATAAGCACGGTATGTCCGCGCATGGTGAACTCATGGACGCCGGAAGCCGTGATGGCGACGCGAAACTCGTTGTTCTTGATTTCTTTGGGGATACCGATGATCACAGTTGGCTCCAAAACATCGCAGGTGCGGCGGCGGACCGCCGGGTTCTCACCAGCATAGGGGAGTGGTGCCCGTCACTGCCCGCCCGACGGTTCCCCGTGCTGCCCGCGGGCCGTCTTGGCCTGCTGCTGCTCCAGCCACGCTTCGACGTCGGACAGGCGGATGCGGCGGTGGGTACCGCGGTATTCAACGGGAATGATGCCGGCGTCCGTCAGGTTCCGCAGGTAGGTGTGCGAGATTCCGGCGGCGGCAGCGGCCTGCGACGTCGTCAGGAGCGGCACGTTCGAACCGTTCCGGGCGGCAGGCTCGCGGGATTTCGGCACGGTGCCGGCAGCGGCGGCTTCGGCGCGGACCCCGGTTTCGGAAGCCACGGTGACTGATTCGCCCCGGCCCAGCCGGCCGAGCAGATCCAGGACGGCGTCGCGTGCGGCCGCCGGCAGGCGAAGTGCCGTTCCATCGACAAAAACAGTCACATCCCCGGCGGAGAGGGCGCGGGCCAGGGCCCGTACTTCTGGTTCCGGAAGTACGGGCGTGCGGTGAGGGCTCTGGGTCATGCTGCCATCTTGCCAAAGTTCCGGGATCGGCGCGCATGCAGCCGTTATTTGCCCGGTTCCATGCGTCGGACCTGCGCTGCGGTGCGGCTCCGGCAGTGATGCCGGAGCCGCACCGGGAACGTTAGTCGATCAGCTCGTAGGCGGGCAGCGTCAGGAAGTCCACGTACTCCTCGGCGAGGCTGATGTCAGCGATCAGCTGGCTGGCAGGGGCGTAGTAGCGGGTGAACAGGTCCTCGGAAACCTCGCCTCGCAGCCGCTCGGTCTCTTCCGACAGGATCCGCTCCACCAGCTCCGGCGTCACCGTGGCGCCGGTGTCCTCCAGGACAACGCCGTTCCGGACCTGCTGCCACACCTGCGAGCGGGAGATCTCGGCCGTGGCGGCGTCCTCCATGAGGTTGTGGATGGCCACGGCGCCGTTGCCGGAGAGCCAGACGGCCGTGTACGCCACTGCCACGTAAAGGTTTGACCGGAGGCCGGCCTCGGTGATGGAGCCGCCGGCCGTGCTGACGTCCAGCAGCTCGGAAGCCG
Source organism: Arthrobacter sp. zg-Y1219 (assembly GCF_030125545.1). Classification (NCBI taxonomy): domain Bacteria; kingdom Bacillati; phylum Actinomycetota; class Actinomycetes; order Micrococcales; family Micrococcaceae; genus Arthrobacter; species Arthrobacter sp. zg-Y1219. The sequence goes on from NZ_JASKLY010000013.1 coordinate 350,800, forward strand.
ACACGGAGACGTCGTCGCGCTGGCGGTCCACCTGATTGGGCTTCTCCCCAAGGACCGAGTCGAAGACCTCGCGGCAGGTGGCAACCATATCCGGGTGGGCCACCCAGGACCCGTCAAAGCCGTCGTTGGCTTCACGGGTTTTGTCCGCAGTCACTTTCTCGAACGCCTTGGCCGTGATCTCCGGTTCGCGCCGGTTGGGGATGAACGCCGCCATGCCGCCCATGGCAAAGGCACCGCGGCGGTGGCAGGTTTTCACCAGCAGTTCCGTGTACGCCCGCATGAACGGGGCCGTCATGGCAACGTCGGCGCGGTCGGGCAGCAGGAACGCCTTCCCGGCATCGCGGAAAACCTTGATCATGCTGAACAGGTAATCCCAGCGGCCGGCGTTCAGGCCCGAAGCGTGGTCGCGCAGCTCGTAGAGGATTTCGTCCATTTCGAAAGCGGCCGGGATGGTCTCGATCAGCACCGTGGCGCGGATGGTGCCCTGCGGCACGCCCACGTAGTCCTCGGCGAAGGAGAAAATGTCATTCCAGAGCCGGGCTTCCAGATGGCTTTCCATCTTGGGCAGGTAGTAGAACGGGCCGGCGCCGTTCTCCAGCAGGGCGCGGGCATTGGCGAAGAAGTGCAGGCCGAAGTCCACCAGTGCGCCCACGGCGGGTTCGCCGTCGACGGTCACGTGCTTCTCGGGCAGGTGCCAGCCGCGGGGACGGACAACCATCACTGCCAGCGGCGCGTCGTTCCGGAGCGCATATTCCTTGCCCTCCCCGCTGCTGAAGGACAGGTTCCCGCGAGAGGCTCCGTACAGATTGACCTGGGCGTCCACCACGTTGTGCCAGGTGGGGGTCTGGGCGTCTTCGAGGTCCGCCAGCCAGACTTTGGCGCCGGAATTCAGCGCGTTGATGGCCATTTTGGCCGGTGAAGCGGGTCCGGTCATCTCAACTCTCCGGTCCGTCAACGCAGCCGGGGCCGGCGCCACCGTCCAGTCGGCCTCACGGATTTCGGCCGTCTCCGGCAGGAAATCCAGGCTTTCCCCGGCAGCGATGCGGTTGCGGCGTTCGATCCGGGCCGCCAGCCGTTCATCACGGGTGGCGCGGAACCGGTGGTGCAGTTCTTCAAGGAAAACCAGTGCATCCGGTGTCAGGATCTTCTCGGACCCCTCGACAGGGGACAAATCGCTTACGTTTATGGCCATCGTGCATCTCCCTGGGATGGTGTGGAGCTCTGAGGCGGCCCGCTGGGCGCCAAGTGGAAGGCAGTTTACACGGATGGTTTCCCGCGGCCCGGAGCTACGTGTCGTTGGCCCGCAGAAAGGTGAGGATGTCCGCCGTCGTGCTCCAGCCCTGCCGGCCGTACCAGAGGGCCGACTTCGGCAGCGCGGGCATCAGGATCAGCGGTGCTTCCCGAACCGCGGCTTCACCGGTGAGCGCAGCCAGCACAGCGGACTCCATCGTGTGGTCCGGGTCCGCGCGCCGGATATCGATGCCCCCGAACACCGCGAATCCGCTTCCCAGGGCAATCCGGCCCCGGGCGACCGGGTTGCCGGACGCACTGATTTCGACCACCGAGCCGCCCGCGCTTTCGGCCAGGCCAAGCTCCGCGCCCTCGGGGAGTTGCGGCACCTGAGGCAGGTCCGACGGATCGGCGGTGAGCAGCGCCAGCCGCGAGAGCGGCACCAGCCCCTGCCCGGCGGCAAATCCGTAGGCAGTTTCGGCATCATCGGTCACCAGGGTCAGACGCGCGCCCCTGCGGCCCATCACCTCCGCTGCTGCCCGCGGGGTGTCCCGGCCCGGCCAGGTAACGACGTACTGCGGAGGAACCGTGCCGCCCGCCGGCGCCATCTGCACGGCATCGCCGTCCGGAGTGCTGTGCAGTCCGCGCACTGCGGCCCACGCCGGGGCCCACTGGGCGAAAGTGCTCTGCCAGGATCCCACCGGGCAGGTCACCGCCCCGGAAATCGGGGCACGGGCGGAGGTTCTTCGATGGCCAGGACTGTGACGTTGATGGCCGCGGTCGCCACCCCCGTGTGCTCCAGGGCCTGCCGCACCCGTTCCTGCAGGTCGGCAGCCACCCTCACGGCGTTGAACCTGGCATCGGTGGCCACCTCCAGGTCGACGGTGGCCCGGCCGGCGGAGACGGCGGCAAAGACGCCCGCCCGGCTCGTCAGGGAGCCGGGCTCCGGGATGCCGCGCAGCCCGTTGCGGGCCGCCGCGCCGAGCCGCATCAGCAGGCGGCCCAGGCTTGGTTCCAGCCGAAGAACGCCGGGTGTTTCCACGGCGACCCGTGCCGCCAGTTCGGCCACCGTTTTGCTGCCGGCGATCCTGCCGCGAAGGGGCCGGTCAGTCATCGTACAAGTCCTCCACGGTCAGGTGGACAGTGTGCGGAATGATCCCCACGGAGGCAGCCACGGCGCTGCGGATGTTCCGGCGCAGGAAGTCCATCGCCCGGCAGATGTCCACGCCGGGTGCCACCGCGGTGCGCAGATGGATTCGCAGTCCGGCGGCGGCATCGGGGGTCAGATCAATGCGGCAGCGGCGTGCCCGGACCCCGCCAACGGTACTGGCAGCATCGCGGACGACGGCGGCGAGTGCGAGTTCGCTGACTTCCACGGTCCCGTCCGCGGTCGCCGCGACCGGAAGCAGCACCCCGCGCCGCACCTGGGCGCAGGCCACGTCAATGATGGCGTCCTTGAGGCCCCGCGGCGGGCGGAAGGCGGGGTGGCTCAGATCGTGGTCACGCAGCGAGACCGTCGCCGTGTACAGCGCTTCCAGGCTGCTCCTGGCCTGTCGGCAATCCGGACACGAGCGGGTATGCAGATCCGGCGGACGCCCGATCTCGTGCCAGACCCGGTTGGCGGTGCGGCCGCAGGCCGGAGCGGGAGAAGGGTTTTCTAGTGCCATTGGATCATTGCCTCCGCCAGTTTCTCCCGGGCCCGCGCCAGCCGCCCGCGCACGGTGACCGGACTGATTCCCAATGCGGCTCCGATCTCCGCATAACTCTGGTCATGGAGTTCGCGGAGCAGCCAGCAGGCCCGCTGCCCCGGCGGAAGCGCCGCCAAGGCACGGGAGAGACACTCGAACTCCGCAGCGATCTCCGCATTCCGGTGCGGGTCGCCGGACTGTACTGCAAGAGCCGGCCACAGACCGGCTGAATCCATGCTGTCCTCGGGGTGGGCGCTGCGGCGGCGCAGAACGTCGAGGCAGCGGTTGGTGGCCGTCCGGTACACCCAGCCGCCGAAGGCGCCCGACCGGTCCAACCCGGGAAGGGCCCGCCAGCCGGCGGTCAACGTGTCCTGCACGACGTCCTCGGCTTCGCCCCGGTCATTGAGCATCCGGTAGGCCAGCCGGAACAGCCGACCCTGGTAAGTCTCCACCAGGTGTTCAAAGGCAGCAAGGTCCCCGTCCTGGGCGCGAGCCACGATGGTGGCCTCATCCAAGCCGCTCAGCGTGCCGGGCTTGCCGGAAAATGGCGGCCGGCGGGACTGCGTGTAGGTGCCGGACTCTTCCGGTGATTCAGCCGTGGCCATGAGCACCCCTGTCCGGTCCGGCGACCGCCGGACCGGTTTCAATATCGCAGACGCTCCGGTTCCGCGGAACACTCACAGGCCATGCACGGCCGGAGAATAAGAAGTTTGTGGTGCGGCGTGACGATTGCCCGCCATCAGCGTCATTAATGCCGTACGCGATCCCTTCACGCGGCCCCGCGGGGTCCAGTTCCGAGCAGGAGATGAGTTACATGGCAGATGCCCAACAACCTTCAGGACCATCCGCCGGTCCGGCGCCCACGGGGCACAGCACCGCAGGCTCCCCGGGCGGAACCACCGGGAGCGTGGCCGCCAGCACGGCTACCAGCTCCAGTGACACGGAGCCGGTGCGGAAGTCGGGTCCGCTGCACACGCAGCACGGCGACACCACCATCGAGGAGACCGTGGTGCAGAAGCTGGCGGGCATGGCCACCCGGGAGGTGCCGGGGGTGTTTGCGATGGGCAACGCCGCGCGGCGGGCCTTCAGCTCGATGACCGAGCGGATCCCGGGATCCCAAACCAACGTCAGCAACGGCGTCAGTGTGGAGAAGGGGGAGCGGCAGGCTGCGATCGACGTGAGCATCGTGGTCGAATACGGCTACTCCATCGTGGAGGTCAGCCAGGGCATCCGCCGCAACGTCATCCGGTCGGTGGAAAACGCCACCGGGTTGGAAGTGCTGGAGGTCAACGTGAACGTCACTGACGTTCACCTGCCGGACGACGACGCGGGCGACGACGAGGATTCAAGCCCGAAGCCCTCGGACCGGTTGGAATAGGGCCTTTTTGAGATAGAGCAATGTGCCGGCCCGGTCTTTGAAACGGCGGCGGCAACCTACTGAAGGAGGACTTCATGTCCGCAACAAAATGGTGCTTGGCGGTAGGCCTGATCCTGGGAATCGTATTGGCTTTCGGGGGGTGGTACGCCCTCCTGCTGGCCGTGCTTTTCGGTCTGGTTGGACTGCTGGTGGGGATGGCAGCCGACGGCAAACTTGACCTTCAGTCCATGTTCGGCAGAGCGTCGAGCAGATGAGCGCACCCGGAATCCAGGGCGCCGGTCCACCGGCGGGGCGCCAGCCGTGGCCGGAGATCGGAGCCCGGGGCACCACCGTGCTCTCCCGGAAGGTAGTCGAAAAAATGGCCGGACAGATTGCGAAGGATGAAACCTTCGCGGGCGGCAGCAGCGGAGGGTTCCTGGGAATCGGGGCACGGGCGGACGTTTCAGCCCGGCCGCGGGCCGACGTCGAGCTGGCGGGAAACCTCGCCTCGATGAAGGTGGAGGTGGGCCTGCCCTATCCGGTGCCGCTCCGGCGGGCCGCGGATCAGCTGCGGGACCGGATTTCCGGTCGGCTCACGGAGCTGACCGGTGTGGAGGTGCGCCAGGTCGACGTCACCGTTTCGTGGCTTTGGCCCGATGCGCCGGCTGACGGCCGGCGGAGGCTGCAGTGAACGGCGGCCCGCCCGTCACGCTGCGTCCCCGGCCGAGCCGTGCCGTGCCGGCCATCATCTGCGGCCTGGTCCTGCTGGCCGTCGGGGTCCTGCTGATCTGGGCGGCGATAGCACGGCTGGCCCAGGGCCAATGGCCGCCATTCTTCACTGGCGTGTCCGACTGGCTTGCCTCCCTGAGCTGGAACAGCGTCGGAGCCTGGGTGGCTGGCATTCTCCTGGCCGTTGTGGGCCTGGCGCTGCTGCTCGCCGTGTTCATCCCGGGACGCTTCCATTCGCTGCGCCTGCATTTGGAGCCCCAGCGGGAAGTTGTGGGACGGAGCCAGGCCGTCATGTCACGGCGAGCCGCTGCCCGGCTGGCAGCGGCAACCTGCGAGCACATTGACGGCGTGTCCTCGGCGACCGCGACGGCGACGGACCGGGAGGTCCGGGTGACAGTGAACACCGCGCTGCGGGACACTGCGGACCTGCAGCATTGGGTCGCTGACGGCGTTCGGTCCCGCCTGCAGGCGGCAGGCCTGGATCCGGTTCCGGCCATCACCGTCATCATCCGGTCCGGCAACTGACACGACCGGGTGCCCCGACGTGAAGACGGAGCAGGGACGGACAAAGCGCAAGATCGGCAGCAGCTTCGAAAGAGATAGGGAAACATCATGCGGCAGCACCCCGGCAAGGCCAACCGTGTTTGGCTGACCATCCTTGGCCTGCTGTGTCTCGCAGCGGGCATCTGGGTCCTGCTGCTGGCCACCGGCGTGGTGGGCCCTGCGGCAGGGCCGGTCCTCAGCGGCCCCCCGGAGGCAGTCACCGGTCCGGACTACGCTCCCGTCGTCGCTCTGATCGCCGGACTGCTGCTGGGCCTGCTGGGCCTGTGGTGGATGCTGGCCCAGATTCCCCGGCGGCTCGCCGCCGGCCCGTTCCGGCTGCAGGAGGATGCCGCGCGCGGCATCACGGTGTGCGATCCCTCCGTGCTGGCGGGAGCTGTCCAGTATGAAACGGACCAGATACCCGGGGTGGTGGGTTCCACTGCGCTGCTGCGCGGAACCGTCGACCACCCCGACCTGACCCTGAAGGTGACGGTCAACGCCCGCGCCGACATTGGGGAGGTCATCAACCGGATCCAGGGAACAGTTGTTCCGAACCTCGCCTCTGCCCTCGAAACGCCGCTGCACAGCTTGGGGATCCACCTGGAGGCCAGCAACAAGACGGCGTTGTCCGGCAACACTGTCAGCTCAACGGGAACCGTGGTTTATTAGGCCCATGCCACATGAATTCCCGGCCGAGCGGGACGCGGACTCTCCGGTCCTCGCCGCGGCGGTCCTGCCGCTGTGCGTCGCCTGCGGAACGCAGTACGGCGCTGCGCGTTCGGACTGTCCCATCTGCGACGACGAACGCCAGTACGTGCCGCTGACCGGCCAGGCCTGGACCACGCTCGCCAGACTGCGCGGTCCGTCGCACCGCGGGAGCATCCATGCCCAGGGGCCGGGGGTGCTGGGCATCGGCTGCGAACCGGCCTTCGCCATCGGGCAGCGGGCGCTGCTGGTCAAGGCGGCGGGCGGAAATGTTCTTTGGGACTGCCAGGCGTATCTGGATGATGAACTCGCGGCCCTGATCCGTGCCGAGGGCGGGATCAGCGCCATAGCCATCAGCCATCCGCACTTCTATACAACGATGGTGGAATGGGCCCGTGAATTCAGCGTGCCGGTCTACCTGCACGCCGCCGACCGGTCCTGGGTCGGCCGCCCCGATCCGGTCCTGGAGTTCTGGGACGGCGATGACCGCAGCCTGGGCGAGGACCTGACCCTGTACCGGGCGGGGATTCATTTCCCGGGCGGGACGGTGCTGCACTGGTCCGGGGACCCCGACGGCGGCGGCGCCCTCTTCAGCGGTGACATCATCAATGTCATCCCCGACCGCACGCACGTGTCTTTCCTCTACAGCTACCCGAACCAGATACCGGAGCGTCCCCAAGTTGTTCAGGAAGCTGCGGCCCGGCTGGCACCGCTGCGCTACGAGCGCCTCTACGGCGGCTGGTGGGACCGGGTGATCCCGCACGGCGCCGACCGCATCGTGCAGGAGTCCGCCCGCCGTTATCTCGACTTCACCCGCGGCTAGCTGAGGCGGGTACCTGCCCGTTCCGCCGCGACCATGGCCTTGTGTTCGGCCACCCGTGCCTGATGGAGCGGCGTCCGGCGCAGGAAAGCGTAGACCACGCCCAGCAGGGCGAACCAGATCGGAGTGACCAGCAGCGCCTGCAGGGTGTCAGCCTTGGTGGTCAGCGCCCACAGCAGGAAGCCGAAAAAGGCCAGCACCACATACACCATCACCACGCCGCCGGGCATCTTGAAAATGGATGCTTCGTGCAGCTGCGGCCGGCGGCGGCGGTACACCAGGTAGCTCACCAGGATGATCGTCCACACGAACATGAAGCACAGCGCCGAAATGGTGCTGACCAGCGTGAACGCCGCGCTGACCGACTCGCCGGCGTAAAGCAGCACCACTCCGGCCAGCAGGAAGGTGCAGGAGAAGAACAGGGCGTTCTGCGGCACCTTGCGCCGCGACAGGCGGCCGAACGCCCCGGGGGCGTCGCCGTCGTGCGCCAAACCGAAAACCATGCGCGAGGTGGAATATATCCCCGAGTTTGCTGACGATGCAGCTGAGGTCAGCACCACGAAGTTCACGACGGCGGCTGCCGCACCCAGGCCGGCGAGGGTGAACATGCCCACGAAGGGGCTCTCGTCAGCGCTGAACCTGTCCCAGGGAATCACCGAAATCAACACCACCAGGGCACCTACATAGAAGAGCATGATGCGCAGTGGAATCGAGTTGATGGCCCGCGGAAGGTTCTTTTCCGGATCCTTCGTTTCAGCCGCCGCCGTTCCCACCAGTTCAATGCCCACGAACGCGAACACCGCGATCTGGAATCCGGCCACGAAGCCCATGGGGCCGGTGGGGAACAGGCCGCCGTGCTCCCAAAGGTTGTTGAAGCCGGCGACGTTGTTGTCACCGGACTCGAAGCGGGTGAAAATCAGGACCAGGCCCACCACGATAAGGGTGACAATGGCCAGGATCTTGACCAGGGCGAACCAGAATTCGGCCTCACCGAACGCCTTGACGCTGGGCAGGTTGAGGGCCAGCAGCACCAGGATGCAGGCCAGCGCCGGGATCCACAGCGGAGCGTCGGCCCACCAGAACGTGACGTAGTGGGAGATCGCCACCACATCCGCGATCCCGGTGACCACCCAGCAGAACCAATAGGTCCAGCCGGTGAAAAAGCCGGCCCAGGGTCCCAGCAGATCCGCGGAGAAGTCGCTGAAGGACTTGTACTTGAGGTTGGAGAGCAGCAGTTCACCCATGGCCCGCATGACGAAGAACAGCATGAAGCCGATGGTCATGTAGACGAAGATCACTGACGGTCCCGCCGCCGAGATGGTCTTTCCCGACCCCATGAACAGGCCGGTCCCGATGGCACCGCCGATCGCCAGGAGCTGGATGTGGCGGTTGGAGAGGGAGCGGGAGAGTTCCGGCTCGGCGGAACTTTGTCCTCCGGCGGATGTATCCACGGGGGAAGGGGCGGGGGAAGGCACAGGGGAAGGCGCTACGGAAGAATCCGGGGACGGCGCGGGGGAAGGTGCGGGGGAGGGGCTGGGCAAGCGGTCGGGCATTGGGCTCTTTCTCAATAGGCACCAGCCGGCACATGTGACGCCGCACGCACACGGACCGGCGCCCTGCGTGAGGCCGCCTGAGGCTGTTGGCGCCACCGCCGACAATCAAGTTTGGAAGCCCGGCGCGGACGATGTCAATTTGGCGGTTTTCGCGGCCAGCCGCGGCCGCGGGCAGGGGCGGACGATCGTCAAAGAGGAAGCGGCGGCCGTCACTCTCTTGTTGGGACTCGTGCCGGAGGGTATGGTCACTGGTGGAAATACACAAGTGAATATGCCTTTATCAGCCGTGGCGGGAGAGTCCCGCAGCTTGCAGCCGTAAAACTGCAGCCGTAAAACCGAAGCCGTATCACTACGGCTTCGGCGGGCGCCGTAGGAGCAAACCCTCCCCGGGAATCTCTCAGGCCCCTGTACCGCCACAGCGAGGCAACTCTGGAAAGCAGCTCCGCGCCTTGGCGCGGAACTCACCGACGGTGCAAGCGGGGCCACCCCCGCGGAATCTCTCAGGTCCCCTACAGAGCGGGGAGGACTCAACAATCGTTGGCGTACCCCCGTCTGCCTTTCCTGGAGCCCCTCATGACTGCTGATCTGTCCACTGCTTCAACCCCCATCGCCGCACATGCGGCTGCAGCGGGTTCGGTTTCCGCAGCGGCGTTTGTTGACCGCCATATTGGCGCCCGTGCCGGTTCGGCCGCTGAGATGCTTAAGGCAGTGGGGTTCGATTCCCTGGATGCTCTGGCTGACATGGCAGTGCCCGCCGCCATCCGGCAGGGGAGCCCCCTGATTCTCGATCCGGCCCGCTCCGAAGAAGAAACCCTGGCGCAGCTCCGCGCCATCGCCGGCAAAAACCGGACAGCCGTGCAAATGATCGGCCAGGGCTACTACGGCACGCACACCCCGCCGGTGATCCTGCGCAACGTCGTGGAGGATCCTGCCTGGTACACCGCTTACACGCCGTACCAGCCCGAAATTTCCCAGGGCCGCCTCGAAGCCCTGCTGAACTTCCAGACGATGGTCCAGGACCTCACCGCCCTGCCCATCGCCAACGCCTCCCTGCTCGATGAAGCCACAGCGGTGGCCGAAGCGGTGCTGCTGATGCGCCGCTCGAACAAGGGCAAGTCCGACGGCGCCATTGTCCTCGATGCCGAGACGCTGCCGCAGACCATCGCCGTGGTGAAGGGCCGGGCCAAGGCGCTGGGCTTCGAGGTGATCGTCGCCGACCTGGCCGGCGGGCTGCCCGACGGCGAGATCACCGGCGTCGTGCTGCAGCAGCCCGGCGTTTCCGGCGTCGTCCGTGACCTCGCCCCCGTCATCGCCGAGGCGAAGAACCGCGGCGCGCTGGTCACCGTGGCCGCTGACCTGCTGGCGCTGACCCTGATCACGCCTCCCGGCGAGCAGGGTGCCGACATCGCCGTCGGCTCGGTCCAGCGCTTCGGTGTGCCGCTGTTCTTCGGCGGCCCGCACGCGGCCTACATGGCAGTGCGCAAGGGCCTGGAGCGTTCGCTGCCCGGCCGCCTGGTGGGCGTCTCCAAGGACTCCGCCGGCACCCCCGCCTACCGGCTGGCGCTGCAGACCCGGGAACAGCACATCCGCCGCGAGAAGGCCACCTCCAACATCTGCACCGCGCAGGCGCTGCTGGCGATCGTGGCCTCCATGTACGCCGTCTACCACGGGCCGCAGGGCCTGACCGCGATTGCCCGCCGCGCCCACGACTCCGCCCGGTCGCTGGCCGCCGCGCTGCACGGCGCCGGAATCGAGCTGCTCCACGGTAGCTTCTTCGACACAGTCACCGCCCGCGTTCCCGGCAAGGCTGCCGCGGTCGTGGCGGCCGCCGAGGCCCGCGGCATCAACCTGCGGCACATCGACGCCGACACCGTGGGCATCTCCTGCGACGAAACCACCACACCCGCCGTGCTGGCCGACGTCGCCGCCGCCTTCGGCATCCCGGCCGACGGCGTGGCCGCCGCCGCGTCGGCCCCGGCCGGCTTTGAACTGGACGGGCAGCTGCTGCGCACCTCGGAGTTCATGACCCATCCGGTTTTCCACACGCACCGCTCCGAAACCCAGATGCTGCGCTACCTGCGCCGCCTCTCGGACCGCGACCTGGCCCTGGACCGCACCATGATCCCGCTGGGCTCCTGCACCATGAAGCTCAACGCCACCGCGGAAATGCAGGCCATGACCTGGCCGGAGTTCGCATCCATCCACCCGTTCGCCCCGGATTCCCAGACCGAGGGCTGGCGCGAACTGATCACGGACCTGGAAGCCAAGCTCGCCGTCATCACCGGCTACGACCGGGTGTCCATCCAGCCCAACGCCGGGTCGCAGGGCGAGCTGGCGGGCCTGCTCGCCATCCGCGGCTACCACTCCTCCCGCGGCGAAACGCAGCGCACGGTCTGCCTGATCCCGGCCTCCGCGCACGGCACCAACGCCGCCTCCGCCGTCCTGGCCGGCATGAAGGTGGTGGTCGTGGCCACGGCGGACGACGGCGCCATTGACCACGCCGACCTGCGCGCCAAGATCGACGCGCACCGCGAGAACCTCTCCGCGATCATGATCACCTACCCCTCCACCCACGGCGTGTTCGACGACGACGTCCGCGACGTCTGCGACGCCGTGCACGAGGCCGGCGGCCAGGTCTACATTGACGGCGCGAACCTCAACGCGCTTGTCGGGCTGGCCAAGCCGGGTGAGTTCGGCGGCGACGTCTCGCACCTGAACCTGCACAAGACCTTCTGTATTCCGCACGGCGGCGGCGGCCCCGGCGTGGGCCCGGTGGCAGTGAAGTCGCATCTGGCGCCGTTCCTGCCCGGCGACGCCGCCACCTGGACCGAGGGTGAGGACATCCCGGTGTCAGCGTCGCGCTTCGGTTCCGCCGGCGTGCTGCCGATCTCCTGGGCCTACGTGAACCTCATGGGCGGCGAAGGCCTGACCGAAGCCACCAAGAGCGCGCTGCTCTCCGCCAACTATGTCGCCGCCCGGCTCAACGAGTACTTCCCCGTGCTCTACACGGGCAAGGGCGGACTGGTGGCGCACGAGTGCATCCTGGACCTGCGCGAGCTCACCGCACGGACCGGCGTCACCGCCGAAGACGTTGCCAAGCGTTTGGTGGACTACGGCTTCCACGCCCCCACACTGTCCTTCCCGGTGGCCGGCACGCTGATGGTGGAACCCACCGAGTCCGAGGACCTGGGCGAGATTGGCCGGTTCATCGACGCCATGATCGCCATCCGCGCCGAAATCGACCAGGTCGCCGCCGGGGACTTCTCCCTTGAGTCCAGCCCGCTGCGCAACGCCCCGCACACCGCCGTCGTCGTCGCCGGGAACGAATGGAACCGCGCCTATCCGCGCGAACAGGCTGCCTTCCCGATGAAGAGCCAGCGGATGGACAAGTACTTTCCTCCGGTGGGCCGGATCGACGGCGCTGCCGGCGACCGCAACCTGATCTGCTCCTGCCCGCCCATCGAAGACTTTGAAAACTAGAGAGACACAGGTACGACGATGACTGAAAAATACACGGCGCTCTTTGAAGAGCACAAACGGCTCGGCGCTGCCTTCACCGATTTCGGCGGCTGGCAGATGCCCCTGAAGTACAGCTCCGAGCTGGCCGAACACCGCGCCGTCCGCACGGCCGCCGGCCTCTTTGACCTCTCGCACATGGGCGAAGTCGAGGTTGCCGGCCCGGACGCCGGCGCGTTCCTGGACTACGCCCTGGCCGGCAAGCTCTCCGCCGTCAAGATTGGCCGGGCCAAGTACTCGCTGATCACCAACGACGACGGCGGGATCATCGACGATCTGATCAGTTACCGGCTCGCCGAGGACTCCTACCTGGTGGTGCCCAACGCCGGCAACGCACCGGTGGTGGCCGCCGAACTGGCCGCCCGCGCCGAAGGCTTTGACGTGCGCGTGCACGATGTCTCCGCGGAGACCTCGCTGGTGGCCGTGCAGGGCCCCGAGGCTGAAGCCATCCTGCTGGCCCTGGTGCCCGCCGACCAGCAGGACCTGGTCACGGGCATGAAGTACTACGCCGCCGCCACGGTGGGCATCCGGGCGGGGGAGCGGACCCTGGAGCTGCTCGTGGCCCGCACCGGCTACACCGGCGAGGACGGCTTCGAGATCTATGTGCCCAACGACGCCGCGCCGGCCCTGTGGTCAGCGCTGCTGGCCGCCGGGGAGGGGCGGGGCCTGATTCCCGCGGGGCTGGCCTGCCGCGACTCCCTCCGGCTCGAGGCCGGAATGCCGCTCTACGGCAACGAACTGACCCTGGACACGGACCCGTACGCCGCAGGCTTGGGCCCCGTCGTCGCCCTCTCCAAGGAGGGGGACTTTGTGGGCCGTGCCGCGCTCGAGGCCCGCAAGGCCGCCGGTCCCGCCCGCCGCCTGGTCGGGCTGAAGGGTGCCGGCCGACGCTCCGCGCGCTCACACTATCCGGTCCTTAGGGACGGCACGGCAGTCGGCGAAGTCACCTCCGGCGCTCCGAGCCCCACCCTCGGTTATCCGATCGCCCTCGCCTATGTCGACGCGGCCTGCACCGAGCCCGGAACCACCCTCGACGTCGACCTCCGCGGCAAGCCCGAACAGTTCACGGTTGTGGAACTTCCGTTCTACCGGCGCGAGAAGTAGCACCCCGAGACAGGTCGGCGCGTTCGGGTCAGGGTGACCCAAGCGCGCCGGTCGCGGGGCATTCTGTGTAGCCCGCATCGCCGAGCGAGGAACGAGCGAGGTGTCTAAGGGCGGCAGAATGCCGCGCTTCCGGTGCCCGGACCTAGACTTTGAAGTAACCCGAAGAACCAGCAGACGCACCGAAAGGCACACCATGAGCAAAGTAAACGCAGGACTCCGCTATTCGGCCGAACACGAGTGGGTGGACTCCTCCAGCCCCGTGAAGGTCGGCATTTCCGCCGTTGCCGCCGATGCGCTGGGCGATGTGGTCTACGTGGACCTGCCCGAGGTCGGCACCGTCGTCACCGCCGGCGAGACGTGCGGCGAAGTGGAATCCACCAAGTCCGTTTCGGACCTGTACGCACCGGTCTCCGGCGAGATCATGGAGATCAACCAGGAGGCCATCGACAACCCGGCCCTGCTGAACGAGGATCCGTACGGCGCCGGCTGGCTCTTCACGGTCAACGCCACCTCCGAGGGCGCGCTGCTGACCGCCGAGGAGTACGCAGAGAAGAACGGCGGCGAGCTGTGACCGATTACCTGAACTCGCACCTCGCGCAGATTGATCCGGAGGTGGCGCGGCAGATCGACAACGAGCGCCGCCGCCAGCAGTCCGGCCTGGAAATGATCGCCTCGGAAAACCACACCTCAGTGGCCGTGATGGAATCCCAGGGCTCGGTGCTGACCAACAAGTACGCTGAGGGCTACCCGGGCCGGCGCTACTACGGCGGCTGCGAATACGTGGACGTCATTGAGCAGCTGGCCATTGACCGGGCCAAGGACCTCTTCGGCGCCGGCTTCGCCAACGTGCAGCCGCACTCCGGCGCGCAGGCCAACGCCTCGGTGATGCACGCCCTGATCCGTCCGGGCGACACCATCCTGGGCCTGTCCCTGGCGCACGGCGGACACCTCACGCACGGCATGAAGATCAACTTCTCCGGCCGGCTCTACAACGTGGTGCCGTACAACGTTGCCGAAGACACCCAGCGCATCGACATGGCCGAGGTCGAGCGCTTGGCTCAGGAGCACCAGCCGAAGCTGATTGTCGCCGGCTGGTCCGCCTACGCCCGGCAGCTGGACTTCGCTGAATTCCGCCGCATCGCCGACTCCGTGGGCGCGTACCTGATGGTGGACATGGCACATTTCGCCGGCCTCGTCGCCGCCGGGCTGCATCCGAGCCCGGTGCCGCACGCCCACGTGGTCACCTCCACCACGCACAAGACCCTGGCCGGACCGCGCGGCGGCATCATCCTCTCCAACGACGCCGACATCGCCAAGAAGATCAACTCAGCTGTCTTCCCGGGCCAGCAGGGCGGCCCGCTGGAGCATGTGATTGCCGGCAAGGCCACCGCGTTCCTGATCGCGGCCACTCCCGAGTTCAAGGAACGCCAGGAGCGCACCCTGGCCGGTGCCCGGATCTTGGCCGAGCGGCTGCTGGCCGACGACGTCACCGCCAAGGGCATCTCCGTGATCTCCGGCGGCACCGACGTGCACCTGGTGCTGGTGGACCTGCGCAACGCCGCCCTCAACGGGCAGGAAGGCGAAGACCGGCTCGAGCAGATCGACATCACCGTCAACCGCAACGCCGTGCCCTTTGATCCGCGCCCGCCGATGGTGACCTCCGGCCTCCGGATCGGAACGCCGGCCCTGGCCACGCGCGGCTTTGGCGAGGACGCGTTCCGCGAGGTGGCGGACATCATTGCGCTGGCGCTCATTGCCGGCGAGGACGATGACCTCTCGCCGCTGAAGGCCCGCGTCTCCGCGCTGGCCGCAGCGCATCCGCTGTACACCGAGGTTGCCGACCTGGCATCCTCACCGGCGCACGTCTAAAGGAACCTGTAAGTGGCTGTTGGCGTTTTTGATCTGTTCTCCGTAGGCATCGGCCCGTCGAGCTCACACACCGTGGGCCCCATGCGTGCCGCTGCCGTGTTTGCGGCGGAGCTGGTCGACGCCGGCGTCCTGGATGCCGTGGCCGGCCTCCGCGTTGACCTCTACGGGTCGCTCGCGGCGACCGGCCGCGGCCACGGCACCATGACCGCTGTGCTGCTGGGGCTGGAAGGCTTCGCCCCGGAAAAGATCCTGCCGGGCGAAGTTGAAGAGCGGCTCGCAGCGATCGAAGCGACACGGAAACTGCAGCTGTGTTCGCAGATCCCCGGTGCCGGCCTCCGCATTCTGGAATACGGCGAAGCGGACATCGTCCTGCACCCCCTCACCGTCCTGCCCCGGCATACCAACGGTATGAAGTTCGCCGCCACGGCGGCCGACGGCGGCGTGCTGCACGAGGCCACGTTCTTCTCAGTGGGCGGCGGGTTCATCGTGCGCGACGGCGAGGAGCGCGCGGCCGCCCTGGAGCTGGAATCCACCAAGGCGCAGCTGCCGCTTCCGTTCCGCACCGCCGCCGGACTGCTGCGGCACTGCACCGACAACGGCCTGAGCATCAGCGGCGTGATGCTCGCCAACGAATTGGCGTCCCGAACCGAGGCGGAGATCCGCGCCGGCCTGCTGCACATCCGCGACGTCATGGAGGAGTGCAAGAATTCAGCCATCCGCCGCACCGGCCTGCTGCCCGGCGGACTCAAGGTCCGCCGCCGGGCGCCGGCCTGGCATGCCCGGCTGCGCGCAGAGGACCCAGACCGGAATCCCAAGTTTTGGCAGGAATGGGTGAACCTGGTGGCCCTGGCGGTCAACGAGGAAAACGCCTCCGGCGGCCGCGTGGTCACCGCACCCACCAACGGTGCGGCCGGCATCATTCCCGCCGTGATGTTTTATGCCACCCACTACGGCCCGGGCATGGAGAACGCGACGCAGGAGGAGCGGGACGACGTCGTCGTGCGCTTCCTGCTGACCGCCGGCGCCGTTGGCGTGCTTTACAAGGAACAGGCCTCCATCTCCGGCGCGGAGGTGGGCTGCCAGGGCGAGGTGGGGTCGGCGTCGTCGATGGCTGCCGCCGGCTTGGCGGAGATCCTGGGCGGCACTCCGGAGCAGGTGGAGAACGCCGCCGAAATCGCCATGGAACACAATCTGGGGCTGACCTGCGATCCGATCGGCGGGCTGGTGCAGGTACCGTGCATCGAACGCAACGCCATTGGTGCCGCCAAGGCCGTGAATGCCGCCAAGATGGCGCTCTGGGGCGACGGCGACCACCGCGTCTCGCTGGACGAGGTGATCGTGACGATGCGTGAAACCGGCCGCGACATGAGCTCGAAGTACAAGGAAACGGCGCTCGGCGGCCTGGCCGTGAACGTGGTGGAGTGCTAAGCGGGCAGCCGCGGCGGGTTGAGCCCGTGCGGTTCCTTTGATAGACCGTAAGGACGCTGAGTAACCGTACCTGCGGAAGGAACCCATCATGTCCGAACGCGGAAACACCACCCACGGGCGGCGCCTGGACGAGGAAATGAAGCTGGAAACCGACGGCCTGACCCGCAATGCCGTTCCGGACCGAACGCAGGCGTGGCGGCAGCCCGAACCGCTGCCCGATGACACCGATGCTGATGAGGTTTTGTCGGCCATGGAACCGAACGGGGTCTTCGGCAGCGCGGCTCCTTTTATCGGCGGAGCCCCGGGCCCGATCCCCGGACCTCGGCCGATTCCCGGCAATGGCCCGATTCCCGCACCGGGCCAGATCCCCGGCAAGGACGCGTAATGCCTAAAACCGGCAAGGACGGCCACGCCATCGAGGAGGAAATACCCTCCACCCTGCAGCGCTCGGACAGCAAAGCCCAGGACACCTTCGCCAAGACGTTCGACTCCGCGGCGGAGGAGTACGGCGATGAGGAGCGGGCTGCCCGCACCGCCTTCGCCGCCCTGAAGCACACCCATGAAAAGGTGGGCGACCGCTGGGAGGCCAAGGAGGAGTCCGGGCCCTCGGATGCCCGGGCCGAGGGCGGCCGGAATTCCTCCGCTGCAACGGCCGGCGGAGTGGATGCCAATGCCTCCAAGGCGCACCTCTACGATGTGGCCTCGCACCTGGACATCCCCGGGCGTTCAGCCATGAGCAAGGCCGAGCTGGTGGCCGCGATCCGGAAGGCCAACGACAGGGAAACCCGCCGGGCCCGGGAAGGCTAGGGCCGATCCGGGCAGCGCCGGCCCTTACTTCACGGCGCCCATGGACAGCCCGCGGACCAGCTGCTTTTGCGCGACCCAGCCCGCGAGGACCACCGGCAGGGAAGCCAGCACCGAGGCGGCGGACAGCTGCGCCAGGTACAGGCCTTCACTGGTCATCTGGGAGACCAGGAACACCGGCACGGTCGCAGACCTGGCCGCCGTGAGGTTCAGGGCGAAGAAGAACTCGTTCCACGCGAAAATGACGCAGATCAGTGCGGTGGCGGCCAGGCCCGGTGCCACCATGGGCATCAGCACCCGCCACAGCGTTTTCAGCAGCCCGGCTCCGTCCATCTGCGCCGCCTCGAGCACCTCGCTGGGCACCTCCTGGAAGAAGGAGCGCATCATCCATACCGCGATGGGCAGGTTCATCGAGGTGTAAAGGACCACCAGGGTCCAGATGTTGTCCAGGACCTTCAGCTGGCCGGCAATGACGTAGATCGGCATGATGACCGCCACCACCGGGAGCATCCGGGTGGAGATGAAGAAGAACAGCACGTCCTGCGTCTTCTTGACGGGCCGGATGCTGAGCGCATACGACGCGGGCACCGCCATGATCACGACCAGGAGCGTGGAGACGCCGGTGGCAATCAGCGAGTTGACGAAGTAGGAGCCGGCCCCGGCATCGATGACGGCCCGGTACTGGTCCAGGGTGGGGGTGAAGAAGAACGACGGCGGATTGGAGGCCGCAGCCGACTCCTGTTTGAAGGAGGTGAGCACCATCCACAGGACCGGTGAGAAGAATGCAATGGCGATGACCCAGGTCAGCACCGTCAACAGTGACGACGTCGTCTCTGGTTTGCTGCGGCGTGCCGGTGCTGCCGGGCGGCGGCCCGACGGGGTGCTTTCGGAAGAAGCCGATTCTGTCTGTGTGGCCACGGCTAGTCCTTTACGTCGAAGCTGCGGAAGATCAGGCGGAGGGCGAAGGTCGCGATGATGATCGTGGCAATAACCACCACGACACCCATGGCGGCTGCCTGCCCGATGTCGAAGCCCAGGAAGGCCCGCTGATAGATGTAGAACGGCAGGTTGGCGCTGGCTGTCCCGGGCCCGCCGGCCGTCATGAGGTAAATCTGGTCAAAGGTGTTCACCACATAGATCGCGCCGAGCAGGATCCCGAGTTCGATGTAGCGGCGGAGCTGGGGAAGGGTCACGGAGATGAAGGTCCGCCACCAGCCGGCCCCGTCGACCTGGGCCGCTTCCAGCACGTCCTTGGGCTGCGCCTGGAGCCCGGCCAGGACCAGCAGCATCATGAACGGTGTCCACTGCCACACCAGGGACATCAGGATCGAGGCGATCGGGTGGACGGAGGTCCAGTCCACCGGGGAAATGCCCACCAGACCGATCAGCCAGTTCAACAGGCCGTAGCTGGGGTTGAGGATGGACACGGACCAGAGCAGGGAGCCGGCCACCGGCATGATCAGGAACGGTGTGATCAACAGGGTGCGGACCACCCCGCGGCCCGCGAAGGAGCGGTCCAGCAGCAGGGCGAAGACGATGCCGAGGAGCATCGCGAAGAACACGCAGCCCAACGTGAAGATCACGCTGTTCATCGCTGCCTGGCGGAAGGTGGAGTCGGCGAAGATCTCCACATAGTTGGACAGCCCCACAAACCGGTCGCCCTCGGGATTGAGCAGGTTCCAGTTCTGGAGGGAATACCAAATGGTGAACAGGAACGGCACCTGGGTCACGATCAGCGTGAAGACCAGAGCCGGCAGCAGGGGCCCGCGCCGCCTCCAGCCCTCGGCGCTGGACATGCCGCGGGCCCGCCGTTGCTCCGTCTCGCGGCGGACCTTCTGTTGATGTTTGTCCACCAGGCTGGTCATCTGTTTTCTCCTGACTGGTAGCTTTCCGCGACGGTTTCGGCGTAGCGCTGTGATTGCTCCAGGGCCTCGGGAACCGATTTCTGTCCGGCGATGGCTGCCGAGATCTGCTGCGCCACGCGGGTGCCCAGATCCTGGAATTCCGGGATCCCCACGAATTGAAGGCCCGGATACGGCACCGGGTTGGCCATGCTGGTCTCCTGCGAGGCGCCGGCCATGGAGGACAGGGTGGGCTCGGCATAGGCCTCGGCCACGGCGGCGTATTCGGGAATCTCGTAGGTCGACAGCCGGCTGCCGGGCGGCACGCGTTCCCAGCTGATCTTCTCGCCCACCAGCTGGATGTATTCCTTGTTGGTCATCCAGGAGATGAAGTCCCAGGCGGCGTCCTTTTTCTCGCTGGTGGTGGGGATGGCCAGGGACCAGCTGTACAGCCAGCCGGAGGATTCCGTTTCCTGCACGGGCGCCTGGGCGTAGCCCGTTTTGCCGACCACCAGGGAGGAGGCCGGGTCCTCCACTGACGAGACCATGGAGGTTGCGTCGTACCACATGGCGGCGGTGCCCTGGCTGTACTGGGTCAGGCAGTCGCCGAACCCGCTGGTGGCGGCTCCGGGCTGCCCGGACGTGCGGACCAGGTCCACGTAGTCGGTCACGGCGGCCTCCACCTCGGGCGAGTCCAGCGTGGCGTTCCAGTCCTCGTCGAACCAGCCTCCGCCGTAGGTGTTCATCATGGTTCCGAGCGGCGCCATCACCTCGCCCCAGCCGGCCAGGCCGCGGAGGCAGATGCCGGAGAATCCGTTGTCCGGATCGTGGAGTTGTTCGGCGAATCCGGCAACGTCCTCCCAGGTGGGCCGCTCCGGCATGGTGAGCCCGTTCTCCTCGAAAATGTCCTCCCGGTAGGCGAGGAAGGAAGATTCGCCGTAGAAGGGAACGGAATACAGGTCCCCCTCGTAGCTCAGTGCTTCGCGGATGTTGGGCACAAAATCGTTCGGGTCGTAACCGGCAGTGGTGTCGGCATACTCCTGCAGGTTGGTGATCCAGCCGTTTTCCGCCCACATCGGGGTCTCGTAATTGGAGATCATGACGACGTCGAATTCGCCGCCCTCGGTGGCCACCGAGGCCGTGATCTTGGCGCGGGCCTCATTCTCCGGCAGGGAAACAAATCGCGCGTCAATATCCGGATATTGCTCGCGGAAGTCCTCCTCCAGCGAAATGGCGTCAGTCATCTGCGGATTGGAAACAATGGCCACCACGATTTCTTCCGGTCCTTCGGAGCTTTCAGCGCCGCATCCGGACAGCACGAGTGCAAGCACCGCCGCCGATGCCGCCGCCGATCTTCCGATGCCGGGCCGAAACCTGCGGGGTCTGCTGCGTCGTCTCATACGTCACCTTTGATCATGTGAGAATTGCCCTGCGCTTATTTCGGTGAACTATAAACAGGCCCTGTCAAATGAGCAATGGTCCGCAAACTTTCGGCAGGACTGCAGCGGCTGTGTAGTTCCCCCGCTCCGCGGCTTAACGTCCCCGCTCCGAAACCAGGCCGGAAACCGTGGCCCGGGCGCCGGCGTCGTGCAGTGAAGCCAGAGCAGCGGTGTACGCCCGGATGAACCGGTCATTGGACGCCAGGTCTCCGAAAAGTTCGCGGTTGGACACGAAGGCGAGCGGATCCTCGCGGTTGCGTCCTGCGGCAGCCATTAACGGTTTCCGCAGCCGGTCCACCACCTGGATGGGCTCGCCCTGCTCGTCGAAGCCTTCGGCATACCGCGCCCAGCTGGCGACGACGGCAGCCGAACGGTGGATCTCCCCGCCGCTGGCCAGGTTCTCCCGGATGACCGGCAGCAGCCATTTGGGGATCCGGTCCGAGCTCTCGGCGCACAGCCGGGCGAGCGTGTCGCGGACATATTGGTTGGAAAACCGCTCGATCAGCTTGTGCTTGTACCCGGCCAGGTTCACGTCCGGCAGCGGCTTCAGCGTGGGGGTGGCTTCCTTGTCCATGTAATCCAGCAGGAACCGGGCGAAAAGCGGATCCTGGCAGACCTCGTGCGCGTACCGGTAGCCGGCGAGGTAGCCGAAGTAGCACAGCCCCTGATGGCTGGCGTTGAGCAGCCGCAGCTTCATGAGTTCGTAGGGCTCGACGTCGTCCACCACCTGCACGCCGACGTCCTCGAAAGGCGGGCGGCCCAGCGGGAAATCATCCTGCAGCACCCACTGCTCAAAGTCCTCGCTGACCACCGGCCAGGCGTCGTCCACGCCGAAGTCCGCCGCCACCATGGCCCGGTCCTCGTCGGTGGTGACCGGTGTAATGCGGTCCACCATTGAATTCGGAAAGGCCACCTTTTCCTGCATCCACTCACCCAGCCCAGGATCCCGCAGGCCGGCGAAGGCGGTGAACATCTTGGCCGCAACGTCGCCGTTGCCCTGGATGTTGTCGCAGGACATCACGGTGAACGGCGGGAGACCGCGGTCCCGGCGCCGCAGCAGCGCCTCGGTGACCAGCCCAAAGACCGTTGACGGAACGGCCCCCGGCTCCAGGTCAGCCGCCACGGCGGGGTTGGCAGCATCAAACTCACCGGTCACGGGATGGAAGTTGTAACCGCCCTCGGTAATGGTCAGGGAGACAATTTTCGTGCCGGGCGCTGCCATCTTCTCGATCACGGCCTCAGGGTCCTCCGGGGCCAGCAGATACTCGACGATGGACCCGATGACGCGCCCCTCCCGGGTGCCGTCCGGATTCTTGAGGACCAGCGTGTACAGGCAGTCCTGGTTCTCCATGACGGTCTTCATGGCGGCATCGCCCGGCAGGACGCCGACTCCGCAAATGGCCCAGTCCCGGGCCCCGCCGGCATTCATCAGCCGGTCCAGGTACATGGCCTGGTGCGCGCGGTGGAAACCGCCGACGCCGAAATGGACAATGCCGACGCTGAGGCCGGCGCGGTCATAGGAGGGGACGGGCAGCTTGGCGGAGACGCCGGACAACGTTGCAGTGCTCAGTTTGCTCATGGTCACACCTGCTGGGGGACGGGGCGGTTGGTGCCGCTCAACCTAGCACGGGAGCGATCGGGGCACATTCCACGGCCGGCGGAACGACGGCGGCACGACGGATTGTAAGGCAACGTGTGATTTGTGCAACACCTATGTATTAAGCAAGGCTATGTTGTCGCATTCGGCAACATACTTACAGAAAACAGGGGCTCGAACCATGAACGCAGCACGGGCAGTTTCCATGGCACCGGCATCGGAGGACGGTGGTTTGCTCGGAACCATCGATTCCGCCGTCAACTCGTTCTTCGAACCGATCACCACGGTGTTCTCCGGGATCGTCTTCTTCCCGATCACCATCGGAGACTTCAGTTTCCCCGCCGTCGTCGCCTGGCTGATCCTGGCCGGCATCGTCTTCACGTTCTACTTCGGCTTCATCCAGTTCCGCGGGCTGAAGGTCGCCGTGCAGGTGGTCCGCGGCAAGTTCTCCTCCCACGACGATCCGGGCGAGGTGCCGCACTTCCAGGCACTCACCTCCGCCCTTTCCGGCACCGTCGGCCTGGGCAACATTGCCGGCGTCGGTGCGGCCATGGCCCTGGGCGGCCCCGGCGCCACGTTCTGGATGATCCTGGCCGGGCTGCTCGGCATGGCCTCGAAGTTCGCTGAATGCACCCTCGGCGTGAAGTACCGCGAAGTCCATGCCGACGGCTCCATCAGCGGCGGTCCGTTCAAATACCTGCCCGTGGCCTTCGCGCGCTTCGGCCGGTGGCCGGCCAAAATCCTCACCGGAATCTTTGCGGTCGCGATCCTGATCTTCGGTGTGGCCGGCGGCAACATGTTCCAGGCCAACCAGACGTTCGCGCAGATCCAGAACGTCACCGGCGGCGACGACGGCATCCTCGGCAGCGCGGGAGCGGCCCTGATCTTCGGGCTGGTCCTGGCCGTCCTGGTGGCCGTGGTGATCCTGGGCGGCATCAAATCGATCGGCGCCACCACCTCCAAGCTGGTGCCCGCCATGGCCGGCATCTACATTGTGGCCTGCCTGTTCGTCATCATCGTCAACTTCGAGAACGTCCCGGCAGCCTTCGGCGCCATCATTGACGGCGCCTTCCGCCCCGAGGGCTTCGCCGGCGGCGTCGTCGGCGTCATGATCGTCGGCTTCCAGCGGGCATCCTTCTCCAACGAGGCGGGTGTCGGCTCCGCGGCCATCGCCCACTCGGCGGTCAAGACCCGCCGCCCGGTCAGCGAAGGCTTCGTGGCGCTCTTCGAGCCGCTCGTGGACACTGTCCTCATCTGCACCATGACGGCGCTGGCCATCATCATGGCTTCCACGCCCAGCCTGCAGGCGGGAATCGACCAGGTCCAGGCCGGCGGATCTGCGCCCGACGG
Organism: Arthrobacter sp. zg-Y1219; assembly: GCF_030125545.1. NCBI lineage: Bacteria > Bacillati > Actinomycetota > Actinomycetes > Micrococcales > Micrococcaceae > Arthrobacter > Arthrobacter sp. zg-Y1219. Next base: position 374,373 of record NZ_JASKLY010000013.1, read on the forward strand.
CGTCATCCTCACCTCCGATGCCTTCGCCACCGTCCTGCCCTGGTTCCCGATCGTGCTCTCCATCGCCGTCGCGCTCTTCGCCTACTCCACCCTCATTACCTGGTCCTACTACGGCCTGAAGTCCTGGGAGTACCTCTTCGGCCGGGGCAAGCGCCGCGAGGTCACCTACAAGGTCATCTTCCTGACCTTCACCGTGGCCGGCTGCGTGCTGTCCTTCAGCCAGGTCATCAGCTTCGCCGACGCCGCGCTCTTTGTCTGCGCGTTCGTGAACCTGCTCGGCGTCTACCTGCTGCTGCCCGTGATCAAGAAGGAAATGAAGGAGTACCTGGCGGACCGCAAGAGCGGAAAGCTGGAGATGCTCGGCATCGACGACCAGGACATCAAGGAGGCGGCAGCCACCGCCTGAACCCCCGCGCCTGAACCTCCCGCCCCGGGGTAGCACAACCCGGATGACCAACCCCTGACGAAACTCCTCCGCCGGCCCCGGGCACTGCCTGCCGGCGGAGGAGTTTTTTTGTTATGCACCGTTGACCGCGAAGGGCTCCGGCCCTAGGGTCAACGCTACGTTCACCGAACGGGGGGATGCCCCTGTCCTGAGTGGGCATCGGCCACGGCAGAACAAAGGGGTTTTCGTGGATATTCAGGCGCAGGCATTTGAACAGATTCTGGATCCAGTGGGGGGATCGCTGGCGATTTCGGCGGTTCTGGCTGCCCTGCCGCTGCTCGTGCTGTTTGTCCTGCTGGGAGTTTTCCGCATGAAGGCCTACCAGGCGGGAGTCATCAGCCTGGTGCTCTCCATCCTGCTGGCCGTGATTGCGTGGCGGATGCCCGTGGACCAGGTGGTGGCCGCCACCGGCCTCGGTGCGTTCTACGCGATCTTTCCGATCCTCTGGATTCTGATCAACGCTTTGTGGATCTACAAACTCACGGTAGCCACGCCCTGGTTCGAAGTGCTTGGCCGCACCATCCGTTCCATCTCCGATGACCTGCGGATCCTGTCCATCCTGATCGCGTTTTGCTTCGGTGCCCTGCTGGAGTCCCTGGCCGGCTTCGGTGCGCCCGTGGCCATCGCGGCAGCCATGCTGATGGCCGCCGGGATGAAGCCGCTGAAATCCGCCATCGTCGCGCTGCTGGCGAATACCGCCCCCGTCGCGTTCGGCGCGATGGCAGCCCCCATCATTGCGTTGAACGGGGTGACCGGGATTCCGCTCCAGGAACTGTCCTCCATGACCGGGCGGCAGACCCCCTTCATCGCCCTTGTGGTTCCGCTCATCCTGGTCTTCCTGGTGGACGGAAAACGCGGACTGCGGCAGACCTGGCCGGTGGCCCTCGTGTCAGGCTTCGTCTTCGGGCTCGCGCAGTTCGTGGCGTCGAACTTCTTCGTGGTGGAGCTGACCGACGTTGTGGCAGCAGTGGCCACCGTCGCCGCGGTGCTGCTCATGCTCCGGGTCTGGCAGCCGGCAGAAATCATCGGCATGTCCGGGGAGGTGCAGGAGACCGAAGTGCCTGACGCCCAAGAGGCAGCGGCTCCGAAAACCACTGACACCGTTGAATCGGCTGCCGGCCAGCCCGGCAGCGGCGGCCGGGGCCGGCGCTCTTCCGGCGCACCCGTCAGCGGAACCACGGTTTCCGGCGCACCCGTCAGCGGAGCCACGGCTTCCGGCGCACCCGTCGGCGGTACCACGGCTTCCGGTGCACCCCCCGGTGCCGGAAAATCCGCTGCGGCGGGCGGCACCACCCGGCCTGATGCCCGCAGCGTGTTGATGGCCACCGCGCCTTACCTGATCATCATCGCGGTGTTTTCGCTGGCGCAGGTGCCCGGGATCAAGATCTGGCTGACCGAAATCGGCAGCGTCACGTTCCGCTGGCCCGGCCTGGACGTGGTGGACTCGAACGGCAAGGCGGTGAGCGCGCAGACCCTGCGCTTTGACCACATCCGGGCCACCGGCACGCTGCTGCTGTTTGCCGGAATCCTGACCATGCTGCTGTACCGGATCCGGCCGGGGCAGGGACTGAAGGTCTACGGGGAAACGCTCAAGCAGCTGCGCTGGACGATCGTGACGGTGTGCGCCGTGCTGGCGCTGTCCTTCGTGATGAACCTTTCCGGGCAAACCACCACGCTGGGCGTCGCCCTCGCGTCCGCCGGCGGATTCTTTGCCCTGCTGTCACCCCTGCTGGGCTGGATCGGGGTGGCCCTGACCGGATCCGACACATCCTCCAACTCGCTGTTCGGCCAACTGCAGGTTGCCGCCGCCAATGAAACCGGGCTGTCCGCCACCCTGATGGCGGCGTCGAACTCGTCGGCTGGCGTGATGGGCAAGATGCTGTCGCTGCAGAACCTCGCCATTGCCGCAGCAGCGGTGGGACTGGAAGGGTCCGAAAGCACCCTGTTCCGCAAACTCCTTGGCTGGAGCCTTGGGCTGCTGGCCCTGATGACGCTCCTGGTCTGGCTCCAATCCACCTCGGTCCTGGGATGGATGGTGCCGTAGCCATGAGTCTTTTCTCCGATTCCGAGTCCACCCTGGATGTGTCCGGGCCGGGGGCCAGCGACGCCCTGCTTGGCGCGGCCCCGCATGCCTCGCGCGACGCCGTCCACCGCGAACACGCCAGCACCGACCGCTCCGGCTTCGTCGCCGACACGCATCCGGACGGCGTCGTGTTTGCCGCCTCCGCCGAGGACGTGGCGGCAACCCTGAAGCTGGCGACCGCGCACCGTGTTCCGGTGGTGCCCCGCGGGGCCGGCACCGGGCTGGCCGGCGGATCCTCAGCCCGCTCCGGTGAAGTGGTGCTGGATGTCTCCGGAATGAATCGGATCCTGCGCATCGACCCGGTGGAACAGCTGGCCGTGGTCCAGCCCGGAGTGCTGAACGCGGAAATAAATGCGGCGGCTGCCGAGTACGGGCTGTTCTACGCACCGGATCCCGCGAGCACCGCCATCTGTTCCATTGGCGGGAACATCGCCACCAACGCCGGAGGAATGCGGTGCGCCAAATATGGCGTGACCCGTGAATCGGTGCTGGCGCTGCGGGTCATCCTGGCGGACGGGCGGGAGCTGCGCACCGGGCGGGAGACCATCAAGGGCGTCACCGGGTATGACCTGAACGCGCTGATCATCGGCTCCGAAGGAACGCTCGGCGTCGTCGTCGAGGCCACCCTCCGGCTGCGTCCGCTGCCGGTGGCCACCGCCACCGTGGCGGCGTTCTTCCCCGACGTCGAAAGCGCCGCCCGGGCTGCGTCGGCGGTGGTGGCCGCCCGCATCCAACCGTCGATGATGGAGCTCATGGACGGGCCCACCCTCGAGGCCGTCGATGCTGCGCTGGGCACGAACTACCGGTCCCGCGGCGCCTCCTTCCTGCTGGTGCAGACTGACGGCTACGGCGCCTTCCTGGAACAGGATGTGGTGCTCGACGCCGTCAGTCCGCACGCCGGGTCCTGCAGCAAAGCCGCCGACGACGAGGAGGCCGCCGCCCTGGTGCTTGCACGGCGCGAGGCCATTCCGTCCCTGGAGAAGATCGGCCGCGTGTCGATCGGTGACATCGGCGTGCCGCGGGGCCGGCTGGCGGAAGCCGTTACCGGGCTGGAGGAGATCTCCGCCGCCACGGGTGCGCGCATCTTTACGATCGCCCATGCCTCGGACGGAAACCTGCATCCCATGATTGTGATGGACCCGCAGGACTCGGTCACCGAAGGGCCGGCCAAGGAAGCGCTCGGGCAGATGTTTTTCCTTGCCAACCGGCTCGGCGGAACCCTGACCGGAGAGCACGGGGTGGGCCTGCTCAAGCGGGACTGGGTGGGTGCCGAACTCGGGGATGTCTCCCTGGGTGTTCAGCACTCCATCCGCCGCGCCCTGGACCCGCTGGGCATCCTGAATCCCGGAAAGGCCCTGTGACCCGGAGTAGGCTCGCGGAAACTGCCGCTCACCGATGGGGGAAATCATGATGGCTATCCAGGGTTTTGGAATGGTGTATCTGCTGTTTGTCGCCGCGCTAGCCGTGCTGGCGGTGTGGGCACTGGTGCTGCTGATCATTTTCCTGCGGCTGCGGATCGCGGAAATGCGCGCCGGTTCGAGCGGAACAGGCATAAGCGGTCCTCACTGAGCGGCCCGCTCTAGGCGGTCCGCGCTGCCTGCAGGGCCAGGAAGACGGAGTCCCGCGCCAGCGGCAACTCGCTGAACCGCAGGCCCGTGGCATCCCGGACGGCGTTGGCCAGCGCCGGGGCCACCGGATTGAACGGACTCTCGCTCATGGATTTGGCGCCCATCGGCCCGAGGGCGTCGTCGGTGTCGGCGAAGAGGATCTCGGTGCGCGGCACGTCGGCGAAGGTGGGCACGTGGTACTCGCGCAGGATTCGAGTCTGCACCTCGCCGGTGTCGCTGACGCGCACCTTCTCGAACAGTGCAGCGCCCAGGGCCTGCGCGATTCCGCCCTCAACCTGGCCGCGGCACTGGGCGGGGTTCACAACCACGCCGGCGTCCGCGGCATGCACGCTCTGCAGGATCCGGATTTCACCCGTGCCGCTGTGCACCCCCACGCGGAAGCCCTGGACGTTGAACGCCACCGACCGTGGGGTGCCGCCCCAGCGTCCCTCCGCCGACAGTTCTATGCCGGCCTCCTGCGCCCGGGCCGCGACCTCGGCCAGGGACAGGCGCTCGCCGTCGCACTCCACCGCCGCGGCCTCCAGTTGCACCTGGGCGGAGGTGTTGGCGAAGAGCGACGCAGCGAATCCCTTCAGCAGCACTGCCAGTTCCGCTGCGGCGGCCAGCGTGGCCTTGCCGGCCACCACCGTGCCGGTGGAACCGTAGGCGCCGGTGTCATGGTCCACCAGGTCGGTATCGGACTGGCGGATCACCACCTGTCCCGGGTTGGTGTGCAGGGCAGTGGAGGCCAGCTGGGTGTGGACGGTGGTGGTGCCGTTGCCGAACTCGGCAGTGCCGACGTCGAGCCCGTAGCGCCCGTCGGCCAGCAGGGATATCTTCGCGTGGGAGATGTGTCCGCGCGGCGGCACCGTATCGATCATGGCGACGGCGGTGCCGGTGCCGAGCAGCCATTCCGCAGCCAGGTCCGCTCCCGACGTGTCGTCGGACTGCAGCCCGCGGTCCAGCGCAGCACGGACGAGGTCCACGCACTGGTCCAGGCCGTAGCTGCCGTAGTGCACATCCTCCGCCGGTTCGGCGGCGGTGGAGAGCATGGCATCACCCGGAGCGATGAGGTTGCGGCGGCGGAACTCCAGCGGATCCATGCCGATGCCGCGGGCCAGTTCGTCCATCGCTGATTCGACGGCGAAAATCATCTGGCTCAGGCCGTAACCGCGGAACGCCCCGGAGGGGATGGTGTTGGTGTAGACGGCCCGGGCGTCCACCTTCTTGTTGCGGCACCGGTACACCGCAACCGACTCGCCGCAGCCGTGGAACATCACGCCCGGGGCATGGTTTCCGTAGGCTCCGGTGTTGGTGGTGACGTCCAGCTCCAGCGCGGTCAGCGTGCCGTCGCGGGCGGCTCCGGCCCGGACACGGACGGCGAACGGATGCCGCACGGTGCTGGCCGTGAACTGCTCCTCCCGGGTCAGTTCCAGCTGGACGGGCCGGTTCAGGCGCAGCGCGGCCAGGGCAACCAGATCCTCGGTGAGCACTTCCTGCTTGCCGCCGAAGCCGCCGCCCACCCGCCCGGCGACCACCCGCACGGACCCGGGCTGCAGCTCGAAGATCCGGCACAGGGTGCGCCGGACCAGGAACGGCACCTGGCTGGAGGTGCGGACGGTGAGCCGGCCGGCCTCGTCGAACCAGGCGACGGCGGCGTGAGTTTCCAGGGCGACGTGCTGCAGCCGCTGGCTTTCGTAGGTGTTTTCATGCACGACGTCGGCGGCGGCGAACCCGGCGTCGAGGTCTCCGATTTCGGAATGCAGTTCGGCCACGATGTTGCTTCCGCCGTCCGGCCCGGGGTGCAGCAGCGGAGCGCCGGGCGCCATGGCTGCGGCCGGGTTGAAAACTGCCGGCAGCAGCTCGTACTCGACCCTGATGCGCCGGGTTCCTTCCGCGGCGGCAGCCACCGACGACGCCGCGACGGCCGCCACGCGCTGGCCCTTGAAGCGCACGACGTCGTCCAGGATCCGGGTGTCGTCAGGGTCATCGGTGTGCAGTTCGTGCTGGGCGCTGGAAAAACGCTGCAGCGGAGCATCGTGGTGGGTGAAGACTGCTTCGACGCCCGGGACCGCCAGTGCCTCGGAAACATCGATCGAGGTGATCCTGGCATGCGGATACGGAGAGCGGAGGATTTTCAGGTGCAGCAGCCCCTCAGGCAGGACGGCGCGCGGAAGATCCAGGGTATAGCGGGCGCTCCCGGTGACGATGGCCGGGCCGGCCGGGGCAGGGACGTTGCTGCCAATGCTGCCGGTGTGCCCGGCCTGCCCGGTGCCGATGTCGCCGGCGTATTCCGCGGCGGCGCTCCCGGTGCGCTCGTCGCTGGCATTCCCGGTCCCTGACCCGTGAACGGCCGCGTGCCGTACCCCGCACACCGCGTCCTCGATGGCCCGGTAGCCCGTGCAGCGGCACAGATTGCCCTTCAGGTTCCGCGGAAGGTCCTGCTTCTGTTCTTCGTCGAAGGTCGCGGCGGTCATGATCATTCCGGCGGTGCAGAAGCCGCACTGGAATCCCTGCGCATCCAGAAACTGCTGCTGCATCGGGTGCAGTGCGTCCTCGCCGGCCAGGCCCTCGATGGTGGTGATCTCCCGCTCGTCGGCGCGGACAGCGGGATAGAGGCAGCTGTGCACAGGCTTGCCGTCCACATGCACGGTGCAGGCGCCGCAGTCGCCGGCGTCGCAGCCCTTCTTCACGCCGAGATAACCCTGCTCCCGCAGGAAGGTGCGCAGGCACTGGCCGGGGAAGGGGGCGGCGTCGACCTTGGTGTTGTTGATCCGATAAGTCATTGGGAACCATCCTTCGGGCGGGAACCGGGGGCCGGCGGAGCCGCGAGTTCGGCCCGGATTTCCTCCGCGAGCCGTTCGGTCATGGAGCGCCGCCATGCGGGCAGCCCGTGGACGTCGTCGTGCCAGAGCTCCGGCGCCACTGCCGCCCCGAGTGCCGTGCGCAGCTGAGCCGCGGAGGGCGGGGAGGGGAAGCGCAACTGGACCGGGTGCTTGGTGGAGGCGGTCACGGTCAGCACAAAACCGCCGTCTTCCCCCAAGCGGCCGATCAGCAGCACCGCGGAGCGGCCCAGGTTGGTCAGGGACAGGCGCCGGAACGCGGTGCGGGAACGAAGCGCCGCGGCCGGGACGGTAATGCTGCGCAGCAGCTCCCCGGACGCCAGGCCGGTCCGGCCGTCCCCGGTCACCAGCTCGGCCACCGGCAGCCGGCGGGTCGTGCCGTCAGCGGCGTACAGGAGGGCGACGCCGTCCAACGCCGCGGTGAGGGAGGTCATGGGTCCGGCGGGCAGCCCGGCGCAGACGTTGCCGCCCACCGTGGACACGTTCCAGATCTTGAAGGACGCCACAAACGAGTCGCAGCAGGGACGCACCAGGTCCAGGGCGGTCCACAGCGCACGCATGGTCCGGGGAGCGGCCGCGGGAAAGGCATACAGGTCGGCGATGGTGCAGGTGGCCGCAATCTCGAGGCCGGCGTCGGACGCGGTCAGCGGTTCCCACCCGGCCGTGGTGATGTCCAGCAGGCGTTCCAGCGTGTCGCTGCCGTAGGAAAACAGCACGGTGCCGCCGGCGAGCCAGGCGTCCCCGGGACGCCAGGACCGCGGGTCAGCGGTGCTGACCAGTTCCGAGACGGTGGGCAAATCCATGCGTTTCCCCTAGCTGACGTGTTGTCGGTTGAACGGATGGATGGGGCCGGAACATTCCCGGAGCGGCAGCCCGCTGGCGGCCGCTCCGGACCGGCCTGCCACCACTTCGGCAAACACTGAGAGGGCCGTTTCTTCCGGGCTGGCGGCGCCAAGGTCCAAACCGATGGGGGAGTGCAGCCGCTGCAGCTGCCCGCCGGTGAGTCCGGCCGTGCGCAGGGCGGCCATCCGCGCCTCGTGGCTGCGGCGCGACCCCATGGCCCCCACATAGGCCACGTTCAGCTGCAGGGCCGTGACCAGCACCGGCACATCGAACTTGGCGTCATGGGAGAGCACGCAGATCACCGACCGGGCGTCCAGCTCTCCGGCTTCCGCCTGCTCCTGCAGGTACCGGTCCGGCCACTGCACGCGCACGAGGTGGGCCGCCGGAAACCGCTCAGCGGTGGTGAAGGCCGGCCGGGCGTCACAGACTGTGACGTGGTAGCCCAGCAGCCGGCCCTGCCGGGCCAGCGCGGCGGAGAAGTCGTTGGCGCCGATCAGCACAAGGCGCGGCGGGGCGAGCCGGGATTCCAGGAACAGGACCACCGGAGCGCCGCCGCACTCAGTGCCGCCCAGTTCCACCAGCCCGGTGCGGCCGGCGGCGAGCAGCGGGGCGAGGCGGGCGGCCGCCAGCCGCGGATCCACGCCGAGCAGGGACCGCAGCTCCGCGCCGTGCCGGGACAGGAGCTCCGCCGGGTTGGCTGCCGCGGCGGCCGGGTCGGGCACCAGCAACGGCACCGCAGCCGCTGAGGCATCAACCCGGGTGATCAGTGCGCAGGGGGTGCCGGCGGCGGGAACGGCCGGCAGCCGGCCGGGCGGAAACGGCTGAATCAGGACCTCCAGGGTGCCGCCGCAGTTCAGGCCCACGGCAAAGGCGTCGGCGGTGTCGTAGCCGAAGGTCTCCAGCCGCGCCCGGCCGTCGGCGAGCGACTCCTCGGCCGCGGCGGCGACGGCGGCTTCCACGCAGCCGCCCGACAGGGACCCGGTGATTTTTCCCGACCGGGTGATCAGCATTGAGGTGCCCACGGGGCGGGGAACGGACCCCGACGCGCGGACCACGGTGGCGGCGGCGCAGGGCTCGCCGCCCCTCACGGCCGAGGCCAGTGCATCCAACATGTCCAACACTGCGGCCAACCCTCCAGCAACACCGGCCGACGGCAACCGCCGCCGGTCAACCCTGCAACCAAGCGGGAAGTTTCCCCCACCGCACGGCGGGGGCCTTGACTCCGCGAAAACAGTTCCAACAATGGCAAGAACAATAAAAGACGGCGATGGAGTTTACGGCTGCGAATTGCCGCCTCGATCGGTAAGAATGCTATTTCTCATTCGACCAAAAATATCCTCGAGTGCCGTAATGGCTCCGGTAATTTCACGGAAGCGTACCACGCTGATCCGCCGCGCGGGATCCCCTGCCGCCGGGATCGCTTTGCCCGCCGCACCGGCGAGCGGGCGGCCATTGGACGGGCGGTGGCAGTGCGGGCGGCTCGACCGGGGGCAGCTGTGTGGGACTTTTCCGCCGCCAATTAACCCACGGGCAGCGGGAATTTAACGCGCAGGAAACAGCGTGACGTTTTGTTCCGGCGCCACTGCCGGTTCCTTGACAGGTGCAGTTCTGGCCCCCAAACTGGCCGAAATAACAATTGCGTTGCCGGAAAACATCGAATCAAGTCGGCGAGTCCGATGGTCAAGGGTGTTCAGCGCCGGCAGCGGCGGAATGCCTACCTGAAAGCTGACACCCATGGCAGCAGATTCCTCCGAAGACTTCCTCACAGCGTTCAACGCGGCGCCGGCTGCGGACGCGGAAGCCATGCTGCGCCCCTGCGTGGACATTCCCCGCTGGAGCAGCGAAATCGCAGCGGCCCGGCCCTTCGCCACCCCCGGGGAGCTGCTGAGTTTCGCCGAGCTCGCTGCCCCCGACTGGACCGAAGCCGAAATTGACGCCGCGCTGGCGCATCATCCGCGGATTGGCGAGCGCCCGGCCGGCAACGGTGCCGAGGCCGGGTTCTCCCGCGGCGAGCAGGCGTCGGTCCCGGGCCTCGACGGCGCCCAGGACCGGCTGCTGGCCGGCAACCGCGCCTATGAAGAGAAATTCGGGCGGATCTTCCTCATCCGCGCCGCCGGCCGGACCGCCGAGGAGATTCTGGCTTCCCTCCAGGAGCGGCTCGGGAACACTTCAGCCGAAGAAATCCCCGTCATCGCCGCCCAGCTGCGCGACATCGCCATCCTCCGACTCGAAGGATTGCTGAGCTCCATGACCCGCAGCCGCATCACCACCCACGTCCTGGACACCGGAACCGGCAAGCCCGCCGCCGGCGTCGCGGCCTCCCTCTGGTCCCACGGCGACGGCGGCTGGAACCGGATCGGAGCGGGAACCACTGACGGGGACGGCAGGATCGGCAGCCTCGGCCCCGAGGCGCTCGAACCGGGAACCTACCGCATCGACTTTGCCACCGGCGACTACTTTGCCGCCGCGGGAACGAACACCTTTTTCCCCAGCGTTTCCCTTGTTTTCAGCCTGACCGACCCGGCCCAGCACTACCATGTACCGCTGCTGCTGAGCCCTTTCGCCTACTCCACCTACCGAGGAAGCTGAACCATGACAGAAGCGACGCACGCCCCGACAGGGGACAGCACGGGGGACATCACCGGGAACAGCTTGGGTAACACCTTGGGGGACACCTTGGACGGCAACCCGCCTGACGGCAATCCCCGGGCCGGCAACCCGCCTGACGGCAATCCTCAGGACGGCAATCCGGGCGCCGGCTCCGGACCGAAGATTGTCCTGGGCCGCAACCAGTACGGCAAGGCCGAGGTCCGGCTGGTCAAGGTCAGCCGCGACACGGCCCGGCACCATTTGGAGGACCTCAGCATCACCTCCCAGCTGCACGGTGATTTCGAGGCCGCCCACACCCAGGGAAACAACTCACGGGTGGTGGCCACCGACACGCAGAAAAACACCATCTATGCCTTCGCCCGCGACGGCGTGGGCTCGCCCGAAGAGTTCCTGATGCGGCTGGCCCGGCATTTCACCTCCGGCTTCGACTGGGTCACCGGCGGGCGCTGGGCGGCGGAGCAGTACTTCTGGAACCGGATCAACAACCACGACCATGCCTTCGCCAAGGACAAGTCGGAAGTCCGCACCGCGGTGCTGCTTTCGGTCGGGGGACAGCTGCACCTGGTTTCCGGCATCAGCGGCCTGACCGTCCTGAAATCCACCGGCTCCGAGTTCCACGGCTTCCCGCGGGACCGCTTCACCACCCTCGCGGAGACCACCGACCGCGTCCTCGCCACCGACGTCACGGCGAAGTGGCGCTACGCCGCGGGCACCGGATCCGGCGTCGCGGACTTCAACACGACCTACGCCTCGGTGCGGAACCTGCTGCTGGAAGCCTTCGCGAACACCCACTCGCTGGCCCTGCAGCAGACCATGTTCGAAATGGGCAGGGCGGTGCTTGAAGCCCATCCGGAGATCGAGGAGGTCCGGCTGTCCCTGCCGAACAACCACCACTTCCTGGTGGATCTGGCTCCCTTCGGCCTGGACAATCCCCAAGAGGTCTTTTTTGCCGCTGACCGGCCCTACGGGCTGATCGAGGCATCGGTCCTGCGCGAAGGCGCCCGGCAGGATTCCCCGATCTGGGACACCATCGGCGGATTCTGTTGATGATTCACAGCTCCGGCTCCCAGCCGTCCCCCGTTCTGGGGGACGAGCACCTGCTCCGCCTGGACGCCGCCCTGGCGGACACCGACCGGCTGCTGGCCGCCGCGTATCCCGGCGACGCCGGCACCCGGCAGCCGGTGCACACCGTCTACCTGCCCGCCGACCGCTGCCGGCCCGGCCTGCCCTCCGACTGGGGCACGGCCGGTCTGGCGGCGGCGAACGACGACGGCGGGCTGCCGGCACTGGCTGCCCTGATCGGCCTGGGCGCCGACCTCGCGGCCGCCGTCGTGCCCCTGGTGGAAGCAAAGCTGCACACCGAACCCGTTGAAGACCTGCGCCTGGACTTCGAGGACGGCTACGGCCTGCGGCCGGAGGCGGAGGAGGACGCCGACGCCGTTTCCGCCGCCGCCGCCGTGGCCGGGGCCATGCGCGCCGGAACCGCTCCGCCGTTTGTTGGCATCCGGTTCAAATCCTTCGAAGCGGCCACCCGCGCCCGCGGGGTGCGGACCCTGGACCTGTTCCTGGCCGGGCTGCTCGACGCCGGCCCGCTTCCCAATGGCCTGGTGCTGACCCTGCCCAAGGTCTCCACCGTGGACCAGGTGGAGGCCATGGCCTACACCTGCGAACGGTTGGAGGAAGCGCACGGGCTTCCCCCCGGGCGCCTGCGGTTTGAGGTGCAGGTGGAAACTCCGCAGCTGATTCTCGCCGCCAACGGCACCGTGCCGGTGGCGCCGCTGATCCACCGCGCCAAGGGCCGGGTTTCGGGCCTGCACTACGGCACCTACGACTACAGTGACGCCCTGCAGATCGCTCCCGCGCAGCAGTCCATGGAGCACCCGGCCGCCGATTACGCCAAGGCAGTGCTGCAGGTGGCAGCGGCGGGCACCGGCGTCCGGCTCTCCGACGGGTCCACGAACATCCTGCCCCTGGGCAGCCCGGCAGAGGTCCGCTCGGCCTGGCAGCTGCACGCCCGGCTGGTGCTCCGTTCCCTGGAACGCGGCTTCTATCAGGGCTGGGACCTGCATCCGGCCCAGCTGCCCACCCGCTACCTCGCCACCTACTCCTTCTATCGGAAGGGGTTCGACGACGCCGCCGCCCGCCTGTGCAACTACGTGCAGCAGCGCCCCGGCAGCGTGCTCGACGAACCGGCCACCGCCCGTGCGCTGGCCCGCTTTGTCCACCGCGGGCTGCTCTGCGGAGCCCTGACCGGGGACGAGGTCGCCAGGGACACCGGCCTAAATGGTGCCGAACTGGCCGCCCTCGCCCATCCCCACGCCACTCCCGCTTCCACAGAGAAGGTCCGCTAAGTGAACACGCCCGATCGCGACGCCCCCCGCTACTACGCCCCCGATGCCGGGCTTCCGGCCCAGACCGAGCTGCTCACGTCACGCGCCGTGGTCACCGAGGCCTACACGGTGATCCCGCGCGGCGTGCTGCGTGACATCGTGGTCAGCGTGCTGCCCGGCTGGACCAACACCCGCACCTGGATCCTGAACCGCCCGGTGGCCGGCGGCGCCACCACCTTCGCCCAGTACCTGGTGGAAGTGGGTCCCGGCGGCGGCTCGAGCACCCCGGAGCCGGAACCGGGCGTGGTGGAATCCTTCGTGTTTGTGCTCGAAGGGGAGCTGGATATATCCCTTGACGGCCTGGACTTTCCGGAGCACCGGGAGCACCGGCTGGCCCCCGGCGGATTCGCCTACCTGCCCCCGCAGGCCCGCTGGGAGGTTTCCAACGGCGGCGGGGCGCCCGCAAAGTTCCAGTGGATCCGCAAGGCCCACCAGCCGCTGGCCGGGCACTCTCCGGCACCGGTGTTCGGCAACGAAGCGGACCTTGAACCGGCGGCGATGCCCGGCACCGACAACAAATGGCGGACCACCCGGATGATCCCGGTGGACGACATCGCCTACGACATGCACGTGAACGTGGTGACCTTCGAGCCCGGTGCGGTGATTCCCTTCGCTGAAACCCATGTCATGGAACACGGGCTCTACGTGCTCGAGGGCAAGGCCGTTTATCGGCTCAACCAGGACTGGGTGGAGGTGCAGGAGGGCGACTACATGTCACTGCGCGCCTTCTGCCCGCAGGCCTGCTACGCCGGCGGGCCCTCCAACTTCCGCTACCTGCTCTACAAGGACGTCAACCGCCAGGTCCTGCTCGGGGGCAAATGATGGGCACCGAAGCGCACCGCCATGACCTGGTGATCCGGGGCGGTGCCGTCCTCACCCCGGCGGGCCTCCGCGCGGCCGAGGTGGGCATCCGCGGCGGCGTGATCACCGCCGTCGAGCCCCTGGGCGCCGGGCTCGACGGCGACCGGCTGATCAAACTGGCCGACGACGAAACCCTGCTTCCGGGCCTGGTGGACACCCACGTCCATGTGAATGAGCCGGGACGCACCGAATGGGAGGGTTTCAACTCCGCCACCCGCGCCGCGGCGGCCGGCGGCGTCACCACCCTGATCGACATGCCGCTGAACAGCATCCCGCCCACCGTGAGCGTCGCGGCACTGGAAGCCAAGCAGGCCTGCGCCGCGCCGCAGGCGTTCGTGGACGTCGGTTTCTGGGGCGGCGCGGTGCCGGGCAACACGGCGGACCTGCGGCCCCTGCACGAGGCCGGCGTGTTCGGCTTCAAGTGCTTCCTGGTCTCCTCCGGAGTGGACGAATTTCCGCACCTTTCCCCGGCAGAGATGGAAACGGACCTGGCCGAGCTGAAGACCTTCGACGGGCTGCTGATCGTGCACGCCGAAAACCCCGACGTCATCGGTGCCGCTCCCGAAGCCGCCGGCCCACGGTACGCCGGGTTCCTCGCCTCCCGGCCGCGCGCCGCCGAGGACACCGCCGTGGGCCAGGTGATCGCGGCGGCCCGGCGCACCGGTGCCCGCGCACACATCCTGCACCTGTCCTCAGCCGACGCGCTGCCGCGGATCGCCCGCGCCAAGGCCGACGGCGTACGGCTCACCGCGGAAACCTGCCCGCACTACCTCACGCTCACCGCCGAGGAGATCCCCGACGGCGCCACCGCCTTCAAATGCTGCCCGCCGATCCGCGAGGAGGCGAACCGGGAGCTGCTCTGGCAGGGCCTGGCGGACGGGATCATCGACTGCATCGTCTCGGACCACTCGCCCAGCACCCCGGACCTGAAGGCCCTGGACAGCGGAAACTTCGGACTGGCCTGGGGCGGCGTCTCCTCCCTGCAGCTGGGGCTGTCGCTGATCTGGACCGAGGCCAAGACCCGCGGTGTCCCCCTCGAGCGGGTGCTGCACTGGATGTCAGCGGCGCCGGCACAACTGGCCGGCCTGCACCGCAAGGGCGCCATCACCCCGGGCCGTGATGCCGACTTGGCGGTGTTCGCGGCGGAGGACACTTTCACCGTGGACCCGGCGGCCCTGCAGCACAAGAACCCCGTCACCCCCTATGCCGGCAGGGAGCTCAGCGGGGTCGTCCGCCGCACCATCCTGGCCGGGGCCGACGTCGACTGCCTGGTTCCGCGCGGACGGCTGCTGCGGCGCGGGGAAGCCTAACCGCCGGCTCCCCGGGCGGGGCCGGCCGGCACCCCTGCCCGCACCGGAAAAGTGATGGTCGGCACAATCCAGCCGTGGCATTTAAGGGAACCGCCGCCGTGAAAGTAGTGTCTTATCCATGGCCCCCTTTCGAAACAGCCGCGCCGCGTCGCTGCCCGCAAAACTGTCCCGTTCCTGGCTCCTGGCATCGGCAGCCGACGAAGCGAACTTTGCGCCGGCGCTCGCGTCCGAGGCGGACTCCGTGGTGTTCGACATGGAAGACGCCGTCCCCGCGCCCGGCAAGGCCGAGGCCCGCGAACGAGTGGTCGAAGCACTGTCCACCGGCATGACCGCCTGGGTGCGCGTCAACGGCATCGAAACCGATTACTGGGCCGATGACCTCGCGGCGCTGTCCAAGGCCCCCGGCCTGCGCGGCGTCATGCTCGCCATGACGGAAAAGCCCGAGCAGGTCACCCACACCGCGATGCGCCTGCAGGCCGGCACCCCGGTGCTCGCCCTGGTGGAATCCGCGCTGGGCATCGAGAATGCGACGGCGATCGCTTCCGCCCCCGGCACCTTCCGCCTGGCCTTCGGCGTGGGCGACTTCCGCCGCGACACCGGCGCCTCCGACGATCCCATGGCGCTGGCCTACGCCCGCTCCAAGCTGGTGGTCGCGTCCCGCGTCGGCCAGCTGCCCGGCCCGATCGACGGCCCCACGGTGGGCGCCCTCGGCGAGAAGCTGCTGGAGGCCTGCAAGGTCACCCAGTCCATGGGCATGACCGGCAAGCTCTGCCTGCTGCCCGACGCCGCCGACTTCATCAACCATGGCCTCTCGCCGAGCGAATCCGAGGTCCTCTGGG
Source organism: Arthrobacter sp. zg-Y1219 (assembly GCF_030125545.1). Lineage (NCBI taxonomy): Bacteria > Bacillati > Actinomycetota > Actinomycetes > Micrococcales > Micrococcaceae > Arthrobacter > Arthrobacter sp. zg-Y1219. The sequence goes on from NZ_JASKLY010000013.1 coordinate 390,204, forward strand.
CCCACGAACTGCTTGAGGCGCACGCTGCCGGCGCCGTCGTGGGTGACGGTTCCTACCTGCCCCGACTGGCCCGCGCGCAGAAGATCTCCTCGCTGGCGGACTCCTACGGTCTCTGGAACGCCTAGCCCTCGATCCGGGATAAAAAGTCCAGCACCCGTGCCGTGAGTGCGGGTGCTGCCGTTTCGTCGTAGTCGTCCAGGCTGATGTCGGCGAACAGGTGTGAGCTGCCCGGATAGAGGAACAGCTCGGCGTCGTCCGCTGACTCCGCCAGGTTCACGGCCGCATCCAGGTCGCCTTCCTTCGTGAAGACGGGGTCCTCGTCCATGCCGTGGATCTGCACGGGCACGCCGTCGGGCCAGGAATCGGCAAAGACTCCGAGCGGGACGCAGCCGCTGATCAGCACCGCGCCGCGGGCGCCGGGCCGGGTCTGCGCCAGCCGCTGCGCGCACAGCACGCCCAGTGAAAATCCGAGGTAGACCATGCCGGGCGGAAACCGGCCGGCAATCCGGACCCCGGCCTCCTCGATCTCCTCAAGCCCGAGCTCCTGCGCATAGGCCAGGCCGGCGTCGAGCCCGGCAAACGTGCGGCCCTCGAACAGGTCCGGAACGGTAACGGTGTGCCCGGCCTCCCGCAGCACGTCGGCAAAGGCATCCATGCCGGGAGTCAGGCCCTGGGCATGATGGAACAGCAGGACATTGGCCACGGCAACTCCTTAGCGTTCGACGAGGATGCCGTCGGCGTCGGCGTACAGCACGGCGCCGGGGCGGAACGCAACGCCGCCAAACGTCACCGTGACGTCCACTTCACCCGCGGATTCCTTGGCACTCTTGCGCGGATTCGAGCCCAGTGCCTTCACGCCCAGCGGCAGCTTTGCCAGGGCGGCACGGTCCCGGATCGCGCCGTTGATGACGACGCCGGCCCAGCCGTTGGCCACGGCCGCCTCGGCGATCATGTCGCCCATGAGCGCGGTGTGCAGCGACCCGCCGCCGTCGACCACCAGCACCGCGCCGTCGCCGGGCGAGTTCAGGATGCTTTTGACCAGCCCGTTGTCCTCTTGACAGCGAATGGTGCGGACCGGGCCGCTGAACCCCGGGCTGCCGCCCAGGTCCTGGAACTGCAGGGGCACTGACGCCAGGTTCTCGCCGTGTTCGTCGTAGAGGTCTGCTGTGCTGATTTCCATGGCACCTACTGTGGCACAGGGCTCAGCGGGAGTGCTGGAGGGACGCCGCATGGGCCTTCAGGACTTCCACGACCTCGAGCAGTTCGGCCACCGATTCGGTGGTGGCGGCGCCTTTCTCCCGGGGCCAGCCCCCGGCCAGCCCCTCGTTGTAATACAGGCCGTCCCCGAGCAGCAGGATGGCGCGGGCGATGGCCGGGTTGCCGACCTCCTCGAGGATCAGCTGCATCCAGTTGCGGTGAATCCGCTCCAGCATGGCCGATGCCTCCGGGTCCGAGGCCTGCGCCAGCCGGACGACGCCGATCAAGGCGCGGTCCAGGGCGCTGTCCACGTAGACGGATTCCCGCACCAGGTACCGGGACGGGCCCTCGGGGTCGGTGCCCATGGCCTCAATGTCAGCGGCGGCCAGTTCCTCGAGGCGGGCGATCAGGGCAGCGGCCAGGGCTTCCTTGTTCTTGAAGTGATAGAGCAGGCCGCCCTTGGAGACACCGGCCAGCGCAACGACGGCGTCCATGGTGGCGCCGCGGGGACCTTCATTGATCAGCAACTCCTCATAGGCGGAGAGGATGCGGTCCCGGGTGGAAATGTGCTCAGGCATACGTTTACGCTACGCCATCCGATGCTGTACAGTCTAGACGGTACAGTAGCCGGCCGGTGAGTCCTGCCGGCGCTGCCACCACCCCTCCACTTTCCCCTGACAAACCTGCGAAGGAGACAGCTGTGCCCGCGGTACAGGAAGCATCCCCCATTCAACGAGCCGGACGGCGTGAATGGCTGGGTCTGGCAGTGCTGATGCTGCCGGTGCTGCTGATTTCCGTCGACAACACGGTCCTGAGCTTCGCCATCCCGTCGCTGTCCCGCGCGCTCGCGCCCACGGGCACCGAACTGCTGTGGATCGTGGACATCTACGCCCTGGTCCTCGCCGGCCTGCTGGTGCCCATGGGCGCCCTCGGTGACCGGATTGGCCGCCGCCGGCTGCTGCTGATCGGCGGCGCCGGTTTCGGGCTGGTTTCCGCTGCCGCCGCCTTCGTGCCCTCCGCCGAGGCCCTGATCGGTGCCCGCGCGCTGCTGGGACTCTTCGGTGCCATGCTGATGCCGGCCACGCTGTCCCTGATCCGGAACATCTTCACCGTTCCGTCCCAGCGGCGGATTGCCATTGCCGTCTGGGCGGCCGGATTCTCCGGCGGCGCCGCGCTGGGCCCCATCGTCGGCGGACTGCTGCTGGAACACTTCTGGTGGGGATCGGTGTTCCTGCTCTCCGTGCCGGTGCTCATTCCGCTGCTGGTCCTCGGCCCGATCCTGCTGCCCGAATCCCGCGACCCCCACCCGGGGCCGGTGGACCTGTGGAGCGTGCTGCTGGTCATGGCTGCCATGTTCCCGGTCGTGTACGGCATCAAGGCGATCTCGACGTCGGGAGTCGGCGTCGAGTCACTGCTGCCGATCGCCGTCGGGCTGATGTTTGGCGTGCTCTTCGTCCGCCGCCAGCTGCGCCGCCTGCATCCCATGCTGGATGTGCGGCTTTTCCGCAACCCCACCTTCAGCGGCTCGATCGGCGCCAATCTGCTCAGTGTCTTCTCGCTGGTCGGGTTCATCTTCTTCCTCTCCCAGCACCTGCAGCTGGTCCTGGAGAAGTCTCCGCAGCAGGCGGGGCTGATCATGCTGCCGGGCCTGCTGCTGACCATCATCGCCGGACTGGCCGTGGTGCGGGTGGTCCGGCATATCCGCCCGGGCTACATCATTGCCGGCGGACTGCTCCTGAACGCCGTCGGCTACACCATCATCCTGGCCGCCGGAGGCGACGGCGGCGTCGGCGGACTAATGGTTGCCTTTATGGTCCTGGGGCTTGGCGTGGGTGCTGCGGAGACCATTTCCAATGACCTGATTCTGTCCTCCGTGCCGCCCACCAAGGCCGGAGCGGCCTCGGCAATCTCCGAGACCGCCTACGAGGTGGGTGCGGTTCTGGGCACCGCGGTCCTGGGCAGCATCCTGACCGCGGGTTACCGGAACGGGGTTGTGCTGCCCGGGGGGCTGGCCCCCGCCGACGCCGCTGCAGCCTCCGAAACCCTCGGCGGCGCCGTCGAGGCAGCCCAGCGGCTGCCCGAGGGTTCGGCATCCGCGCTGCTGGAATCAGCCCGTGCGGCCTTCGACTCCGGCGTCACCACCACCTCCCTGATCGGCGTGGTCCTGATGCTGGTTGCCTCCGCCGGGGCCGTCGTGATGCTGCGCCGGGCTACCGCCGACAGCTAGCTCACTGCTGCTAACCGGACTCGCCGCGGTGCACGATGAGCACCGGGCAGAGGGCATGGGCCGCCAGCACCGAACTGACGGAGCCCAGCAGCAGCCCGGCAAAACCACCGTGGCCACGGTTTCCAACCACCAGCATCTCCGCGCCCCGGCTGGCTTCTATCAGCAGCAGCACCGGACTTCCCGCCAAAGGCGTCTTCACCAGGTCCTTCGGAACGTCGGTCCCGAAGGCATCCGCCAGCGCCTGATTGAGCACCTGTTCGGCCTCCACCTGCGGAGACCAGGTATCGGAGGCGACGGGAGCAGTCAGTGAAACGCTGGTTCCCCAGACGGTGACCACCTGGAGCGGGTTATCCAGCACGGCGGCCAGCCGGCGGGCCTTCCACAGCGCTTCAAGGGAGAGCTTGGAACCATCGACTCCCACGACAATGGGCTTGCGGTCCTCATCATTTGTGCTCATTGCCTGTCCGTTCCTTCCGCGGGGCATTTCATCCAGGGCGCGACGGAGGCAGCTTCCCGTCGTGCTCCCTCCATCGTCCGCTCATCCATCCCCGCGATAAAGGCCGGGGGAGGGTGGCCGTAGCATCGTGCATATGTTTCGTGCTCATCGCCGCAGACCGGCCACCGCCATGACAACAGGCCTGCTGCTGGTCTTGGCCCTGCTTTCGGCCACGGGCCCCTTCGCGACGGACCTCTATCTCCCGTCCTTTCCGGTCATGACCGATGAGCTTGGCGCGTCGGCCACCGGAGTCCAGTTGACGCTCACCGCGTTCCTGCTCGGCATGGGAGCCGGCCAGCTGTTTTTCGGTCCGCTGTCGGACCGGTACGGCCGCTTCCGCCCCCTCCTGCTGGGCTCGGCAGGCTTTGTCGTGGCCTCCGCAATCTGCGCCCTGGCATCCACGCTGGCTGTCCTCATCGCCGGACGGCTGCTCCAGGGCCTGTGCGCTTCGGCCGGTGTGGTCATCGCGCGCGCCATGGTCGCCGACCTCACCACGGGCGCGACGTCGGCCCGCACCTTCAGCCTGCTCATGACCATTGGCGGGGTGGCGCCGGTCGTGGCTCCGACGGTGGGCGGGCTCCTGGCGGAATCCCTGGGCTGGCGCGGCGTGCTCTGGGTGCTGGCTGGGCTCGCCCTCGTCATGTTCGCCTGCGTGGTGTTTGTGCTTTCCGAAACCCAGCCCCCCGGCCACCGCAGCAGCGGACCGGTGCTGGCCGGTGTTTCCGCGGTGCTGCGCAACCGGAAATTCCTGGGTTACGCCGTCCTGTTTGCCAGCACCTTCGGCGTGCTCATGAGCTACATTTCGGCCTCCCCGTTTGTCTATCAGAACCTGATGGGACTCTCGGCATCCGCTTACGGGATAGTGTTCGGCATCAATGCCATGGGGCTGGTGTCCGCCGGGTTCGTCTCTGCCCGGCTGGCCCGGCGCGTACCGCCGCGGACGACCGTTACCGCCGCAGTTGCCGTCCTGCTCGGCATGTCGCTGGCGGTGCTGGCGCTGGCGGTTTTCGCGGCACCGCCCCTGCTGCTGGCCGTGCCCATCTTTTTCGCGGCCAGCTCGGTGGGCTTCGTCATGGGCAACACCACGGCCCTGGCCCTGGCCGAAGTTGGACTCGCCGCCGGAAGCGGATCTGCGGTTCTGGGCGGGGGACAGTTCCTCGTCGGAGCCCTGGTTTCGCCGCTGACGGGATTGGCGGGCGCGGAATCGGCGCTGCCGCTGGCGGTGATCATGAGTGTTTCCGCGCTCTTCGCAGCAGCGGCGCTGGCCGCCACCCGCACGCGGCACCCGGCGGCTGGGTAGACTCGTAGGCCTATGCGAACCATGAATAAGTACCGAACCGTCATTGTCTGGCTCTTGATTATCGCGCTGCTGGGCAGCGTCAGCGTGGGCTTCCTCAACATGCTGTTCTAAGCCCGGTGAGGGTGGAACTTGAGCCGGGAAGTCCAATCGGTCTAGGATACTAAGCATACTTACGCTTACTTCGGCGGCGGTGGAACGTCCGCTGCGGAAGACGCGTACCGCATGCAGAATGACCTACCGAAAGTGGGAAACTCTATGACCAACGGCAGCTCGAACGACCAGTACACCTTCCAGAACCCGGTGGACCGCTTCCCGGTGATCACTCCGCCGAAGCAGGACCAGTCCGAGCCCGGCCTGGATGCCGACCTGGAGCCGAAGACGGACCGCGGCGAGGAGTCCTACCGCGGCACCGGACGGCTGGAAGGCCGCAAGGCCCTCATTACCGGTGCCGACTCCGGCATCGGCGCGGCAGTGGCCATTGCGTACGCCAGGGAAGGCGCCGACGTCGCGCTGGCTTACCTGCCCGAGGAAGAGGAAGACGCGCGGGAAATCGTCCGCCTCGTCGAGGCCGCCGGCCGCAAGGCCGTGGCGCTGCCCGGCGACGTGCGCGACGCCGCCTACTGTGCCCAGTTGGTGACGGATGCCGTCGAGGCCCTGGGCGGGCTCGACATCCTGGTGAACAACGCGGGCAAGCAGGTTGCCGTGGACAACCTTGAAGACCTCTCCGACGAGCAGCTGGATGACACGTTCAAGACGAACATCTACGCGTTCTTCCGCATTACGAAGGCTGCCCTGCCGCACCTGCCGGCCGGATCAAGCATCATCAACACCACCTCGATCCAGGCCTACAACCCCTCGCCGTTCCTGCTGGACTACGCCAGCACCAAGGCGGCCATCAACAACTTCACCAAGGGCCTGGCCCAGCAGCTGGCCCCCAAGGGCATCCGCGTCAACGCCGTGGCGCCGGGGCCGTTCTGGACGCCGCTGCAGGTATCCGACGGTCAGCCCAAGGACAAGCTGCCCGAGTTCGGCAAGGACACCCCGCTGGGCCGGGCCGGTCAGCCCACCGAGCTGGCTCCGGCCTACGTGTTCCTGGCGTCTCCCGAATCCAGCTATGTGATCGGTGAGACCCTGAACGTCAACGGCGGCACTCCCTCGCCGTAACGGGGCCGCTGGAACAAGCCCGGAACGCAGAACCGGCCCGCACCTTTCGAAGGTGCGGGCCGGTTCTGTCTTCCGGCGTTCTGTCTTCCGGAGTCAGGCTTTGCTAGCCGCGGGCGTCAGCGTCGCTGAAGTCGGCGCGGTCGATCCGGCGGTGGTAGCGCATGCCGGCCAGCCCGCCGATCAGGGCGCCAATAAGCGTGGCGGCCAGCGTGGCGGCGATCGCAATCCAGGTCACCGCAGTGGCTCCGTCAAGATCCTCGGGCAGCGGTGCGACGGTGTTCAGCTGGGTGATGCTGCGGATGTCGTCGCCGAAGATCAGTCCCAGCACCACCACAACCACTCCGGCGATCAGGGCCCACAGCCAGACCGCCAGGCCCTGCTTCAGGCCGTTGAAGCGGGCCATCCGGCCGGCCACGTAACCGCCGGCGCAGTACGCCAGCAGGAGGATAACCAGCAGGATGACGGTGCCGATGATCCCCGCGCTCTGGTTGGCCATCGCCTGGTCCAGGGACTGGCCGAGGTCATTGTCGGTGGAGAAGCCGACGGCGGCACCAATGGCGGCGGCCAGCGCCGACAGGAGGACCACCATGCCGGTGGCGGTCAGCCAGCCGAAGAAGGCAGCTCCGAACTTCATGCCGCCGAACCGCTCCTTCTCCAGTGCCAGCAGTGCCTCGCGGTTGGCTTTGCCCGGAAGGGCGGTGCGGCGGCCGGCGTCCCTGCTGTCTGCCGCCCGGTCGCTGTCCAGCCGGTCGCTGTCCAGCCGGTCGCTGTCCGGATGGGACCCGCCGGTGGCGTCATAGTCCGAGTTGGGGTCTTTGGTGGCGCTCAGGGGCATGGCCCGGGTGCGGCCGTCGTCGTCGCCCTGGTTCGGCTGCCCGGCCGACGGGTGCGCGGAAGCTCCCGCAGCGGTTGCCCCCGAGGCCGGAGAAGTCCCGGACGGATCCGTGCCGGCCGGCAGTACCTGCGTTTCGTCGGCCGCCGGGATCCGGCCGGAGCGATCCCGCAGCCGTCCGCCGTCGGGTGCCGTCGGGTTGCCGGCGTTTTCGGAGCCGTTGGCTGCTCCGGGTCGGCCGTTGTTGCCTGAGTCCGTGCTCATTTGTCTCTCCTGGTGCTGTTGGGTGCAGGGGTAACCGCTCTATAAGCAACCTTAGTATCGACTCGTGCGGCTTGGCGACTGCCGTGCCGAGCGTCTCGGATCAGGCTGGCTCCGCCCCCGGAGCCCGGCCGGCGGTGGAAGCTCCGGCGGGCGGAAGACCGGGCGGATGGAAGACTGAGGGGATGGACCCCGACATTGTCATCACCGTCATCGCTGCCCTGGCCATCGCCGTGGGGTTGACCGGAATCGTTATTCCGGTCCTGCCGGGCAGCATCCTGATTATCGCCGCACTGCTCGGCTGGGCCCTGGGGCTGCAGAGCACCGCCGCATGGTGGACGTTCGGCGTGGGCGCCGCACTGGCCCTGGCGGGCCTGCTTTCCAGCGCGGTGCTGACCGGCCGCCGCCTGAAGCAGCGCAAAGTTCCCAATACCTCAGTCCTGGCCGGGGTGGTGGCGGGCGTCGTGGGGATGTTCGTTATCCCCGTGGTGGGGCTGATCGTCGGGTTCGCCGCGGGGCTGCTGCTGAGCGAGTTCCTGCGCCGCCGCAGCCTGCCCGAGGCCTGGTCGGCCAGCTACGCGGCGCTGAAGGCGATGGGCCTGGGCATCCTGCTGGAACTGGCCCTGGCCTTTGCCGCCGGCACCGTCTTTGTCGGCGGCACCTGGTGGCACTTCGCCGCCAAGTAGGCGGCAAAGTTCCGCCGGCTCAGCGCGAACGCACGAACTCGCCCAGCGCCGCCAGCTGATCCAGCCGGCACTGCGGTTTCAGATACATCATGTGCCCGGCCTCGTGATAGTGATGCGAGAACCGTGCCCGTGCCGCATCATCCAGGCGCATGTGCGCCCAGACGTATTCGGCGGCGAAATGGGGCGTGGCGCCGTCGTGGTAGCCGTAGTCCACATGCACCCGCAGATGCGCGTTGTGGGCCAGGAGCCGTTCGAGGGTTTCGGTGACATCCACCGGTACCCCTTCGAAGCTCTTGTAGCTCCACGGCTGGACCCGGCCGGTGAGGATTTCGTACGGCAGATCGTTCTCGTAGCCCAGTTCCGCCCGCACATAGTGGTTTACGGCTGCCGCATAGGGTCCGTTGATGGCGCGCAGGCTGGGGTCATCCCAGTTGGCCGAATCCTGCTGGTGCGCCGGCGGAGCGGTGAAACGGCCGTCGATGCGCCCGACCACCAGATTCTCCTGCCGGAGCAGCTCGGCGGAGAACTGCGCGTAGTCCCAGCGCAGATTGGTGCGGCGGATGAACCCCGGGTCCAGGGTGGTGATTTCGGCCAGCCGGCCGACGACGTCGTCGAACGCTTCGGAGCTCAGCCGCGCGCCCTGCGTCAGGGCGTAGCCGTACTCCCGGCCGGCGTAGTCCTCTGCCTCGCGCACCACGTCGGGCAGCGTCCGGTTCCCGTGCCGGCCGTGGAAATGCGCTATCGCTGCGTAGGTGGGCAGGTGGAGCGCATACGGGGTGTCGCGGCCGGGCGCGAAATCCAGGGTGGCCATATTCAGCACGGTGGAGATCAGCCCCAGTCCGTTCACGGCCATGCCGTAGGCGTCGAACAGCCGGCCGGCGACGGCGACGGCGCGGAGCGTGCCGTATGACTCGCCCACCAGGTACTTGGGACTGAGCCAGCGGTTGTTGCGGGTGGTCCAGAGCCGGATGACTTCCGCCACCAGATCACGGTCCGCCTCGAAGCCGTGGAACTCCCCGGACTCGTTGCCGTCCACGACGCGCGAAAAGCCGGTGTTCACGGGATCGATCATCACCAGATCCGCATGCTGCAGCAGCGTTTCCGGGTTGTCCGTCAGCCCGAACGGGGGAGGGGTCAGCGATCCGGCGTCTCCGGAGTCCACCATCCGGGGCCCCAGCAGGCCCATGTGCAGCCAGACCGAGGAGGAGCCGGGGCCGCCGTTGAACGCGAAGACCACCGGCCTGCGGTTGGCCGCGGAATCCGCCTGATCTGCGGTGTAGGCCACGAGGAAAATCTCTGCCTTGGGCCGGAATCCGTCCGATTTTCCGTCCTTGGTCTCCTCCTGCCGCAGCACCATCCGCCCGGCGGTGGTTGTGTAGTCCAGGCCGGAGGGCAAGGTGTGGCTGCGGACAACAAAATCGTCGGTGGCCGCCTCGCCCGGGGAGGGCTGGTTGCCGGCGTCTTGGGGCTGATCGTCTTGGGGCATTGGAGCAGTCTAGCCACCCCGCCGGCAGGAACCCGGAACGGGTGGCCGGATTACGGGCCGGCGGACGCGGGGGCGGACGGCGCCTGCCGCACGGGCTAGGATTTCCGGGACGCCGCCCCTACCCGACAGGAAAACACCATGACGGACAGCCCCGACCTCCTGGACCTCGACTCCCTCCTCACCGCCGAGGAACGGGAACTGCGCGCCGGTGTGCGGTCCTTCGTCGATACCGCAATTCGGCCCAACATAGCCCGCTGGTATGACGCCGCCGAGTTTCCGCTGGACATCGTGCCGCAGATGGCCGAACTGGGACTGCTTGGCATGCATCTGCAGGGTTATGGCTGCCCCGGACGAAGCGCCGTCGAATACGGGCTGGCCGCGCTGGAGCTGGAGGCCGGCGATTCCGGGCTGCGCACCTTCGTCTCCGTGCAGGGATCCCTGGCGATGAGCGCCATCTTCAAACACGGTTCCGAGGAGCAGAAAAATGAATGGCTGCCGCGGATGGCCGCCGGAACCGCCATCGGCTGTTTTGCGCTCACCGAGCCCACCGCGGGATCCGATCCGGGGAACATGCTCACCCGTGCCCGGCGCGACGGCGACGACTGGATCCTCAACGGTTCCAAGCGCTGGATCGGTCTGGCCTCCGTGGCCGATGTGGCAGTGATCTGGGCAATGACGGACGACGGCGTCCGCGGCTTCGTGGTGCCCACCGACACCCCGGGCTTCACGGCCACGCCCATCACGCAGAAACTGTCGATGCGCGCCTCCATCCAATGCGACATCGAGATTACGGATCTTCGCCTGCCCGGGGACGCGATGCTGCCCAAGGCCAAGGGGCTGCGCGGGCCCTTCGAATGCCTCAACGAAGCGCGGTACGGGATCATCTGGGGCGCGATGGGCGCTGCCCGGGACAGCTACGAGGCCGCCCTGGGCTACGCGCAGGAACGCCTGCAGTTCGAGAAGCCCCTGGCCGGGTACCAGCTCACGCAGGAAAAACTGGTGAACATGGCGCTGGAGATCAGCAAGGGAACACTTCTGGCTCTGCAGATCGGGCGGTTGAAGGATGCGGGCCGGCTGCAGAAGCATCAGATTTCCGCCGGCAAATTGAACAATTGCCGCGAAGCGATCGCCATCTGCCGCGAAGCCCGGACGATCCTGGGCGGCAACGGCATCACGTTGGACTATTCCCCGCTTCGTCACGCCAACAACCTGGAATCCGTGCGCACGTACGAAGGTACCGACGAGGTCCACCTGCTGATCCTGGGCCAGCACCTTACGGGCATTCCGGCCTTCCGGTGATGCGCCGATTAACTGGAGGATGACAGGGGCAACCAGGCCGGCTGCTCTTCCGTGGGCGGTCATCCCGGATTAGTTTTGGCTGAAGTGCACCGGCTTGCCGGTCCCTCCCCAGAGACGCGGAACCGGGCGCTCCAACCCTCCCGGAGGTACAGATGTTTTTCCACAAGCAGGAGCTTCAGTTCAAATCCACGCCGGACCAGCCGGACGCCGTTTTTGCCCGCAAACTCCAGGAAGCCCTGGGCGGCCAGTACGGTGAGATCACCGTGGCCATGCAGTACGGGTTCCAGGGCTGGAACACGCATCTTCCCGGCAAATACCGTGATCTGCTGTTCGGCATCGGGGCGGAGGAAATGGGCCACGTGGAGATGCTGGCCATCATGATCGCCCAGCTGCTGGAAAAGGCGCCACTGGGCATCACCGACGACGCTGTGCAGAACGATCCCACGGTGGCGGCGGTGATCGGCGGCATGGATGTGCAGCACGCCATCGTGGCCGGTGCCGGCGCGCGGCCGGTGGACTCCAACGGCAACCCCTGGACGGGCGGCTACATTACCGCCAGCGGGAACCTGTTGGCGGACTTCACGTCCAACGCCAACATCGAAATGCAGGGCCGAATCGCCGTCGCCCGGCTTTACCACATGACCGATGACCACGGCGTGCGGGACCTGCTCTCGTTCCTGCTCGCCCGGGACACCATGCACCAGAATCAGTGGACCACCGCCGCCCTGGAGCTGCAGGCCGAGGGCCTGGAGCAGCTGCCGGTCCCGTCCAACTTCCCGCTGAGCAAGGAACACCGGGAGGTCTCCTACCAGTACCTGAACTTCTCCGACGGGCAGGCAGCGTCCCAGGGATCCTGGGCCTCCGGCCCGACACCGGACGGCCACGGCGAGTTCACCTACCACGACGGGCCGACGACGACGGCGCCCATGCCGCCGCCCACCCGGGTGGACGCCCGCTACTACGGAACCACGGACGTGCCGAACGTGGTCGAAAAGGCTGCGGGTGCCGCGCAGGACAAGATGAAGAAAGAGTAGCCGGAGCGGGCCTGCCTGCTGCGTGGTTTCGGCGGGCAGGCAGCTGCCGCTGTGTCGGCAGCCGCAAGAATACAAAGCTTGCTGATGACTTTGGTTCTGGGCTATTTTTTTGCCACCAGCCCCGCGGGTCCACCCGGGCCGTAAGACGGGACGCTTTCGGAGGTGCAGATTGTTCTTTCACAAGCAGGAGCTGCAGTTCAAGTCCACGCCGGACAAGCCTGACGCTGTTTACGCTCGCAAGCTTCAGGAGGTTCTGGGCGGCCAGTACGGTGAGATCACCGTGGCCATGCAGTACGGCTTCCAGGCCTGGAACTCCCACATTCCCGGCAAATACCGTGATCTGCTGTTCGGCATCGGGGCGGAGGAAATGGGCCACGTGGAGATGCTGGCCATCATGATCGCCCAGCTGCTGGAAAAGGCGCCACTGGGAGTGACCGAGGATGCCGTGCAGAACGATCCCACGGTGGCGGCGGTGATCGGCGGCATGGATGTGCAGCACGCCATCGTTGCCGGTGCCGGCGCGCGGCCGGTGGACTCCAACGGCAACCCCTGGACGGGCGGCTACATTACCGCCAGCGGGAACCTGCTGGCGGATTTCACTGCCAACGCCAACGCGGAAATGCAGGGCCGCCTCGCCGTCGCCCGGCTCTATCACATGACCGATGACCACGGGGTCCGGGACATGCTCTCGTTCCTGCTCGCGCGGGACACCATGCACCAGAACCAGTGGATGGCGGCGGCGAAGGAACTGCAGGCCGAAGGCGCTGAGTCGCTGCCCGTGCCGTCCAACTTCCCGATCAAGAAGGAGGAACGGTCGGTGTCCTATCAGTACCTGAACTTCTCCGACGGGAAAGCTGCCGCCGAAGGGTCCTGGGCCTCCGGACCCACGCCGGACGGTCTGGGCGAGTTCAGCTACCACGACGGCCCGACGACGTCGGCACCCATGCCGCCGCCCACCCGGGTGGACGCCCGCTACTACGGCACCACCGACCTGCCGAACATCGTGGAGAAGATCGCCGGCAGCGTTCAGGACAAGCTGCACAGGGAATAGCATCATCCAGGTTCCGTGGCCGTCCTGCGGGGCGGCCGCGGACCGCGGCCGTCTGGAAGCAACAGTGTGGAAGCAGCGTGGACAAGGAGACGGAAGGGCTGTGGCCCGAACCAAGGCGGGAATGCCGAAGACCGCAGTACCTCAACTTGCTGGAGCCCAGTACATTCTGCCGCTCAAATGGAGCGACGACGCTGGACTCGAATCCCTGTGTGCGTATCTGAACCAGCTGGTCCAGTGGATCCCGGTCCTCGTGGTGGACGGGTCGCCCGCCGCCCTGTTTGACGCACATGAGCAGGCCTTTCCCTCCGCAGTGCGCCACTGCAGGCCCCGCAGCATGGGCTACGGCAATGGAAAGGTGGAGGGCGTGCTGACCGGCGTGCAGCTCAGCGCGCGCGAGTACCTCGTCCTTGCCGACGACGACGTGCGGTATACGCGAACCGGCCTGGAGCGGGCCGTGGCGCTGCTCGCCGACGCCGACGTCGTCCGCCCGCAAAACTACTTTCCGGCCCCGCTGCCCTGGACGCCCGGTGGGACACGGCCAGAACCCTGATAAACCGGGCGTTCCGCTCGGACTACCCCGGAACGCTGGCGGTCCGGCGGTCAACGCTGCTGGACGCCGGCGGTTACAGCGGCGATGTGCTGTTCGAAAACCTTGAGCTGCTGCGGACCATCCGGGCGGCAGGAGGACGCGAAGTGCGGGCCGATGACCTCTTCGTGTCCCGGGTGCCGTGTTCGGTGCCGCATTTTCGCCGGCAGCGGGTGCGGCAGGCATATGACGATTTCGCCCAGCCAGCTCGCCTGGCCGCGGAAGCGGCTCTGCTGCCGGTGATTCTGCTGTCCCTGCGGCAACCGGCACGGCTGGCCATGCTCGCCGCGGCCAGCATCCTCGTGGCTGAAACAGGCCGCCGGCGTGCGGGCGGAACCCGGGTGTTCATGGCGGATGCCGCGTTCTGGGCACCGCTGTGGGTGCTCGAACGCGCGGTGGGCGTGTGGCTTGCGGCGGGATGGCGGATTCGGGGCGGCGTTCCCTATGCGGGGATCCGGCTTCGGACGGCCGGGCATTCCGTGCGCCGGCTTCGCCGGGCCGGGACCGCCCACGTATCGATCTTCTCGGGGGAGGGCGTGGGGGAAGGTGTGCGGAAACGGATGCGCGTTGTCACAGCCATTTGTTCCGCTTGAAGGTCAGGTAGAGGACGAAGCCCATAACCGCCATCGCCGCCACAGCCATCGGATAGCCCCAGGTCCAGCCCAATTCGGGCATGTCCTCGAAGTTCATCCCGTAAACGGTGCCCACCAGGGTGGGAGCAAAGAGGATGGCAGCCCACGAGGAGATGCGCTTGACCTGCTCGTTCTGCTCAATGCTGGTTTCGGCCAGCCGGTTCGAGGCCAGCGTGGAGGCCAGATTCAGGGCATTCTCCAGCAGGGCCCGGTAGGCGTTGACCCGGTCAATCAGCCGCAGGATGTGGTCCAGGACGTCGCCGAGGTTGTCCTTGAGCTCTGCCGGAACCCCGTACTCTTCCGCGTGCCGCTGCAGGCTGCCCACCACGCCCTCCAGCGGAGAGAGCGCGCGCTGGAACTGGATGACTTCGCGGGAGAGTTCGTAGATGCGGCGCGACACCTCGGCGTCGCCGCCGAAGAGCTGGTCCTCAATCTCATCGATGTCGTTTTCCAGCCCGGCCGCCACCGGCGCGTATTCATCCACCACCTGGTCCAGCACCGCATAAAGTACGGCGTGCGGGCCTAGGGCCAGCAGGTCCGGTTCCTGTTCCAGGCGCTTGCGGACCCGGCCCAGATCCGGAGATTCGGCGTGCCGGACGGTGACGACGAAGTTGGGGCCCACAAAAACGTGCAGTTCGCCGAACTCCACGCGTTCGACGTCGTCAAGGTAGCGTGCCGGCCGCAGGACCGCGAACAGCGTGTCGTCGTAGTGTTCCAGCTTGGCCCGCTGATGCCCGGCGAGGGCATCCTCAACGGTCAGCACGTTCAGGCCAAACTCCTCGGCGACGGCCAGGAGCTCGATGTCGTCCGGCCGGTACAGGCCAATCCACGCCATGCCGCCGGAGGACCGGGTCAGTTCGAAAGTCTCATCGAGGTTGTCGGGCGTGTGTTGCCGTTTGCCGTCCACATACACGCCGTTGTCGATCAAGGTCATGGACGTCCCCTAGCTGCTTGAACTGTGCACAGTGCCGCGGCTGTGGCGCGGCAGCTTCCATTATCCATCCCGTCCCCTTCTTCGGCGGACTGCCGGCGACCGCTCTCGCGGCCTTTAGTGCTGAGCGTTGCCGGGCGGCACTCCGCGGACTTCTTCAGCCGGGTCCGGAACGGATGAAGCGGGAACGTAACCTGTTCCGCTGCCGAGGGTCCGCAGTGCGTTCAGGATCGCGGCCAGGTCCACCAGCTCCTGGGTCAGGGCCCCGGCAACGGCGGGGATGAACCCGAAGGCCGCGGTGAGCATCAGTCCGACGCTGAGCAGGATGCCCAGCCAGATGCTCTCCAGCGCCACCCGCAGGGTCCTCCGTCCGATGTCGACGGCGTCGGCCACCTTGGAAATGTCGTCAGCGACAATCACGGCGTCAGCGGATTCTCCGGCCGCAGTGGATCCGCGGGCACCCATCGCAATGCCGACGTCGGCCGCTGCCAGCACCGGGGCGTCGTTCACGCCGTCGCCCACCATGATCGCCGGCCGGAGCGGCAGGGCGGCGACCAGACGCACCTTGTCCTCCGGCAGCAATTCCGCATGGACGGTCCGGATGCCCAGCGCGGCAGCGGTGCTTTCCGCCGAGGCCCGCCCGTCGCCGGTGAGCATCACCGGCTGCCCCAACCCGAGCCGGGCCAGACGCTCCAGAGTGGCGCGGGCGTTGTCCCGCGGGGTGTCGCGCAGGGTCAGGGTGCCGGCGAAACGGCCGTCCACGCCGACGTAAACCAGAAGCTCTCCGGCGGCTCCGGCGGCAGGGCCAGCGCCGGGAAGCCCGTTCCGGACCGCTGCTGCCACGAAACGGCGCTTGCCGACCAGGACGGTGCGGCCCGCCACTTGTGCCTGCACTCCGTTGGTGGCGACCTCGGCGGCCGATGTTGCCGGGCTCAGGACCAGTCCCTTCTCGAGCGCCGCAGCCTGCACGGCGGCGGCGAGCACGTGGGAGGAATACTGCTCGGCCGAAGCGGCCAGCCGCAGCACCTCGCCGGCGTTAAACGGAGGTTCGGGGGAAACCGCCACGAGGTGCGGCCGGCCGTAAGACAGGGTGCCGGTCTTATCGAAGGCAATGCCGCGGGCCCGGGCCAGCTGCTGCAGGGTGGCTCCGCCCTTGACGATGATGCCGTTGCGCGCCGAGCGGCTCATGCCGCCCAGGAAGGCAACGGGGGCGGCGATCAGCAGCGGGCAGGGAGTAGCCAGCACCAGGACCTCGGCGAAGCGCACCGGATCTCCGCTGAGGAGCCAGGCACCGCCGGCAATGAGCAGCGAAACCGCGGTAAACGGCACCGCGAACCGGTCGGCCAGGCGCACCACGGGAGCCTTCGACGCAGCGGCTTCGCGGACCAAGGCGACGATCCGCTGGTACTGGCTGTCCGCCGTCGTCGCCGTGGCCCGGATTCGAACCGCCTGCGGGCCGTTTACGGAACCACTCATCACCGTCTCGCCGGCGGCGCGGGTGACCGGCAGCGATTCACCGGTCAGCGATGATTCGTCAAAGGAGGCCTCCGCACTGAGCAGAATGCCGTCCACGGGAACCAGCTCGGCCGGCTTGACCAGCAGCACGTCGCCGACAACGACGCTGGCAGCCGGGATGTCCCTCGGTGTTTCGCTGTCCGGCGGCAGCCGGTGGGCCGCCTGCGGCGCCCGTTCCAACAGTGCATCAAGTTCGCTGCGCGCCCGCCGCGCGGCAAAGTCCTCCAGCGCCTCACCGCCGGAGAGCATCAGGACAATGATCAGGGCGGCAACGTATTCGCCCACCGCCACCGTGGCCAGGATGGCAAGCACGGCCAGGACATCCAGTCCCCAGTGGCCGCGGAGGAGGTCGCGGACCATTCGGGCGCCGGTCACGGCGGCAACCAGCAGTGCATAGCCGGAGGCGAGCCGTGCGGCGGCTGTCGGCAGGCCGGTTCCCAGCAGCGCGAAGACGGCCAGCCCGACGACGATGGTCGCTGCCACCTCCGGATACCTCCGGATCACGGAGAGTCTCATGCTCTCGTTATAGGCCCGCCGGTGGGGCTTTTCCAGCAAGAGGAACCTAACCTAACGGTTGCCGGCCCTGTTGCGCGGGATGCCTGGTCCGGGTTGCCGGCACTGTCGCCGCGAAAGGAGGGGAGCCGGTGCTGTCACGGCATGCCGCGGCGGCTCAACAGGCCGGACATCAGAAAGGCCAGGCCGATGGCCAGCGGCCACCACGTGTACAGGCTCAGCGTTTCGCCCAGGAAAGCGACGACGAGGATGCCCATCATGCAGGCGACGACCAGAACCATGCCCACGACGATCCGCATCCGCCCGCGGTGCGGCGAGGGCAACGGCGGAAGCCAGGGAGGACGCTCGTCAGTCCAACTCATCTCGCAATTTTAGGTCGGCCGGGAGCAGATGGAACCGCTTGCCGCCGGTTTTTCTTGGGGCGGCAACGGGTCCGTCCTTCTGCCCTTTCCCGGCGGACCGGTGAATGAAAGGATGGCGGCCTATCCTTCCGCAGCTGGCGCCGAATGCGAACCTTGCCGAATGCAAACCTTGGAGTACGGACATGGAACAGAGCGACCTTCTCATCGACGCCTTCGGGCGTCTGCCCCAGGCCGTGCGCCGGGCGGTGCACGGGCTGGATGCCGCAGCGCTGAACCACCGGCCGTATCCGGCAGGCAACTCCATCTCCTGGCTGGTCTGGCATCTGGCCCGGAGCGAGGACGCGCAGGTCGCTCCGCTGGCGGGGCACGAACAGGCGTGGACGGCGGAGGACTGGTACGGCCGGGTCGGGCTGCCTCTGGCGGTGGACGACACCGGGTACGGGCATGATTCCGCCCAGGTGGCTGCCGTTCAGGTGCCGTCGGCCGACGTGCTGCTCGCGTACTACGAGGCGGTGCACTCCCGCACCGCAGCCTTCGTCTCCGGCGTGACCGGCGGGGATCTGGACTCCGTGGTGGACACGGCCTGGGATCCGCCGGTCACTCTGGGCGTGCGGCTGGTCAGCATCCTGGGGGACGGGCTGGAACACGTGGGCCAGGCCGCCTATCTGCGCGGCATGATTCTGGCTTCCCGCGCGTAGCCGGGCCGCCGTCGTCGTTCCGGCGGTTTACCGGGCCATCACCGCCAGCAGTTCCTCGCACATGGCGGCGCAGCGGCGGCAGGTCTCGGCGCAAATCCGGCAGTGCCCGTGTTCGGCGGCATGCTGGGCACACTCTTCGGCGCATTGGCGGCAGGCGGCTGCGCAGGCACGCAGCAGTGCCGTGGTGCTGCCGTCGTAGCCCGAATACCGGGTTCCGGTGCGGGCCACCACGGTCCCGGTGGCTGCGCAGATATCGGCGCAGTTCAGGTCCTTGCGGATGCATTCGACCATGTCGCCGAGCATGTCTTCGCTGAGGCAGGCATCGGCGCAGGCGGTACAGACCTGCACGCAGTCGAAGCAGGCGATGACGCAGGTGGAGACGGCCAGCAGATCTGTTCCCGCGCCGTCGGGCCGTTCACTGAGCACATCTTCGATGAGGGACATGGTGCTGCTCCTTTTTCGCTTCGCCTAACGGCACGGTCGGGGAGATGCAGTTGGGCTCAATGCCGGCCCGGGCGTTCAGGATAGCCGCGCCGCGGGACCGGAGGCAGGGGTCTGGCGCGGATCGGCGTCGATCCTTGCAGGTTTGCTGCCGGCCGATTTGCGCCGGAGCCTGTGCGCGGGTCTAGAATCGGGGTTAGCTCTTCGGAGCCGTCCGGTTTCGTGCCGGGCTGGGGCTTTAGCTCAGTTGGTAGAGCGTTTCGTTCGCAATGAAAAGGTCAGGGGTTCGATTCCCCTAAGCTCCACAGATTCGAAGGGGTCTGTTTCCTTACAGATAAAGGGAAGCAGGCCCCTTCGCCCGTTGTCGGGAAGCGAGCGCGATTCTCTAACGTTCCCGTAATTTCCCCCGTTTTCTCTAGCTTGTCGTCACTTTTTCGTCATCAGACACGCGGGCCGTAGTGATCAGCCAGGGGCGTAAAGGGAAGCTGGGTCCATTGAGGGGTCGCAGTCTCCCAGCTGGGTTTAGCGGGGACAAGAATTCATTTCGGGACTGATGGACCTTAGAGGCTTTGCAGGCCCTCTATGCCTTGTTGGCGACGCTAAAGAGCAGGGAATGTGGGGGTCTCGCGCCTTAGTCAGGTTGGTGTGGCCGTAAGGCCAGCGCCTTACTTTTCTGCTGCCGTTGCCGCTTTGATGCGGGCGACTTCTGAAAAACTGACGGTTGGCGCAGCCGACTTCAAAGGTCGGCCGGTCAGCGGCTGCTCTATCATCGCTATATGGCTACTAAGACGACGTGGAAATCTAAAGGTGATGAGTGGGTTTTTGAGGAGGGCAAACGTGCGAAGGTAACGCTTCGCGGCGAAACCCGCCAACGGTCTGCTGATTTCCAAGTACTGAAGGTGATCAGTGGGGCAGATGTACTTACCGATCTGGAGGGTCTCTCCAGCTACGGATGGATGGGGCCCGTCGTGACGTGGTCAGGAACTTACAAGTTTGAGCCCGAGGAAGTCGAGAGCGAGAGAGACGGAGACGCGGTCAGCTCCGGCGAAAGTGAGTAGCCATCACCAAGAGCAAACGGGAGGTCGAGAATCTCCCCTCGGAGGCGTTCATTAGGGGATCCGCTTCTGCGAACCACCTTGCCGTCCTAAGGAACCGGTCATCGTTCCCGAAGCTTCCACGGAATGAGTATTCAGCCTGATCATCGGCCGGTACTTCGTGGCTGGGTGGCGAGCGCTCGCAGTCTCACAATCGTCAGACGATCATTAGCGCGAAGAGCTTGGCGTCCAGTGTCGCAGGTTTGGAGTCTAGAGATCTGCATCCACGATCTGATGCACGGGCTGATCTGGCGACAGAGGGAGGATAGTGGGAACGCGTAATTCATGTTCTGGGTAGTGTGTCAAAAGAGCCTGACGCAGCCTCCGGGAATGGCGTACGAATTCCCAGATATGCAAGAACTCCTGCTCCAAGCTTCCAGGTGGTCTGAAGACGGGCCTAAGACCGTTCATCCGCTGGCGAAAGTGCATCAGTTCGATAGCGCAGTCCGCCACCCCGGGATCCAATCGGTGAAGGAAAGGGCTGATAACGGCTCCTTGGCCTTCGACGTATTCGATTAGGGTCGTGTGGGCGAAGGGATCAGAAAGCACCCACAACTCGGGGCCGGACTTGACTGTGGTCCCTTGCATGGATGTCTGGGACGGGATCAACGGGATCGTCTTGAGGAAGTCCTTCATCCCTGTCTCAGTTTGGGTGTTGTATTCACCCTTAGGAGCCATTTGTCGGTACTGGGCGAGCAGCATTGCACCGGAGAGGGCCATCTCATTTAGGTTCCACCAGTAGGAATCAAGAATGCGTCGGGCTTCCCGCTTTGCTGGAATCTCAACGATGATCCAGTTGAAGACACACGCTGCCGCGATGCCGTATCCAAGGTTCCTTGCAACTTCTCCGATTTCGTGGCCCAAAGGCATGAACTCGGGCCACGCTTGGAGCAACTCAATCCCTGCGCTTACTGCGAGCGCCATGGCAGAGAACAAGAGCGGATGAGATCCGATGAAGTCTTCCATGATCGCAAGACGTATAGACGGCTTAGGCACAGGCCACCCCTCCTGTTATGTGTGCTTTTGGTGGCAGAGCCCTGGGTCTGTGGCTAGTACATGCCGGTCCCATAAAACCATGCATTGCCCTGTAGCGACGAACTAGTGATAGTCGAATTGGGTTCGGTCTCAGCCACGGAGGTCACGGGGAGGGGGGAGGGCCCCTGTCGTCCCCCTGTTCTCCCCGAAGGTGGAGGCACCCTTGATTGCCTACGGGATAGAAGAGCGTCCAACTTTCGGCGCAGAGAGAGGCATGATTCACCCAAGGTCGTCTGTTCTGCGTTGGCTGTTAGGAGGCGTGCCGACGAGAGGGTGTCACTATTCGGTGCTCCGCAACAGGCAAGGCTTCCAGATGGGTTGGATCCACACATGCTCTAGTTCCGCACTTGTGGTGCACTTCGTAGCCAGGCTGGACAGGGCCACGCTTGACCACCCATGCGACGCGGTGGGCGCCTATGCCAGGTCGGTTGGGGACAGGCATCCAGTACCCATTCCTGTTTCGAGGGCCCATGAACACAATGCATCCGCTCTCAGGATCACGCACAGAGTTTGGGCCTATCTCGTGTTCATATATCCAGGGATAGCTCCTGAGAGACAAGGCTTGGCTGGTCTGGGCTCGTTCCCATGAATGCCGAAGCTCCATTTCTTCGCGGGATTTTGGGGCATACGGTGCATGCAGCGCACTGAGTCTTTGGAGAATCTCCTGCTCGCCGCTTTCGCTCAAAAGCGGGAACGTCCAGAGGAGTCGTTGTGTGTGCGTTGGGTCCTTGGCTGAGACGGCAAGGGGCATCGGCAGCGATTCCAACCTTTGAAGCTGCCTACTGGCTGTCGTCCTTGTGCGCCCGGGCGCCACCTCACATATGTCGGCGAGGCGTAGAGGTGTGTCCTTGGGGGCATTTTCGTAGAGGATTCCGGGGCCGAACAGGTCCGTGCTGCGGAAGATTTGCCTAACTTCCCAATCTGGGTACAAGTCCTTGAGGGGTGTGTTGGTAAAGGAAGTGGACAGGTTTGATATACGGAATTTGCTAATCGAAGTCCTGCGAGGAGCACCAACTACTTCAAGCACGCCTTCACTCCGCAGCCTTCGTATGGATTTCCCAACAGTCTGACGGGAGCGTCCGACATGCTCTGCAATCCACCTGTGGGAAGCGGAAGCAAAACCGCCAACTGCCTGGCTCTGCAAAAACCTAAGCACGGCAACGTCTGTTGAGTTCATTCTGGGCCGAGCGCCAGCGGAGGCCCCCAGCATTGTTGAAATGTCTGACTCGTCCGAGCTCATCGAACGACCATCTGCTGCTTGGCCCATGAGTCGAGGTCCTGGATGTTGTATCGAACGCTGCCAAAAAACTTGTGGTAGCGAGGACCGTCTTTGAGGTGTGTTGCAAGAGTCTTGGCCGACAGGCCAAGGTATGCCGCAGCCTCCTCACGACTGAGAAAGATGTTGCTCGTAATGCTCTGCGCCGTCGTGGCGTCAATGAACTCGCAAGACGAAGAGTGGTGCATGGGTGTTTACCCCTTTGTAAGGGGCCCATATAGGGCCGGCTAGTTGAACATCAATAGGGACGACACCTGTGGTGTCGCCTTCTCCTGTTCTCCTTGCGGCCCGACCCAGATTGGGCGGGAGGACCAGAACGGTCGTCAAGGGAGGCGCAAATGTAAAGGTGGTTCAGCGTATTGCCGGGCACGCGTCGGCGACCATGACACTGGATACGTATGCGGGCCTCTTTGACGACGACCTCCATGACAGTGCCAAGAGGCTCAATGACGCTCTCCTGAGCGTCGGTTTCAAATATGACCGTCACTTTTTTGTCACCCGACCGGGTTGGATGCCTTTAGGAACAAGGCGAAACCGTTTCGTTCGCAATGAAAAGGTCAGGGGTTCGATTCCCCTAAGCTCCACAGACGCGAAGGGGCCTGTTTCCTTGTTGATAAAGGGAAGCAGGCCCCTTGGCGTGTCGGGGTGCATCGGTGATTCTCATGGCGTGCATCATCCTTTACCACTGCAGTGAGCAGTGCGTCCCGCTGTCCATCAGTCTTCTGATCCACCGCGCGCACGCCCGGGACATCATCGAAGACCTCACCCACCGGAACGGCGGATCCGTCCACGACCTCACCGACTCCTCTTCAACGTCCTTGCCAAGGTCGCCGAATTCGAATCCGACCTGCGGGTGCCCGCACCCGCACCCGCGAGGGTTCATATGGAATTTTTGTCGTCGGGGGAGCGGCGAAAAGGTGTCGCGCTGAAGGACCCGCTTATACACCACGCCGAAAGGTAGGCCAGACAGCGGTTTGAGTTTCCTCGGACTACGCAATCGGGACACTGGTCATGGGGAGGACGTGCCGGATAAGACCGCCCAGTAACGAATCTATCGAATCGCGAAGATTGAGCTAGGAGGTTTCGGACCCGACACTCGAGTTACTTCTCCGGTTTCGCCACCAAAGGAACATCCCTCAGCGTTCGAGGCCGAGTGCTATGACTGCAGTGGCTGTATGCCGCCATTCGAACGGCTGCCATAGTCAGGAGTCAGGCAAACTCGGGGCAGTCCCGAGCGACTCCGGACTAATCAGGGAAGATGCGGCGCTGAACATCCCGGCGACTCGATTCATCGTCGAATTACTCTTTTTCTTTCTGGCGCTTCCGCGGGGAACAATACGTAAGAGAACGTTGACATATCCTCTTACTACTTGAACCTACCGCCTATGCAAAGCGCTGACGAACACCCCCCCCACTTGTGGCCGCCAAATCTCATGTACTCCCTACCTGGGTCTCGGATTACTGTGGCGTGGCTTATGGCCTGGCGGAAGGGGTACCAGCTTCAATGCTGGTCGCCATATGTCCGGTATACGATAAGTACCTACGCCTACCTGTTTAAGAAAACCGGCATACTGAAGCTCACGTATCCACGCGTTAACATTTCTAGGCTCACCCTCTAATCCTTTGAGGCGATCGGCCACATACTCACGACTGAATGACTGTGGACCGTTCTGAAATGCCTCAATGGCTTGACGTAAGCTATTGTGCTCAGCGTACAATGTATCAACTAGACGCTTTTCACTAAGTAGGCGCCATGCCCTTATCAGTGATTCTTGACTGATTGCCGATCTATCGGACTGCAGAATATCGCTATCGGATCTTTTGCAAGCTGACGCCTCCAGGGATTTGGCACGATCGATCATGAATACCACGTTTCGAGGGTTATATTCCTGTGACGCGTCCGTGGTCTTATCTAGAATATACGTCAAAGGGTCCGTTATTTGTTTACCTCCCCGGCCAGCTGCCGCTCTTTTAGGACTTTCATCGACGCCCGAAAGCAATACATTTAGTGCGCCTTTGGGTGTTTGCACATTCCGAGCAAAAAGAAGCTTCATAACGTCATCATGAGTAGTCATTCGTTTAATCAACATGTCTAAGATGTGCTGTCGAGTCCAACTGATCTCCATTGACCTGAGATGGGTGATGTTCACAAAGCCTTTTTCCGTGGTAATACGATCCAGAATATCAATACGCAGGAACAACTTTGTTCGGAATCGCCGACTATAAGAAGCCAGGTTGGAATGCGCACGCATAAGGCTACGAAGAGCAATACGCTCTAACTCAGAATCGTCCTCAAATGCCTCGTCCAATCGATCAAAAATAAGCCAGCACCGACGATCAACCTTATCTAACAGGGCAATTATCTGAGCCATCAGACCATCCGTGTCGATCGACCCAGCGTTCGGCATTTTTGATTGATCCACAAATTCGGCCTTACCGGACATGCCCGGGAGGCCTGTTCCTAAATCCAACCGACCTTCAATTGTTTTCGCATGACCAACCCGTTTAAAGAACTCAGTTACCCATCCCCATGCGGAACGAGGTTTTGCCGATACTTCTTGTAGGCCGTTGGCAAGTAGTGAGGCACGAAGCTGCTGCGCTTCAGGAATCGCATCATAGGTCGTGACGAGATGCCATCCGGTGAGGCTGAGGATGTAACTTGTCCAAAGTAGCCGAAGACTTGACTCGTCAAAGTCATCGACATATAAACGCAGATTCTGAAATAGAACGTCGCCTTCGGTATTAAAGGCAGCAATAATATCGGTATCGGCCAGCTGCGGTATTGGATACTGGTCATTAGCAAGCATCCGAAAGATTGCTGTCTTACCGGCGCCCTTAGGTCCGAGCACGAGGTCTGTTTCGTCGCGAACAACTTGGTCGAAGGCTGACGTGGCAATGAAGTGCTGCTGGAGACCAAGGTCGCTCTCTGCTACGTCACTACCAACATCAATGGATTCCAACAGTGAACTTAATTTCATTCTTCCCCCACGTTTGCTTGGCAACCTTTGGACTTATAGTAGAGGACGGAAATCCACTTGTAGTGGTTTTTTCTTGGGATCTTTGTGTGCGCCCCCCGGATGGGACTGGATCTCGCGATACTCCACGAGACTGTCTGAACCTTGCTGGCTCCACTTACGCACAGTCGAAAGGCTGCCCCGGCTGATGCGGGGCAACCTTTTCGCATGTAGTTCCCGCGCCTAGACCGCCTTCACCACCGGCAGATCGGACCATTCCGTCGTGAAGCGCGGCGAGGCGAACTTCCGGGCCATGGTCCAGTCCGGTTTGGCCGAGGCCAGGCCGGCCAGCCCCAGCCCGATGCTGGCGGCGCCGTACTTGTCGGTGACCTGGGCCAGCAGCGGACCGATGTCGGGCTGTTCGGGGCCGGCGGCAAACAGGTCGAAAACGGGTTCCGCCCCGGCGGGGGACAGGCCGGTGAGCATGATGCCGGCCTTGGCATACGGTGCTCCCTCCACCACGTGGGAGTCCATCGCCGTGATGGCCGCCCGGGTGAGGACCAGCGGATCCGCGGTGGGCCGCTCCAGCCGCACCGTCACCGAGGGCGCGGATGCCGCCGTCGTGTTGAACCGGGACGTCGCGGCAAACACCGTCATTACGGTGGCGAGCTGGCCCTCCTTCGCCAGCCGGATGGCTGCCTTCTGGGCGTAGAGGCTCATGACCTGGCGCATCGATTCGCGGGTGGTCACCGGCGTCGCGAAGCTGCGGGAAAAGAGCACCTGCTGCTTGTCGGCGGATTCCGTTTCCATCGGGATGCACGCGGTGCCGTTCAGTTCCAGCACGGTCCGCTGCAGCACGACCGAGAACTTTGCGCGGATCGCGGCGGGATCGGCGTCGCGCAGGTCAGCGACCGTGTGAATCCCCAGTGCATTCAACCGCGCACCGTTGCGCGACCCCACGCCCCACAGCCCGGTCACCGGCACCCGGGACATGATGGTGTCGACGACGGCGGGGCCCAGGGTGTCGAGATTGCAGACTCCGCCCAGATGCGGATTCTGTTTGGCAATCCGGTTGGCGAATTTGGCCAGCGTCTTGGTGGCCCCGATTCCCACGCAGACCGGCAGGCCAATGTTCCGCGCGGCCGCGGCGCGGATGTCGGCGCCGCGGCTGCGCAGCTGCTCGTCGGTTCCGTGGAGGTGCAGGAAACACTCGTCGATGGAGTAGATTTCCTGTTCCGAGGAAAAGCGGGCCAGCAGCTGCATCACCCGCGAACTCAGGTCTCCGTACAGCTCATAGTTGCTCGAGCGCTGCACCAGGCCCAGCTTCGGGGCGGATTCGGCGAGCTTGAACCACGGATCCCCGGTCTTGATGCCCAGCGCCTTGGCCTCATCGGAGCGCGCCACCACGCAGCCGTCGTTGTTGGAGAGCACAACCACGGGAATGCCGGCCAGTTTCGGATCGAACACGCGCTCGCAGGAGACGTAGAAACTGTTCACGTCCACCAGGGCGAAACGCTGCTGCTCAGCCACGGGCGGCTTCCGGTTGCTGGAAGCGGGAGGGGTCAGACGTGGTGCAGGCACCGGGTCACCACGCCCCAGACGGACAGCTCGGCCGGATCGGGTACGCGGATGTCGGTCGATCCCGGGCTGTCGGCGTGCAGGTAGATCCCCTGTCCGGTGAGCAGCAGGCGCCGGATGGTCAGTTCGCCGTTCAGGACGGCGACGACGACGGACCCGTCCTTGGGCGTCAGTGACCGGTCCACGATGATCTCGTCTCCGTCGCTGATGCCGGCCCCGTCCATGGCGTCCCCGGAGACCCGCATGATGAACGTGGAGGTGGCATCGCGGATCAGATGCCGGTTCAGATCGATGCCGGCGTCGTAGTAGTCCTGCGCGGGGGAGGCGAAGCCTGCGGGAAGCGTTGATGAACGGTTGGCCGGAGCCGCGTCGTTGCCTCCGGAGCGCGGGGAAGGGTTCGAGGAAAAAACCGCCATGCCGCATCCTCCCAAGAATCGACTTTTCTAGAACACACTTTCGAGTGCTCTCAGGTTAGCACCGCCCCGCCGGTGCCGTCACTGCCTGGCCAGGTCCGGTCGCCGAGGCCGATGAGGTCCAGGAAGTGGCCGTGGGCCTCACTCGCGCCGGCCCGGTCGCCTGTCAGCAGCAGGTCAAACAGCAGGCCGTTGACCACGGCAAGGGCCAGCCGGGCCTGCATGCGGGCGGAACCGGGGTCGTAGCCCACTCGGACCAAACTGTCTTCCATGGCGTCAAGCCAGGGGGCCACCAGGGTTTGCCTCAGAATGCGGGCATGCGGCTCGCCCTGCATGGCATGGGATGCAAGCTCGAATACCAGCGGGCCGTAGGTCAATGTTTCATCAACCATGCGGTTCCAAAAAAGTGCGGTCATCTCGCGCGGGGAGGCGGCAGGGTCCGAGTCGACGCGGAAAAGGCTGGCGTACGCCTCCCGTTGCCGGCGCTCGACGGCGGCCACCACCTCGGTCAGCAGCCCTTCGCGGGAGCCGAAGTGATAGTTGAGCATGCGATGGCTGGTGCCAATGTTTGCGGCGAGGCTGCGCAGGCTCTGGTTGTGCACTCCATTCGCCGCAAAATACGCCAACGCGGCCTGCAGCAACTGCTCCCGGCCGGAGCCGGCCTCACGCCCGGCCATGCGGATCCGCGCATCTCTGCGCCGTAGCGCGGCGCCAGTCCTCTCCGATGCCGCGCAGCAGGGGTGGATAGACGAGCAGGTGCCGGAAGGGAGTAATCCCTGCCATGTACATTCGGCCCAGCAGGCCGTTGGGCTTCACCAGTACGGCCATTTGGCCGTGGTAGCCGCCGGTCCCGTCAGGCACCCACCTCAGGTGCAGCACCCCGTGCACCGTGCGGTTGGCCATTTCGGCAGCAGCTTCGCGCTCCAGGAGGAAAACCGGAGAGAACGGGAGGGTGGGAAAGGCCGGACCGGGCGGGGCTTCGCGCAGATCGGATGGCAGCCGCTCGCGCAATGACTGGACCCGGCTGCCGATCCCGGCCCCGGCGCCGTCCCAGCCGAACAGTGCGCCCAGCTTCCATCGAATGGCGAAAAGCAGGCGGGCGATGCGGGAGGGGTTGTCGGCGGTATCTCCGGCGGCGAACAGATGGACCAGCTTGGGGAAGTCCCCGGCTCCGCCGGGGGTGGGCAGGTCCCAGACTCCGTAAAGGCGGAAATCAGGAGCGACCTCATGGATTCGCCAGGGGCCGTCTGCCGGTGGATGTTCCGTGGATGGGTGTGCCATGGTCAGGTCTCCTTGCGGAGGAAATCGGGAGAGAAGGATGGCGAGAAAAATGAGATGTGCATCACAAAGAATCGATGTACCATATGGTACATCGATTCGCTTCAGGTGCCCATGGTCCTCGTCTTGAGGACCGTCAACCGCCTTCCGGGCAGCCGGCCTGCCCAGTCAACAGCACTCCCAGCAACGCCTCATCGCACCGGAGTTCCTCATGACCCAGCTCGCCATCGAAACCGCCAATCTGGTCAAGACCTTCGGCTCAACCCGCGCCCTGGACGGCTTCTCGCTCGCCGTCGAGCCCGGGCAGGTGGCCGGCTTCCTCGGGCCAAACGGCGCCGGAAAGTCCACAGCCATCCGCGTCCTCCTCGGCGTCCTGCGTGCGGACGCCGGAACCGCCCGAGTCCTGGGACTCGATCCCTGGGCTGACGCCGTCGCCATCCACCGGCGCATCGCCTATGTTCCGGGGGATACCAGCCTCTGGCCGAACCTGACCGGCGGTGAAGCGATCGACATCTTCACCCGCCTGCACAGCGGCGGCCGCAACGGCAGCGAGCAGGGCGCCCGGCGTAGCCGGGGTTCCCGACGCCGCACCGAACTGCTCGAGCGCTTCGAACTGGATCCCACCAAGAAGGCGCGGACCTATTCCAAGGGCAACCGGCAAAAGGTTGCCCTGGTGGCTGCGCTGGCCTCCGACGCCGACCTCTACCTCCTCGACGAACCCACCTCCGGACTGGATCCGCTGATGGAAGCGGTGTTCACCGATGAGGTCCGCAGCCTGCGGGAGGCGGGCCGCACGGTGCTGCTCTCCAGCCACATCCTCGGCGAGGTGGAGAAGCTGTGCGACACAGTGACCATCATCCGCGCCGGACGCGACGTCGAAACGGGCACCATGGCGCAGCTGCGCCATCTGACCCGTTCCGCGGTGACCGCGACGACGACGGCGGATCCCGCCGCCCTCTCCGCCGCCGCCGGAGTGCACAACCTCAGCGTTGACGACGGTTACCTGCGGTTCGACGTCGACAACGCCCGGGTCAACGACATCCTGCTGCTGCTCGCCGACGCAGGCGTCCAGAACCTGACCATCACCCCGCCGTCGCTGGAAGAGTTGTTCCTGCGCCACTACGGCGAGGCAGCCGCGGAAGAGGCAGTCCGATGAGCACCGCAGCCGCGGTTTCCCGCCCCGCCGCCGTCGAGCGGCGATCCTCAGCCCCGTGGGCCGCCACCGGCGGGCTGCTGCGGCTGAACCTGCGTCTGGACCGGATCCGCATCCTGGTCTGGACCCTGGCGGTCGGACTCGCGGTGGCCGGGTCCATGGCCAGCTTCGAAGTCACCTACAACACGCCGGAAGCGCTGCAGGCGCGGGCGGGCCTGATGGCCAACCCCGCGGCGGTCATGATGACCGGGCCGGCTTTTGGGCTGGAGAACTACACCTTCGGTGCCATGGTCGCCAACGAGCTCTCGCTGTATCTTTTCCTGGCCTCGGCCATCATGAGCATCCTCCTGGTGGTCCGGCACACCCGCGCCGAGGAGGAATCCGGGCGGATGGAGATGCTGCGCGCGCTGCCTGTGGGCAGCTTCGCCCCGGCTGCCGCAGCGGTGCTCACGGTCGCCGTCGCCAATGCGGCTGTCGGCGCCGCAACAATAGCGGCCCTTGCCGGATCGCAGCTGGAAACGGCCAGTTCGGTGGCCCTCGGCGTCGGGACGGCACTCACCGGCCTGGTCTTCGCCGGCGTGGCGGCGGTGTCCGCCCAGCTGACCGAACACGCCCGCAGCGCAACCGGAACCGCGATGGCCGTCCTGGCGGCCGCCTTCCTGATCCGCGGCATCGGCGACGTAATCAACAACCAGGGCTCGTGGCTGTCCTGGTTCTCCCCGCTTGCGTGGGCCCAGCAGGCCCGCTTCTATGTGGACCTGCGCTGGGAACCGCTGGCGCTGGCCGCCGTGGCGACCGTGCTGCTTCTGGCCCTGGCCGTGTATCTGGCCCAGCGGCGGGATCTGGGGGCCGGGCTTCGCCAGCCGCACCCCGGGCCCGCGGCCGCCCCCCGCACACTGCTCTCGCCGGCGGGCCTTGCGAGCCGGCTGCTGCGCGGTTCCTTTGCGGCCTGGGCAGCTGGCGTGTTCCTCTTCGCAGCCGCGTCTGGTGCCCTGGCCAACTCGCTGGAGGACGCATTCGCCGATGTTCCGGAGCTGGGGAACCTGATCGCCGTCGATCTGGCGGACATGACCACCAGCTTCGCCTCCGCCCTCCTCTCCTTTCTCATGGTCGCGCCGCTGATCTTCAGCGTTTCCGGCGTCCTGCGGCTGCGCGGCGAGGAAGATGCGGGCCGCGTCGAACAGCTGCTGGTCACCGGCAGCTCACGGCCGGGGCTGCTCATCCGCTGGCTGGGCGTGGTGGCCGTGCAGACGATCCTGCTCACCGCGGTGGGCGGGTTCGGCACCGGAACGGGCGTCTGGGCGGGAACCGGCGACGCCGACTGGGCCGGCAAGCTCACGCTCGCTGCGCTCGCCTATTTGCCGGCCGTCGCGCTGGGCGCAGCCATCGCCGTCGCGCTGTATGGCCTGGCCCCCCAAATCTTGCCCCTGGCCTGGGCGCCGGTGGTGTGGGCCGCCGTCGTGCTGTATCTGGGTTCGCTGCTCGGCCTTCCCGATTGGGCCACCGACCTTTCACCGCTGGCCCACGTCCCGCTGCTTCCGAGTGCTGAAATGGTGGCTGAACCGCTGGTCCTGATGGGTCTGTTCGCCGCCGTTTTGGCGGTCGCCGGCTTGGTCGGGTTCCGCCGCCGGGATGTCGGGGCTTCTTGATGTCCGGAGCGGCGTAGGGCTGCTCCGGAGGAAGACGGCGCCACCCTAGCCGTGGAGTGGGCAGCCCCCTACGCTGAAGGCGGCGGTTGACCTGCCGTCCTCCACGCGGACCAGGAGTTCCTGATGAAGCAGACACCAATTCGTACCGTAATCAGTCCCGGTCGTTATGTGCAGGGTGCCGGCGCTATTCACCGCCTGGGCGAGTTCCTGGCACAGATCGGCAAGACTCCGCTCATGGTGGCCGACGACGTCGTCTGGGGTTTCGTGGGCCACGATGTCACCACCTCGCTGCAGACCCATGAGCTGCCGCTGACCCGCGAAGTTTTTAACGGAACCCCCACTGCTGCCGAGATCGACAGGTTAACCGGCGCCATTCGGGCTGCTGGCGCCGACGTGGTGGTGGGGGTCGGTGGCGGCAGCACCATCGACGCGTGCAAGGCAGCCGGAGATGCGGCAGGCATCCGCTGGGCGTCGGTGCCCACCGTGGCTTCCACTGATGCGCCGACGTCGGCCCTCGCCGTCATCTACACCGCCGATGGAGCCTTTGAGGAGTATCGATTCTTTTCGCGGAACCCGGACCTGGTGCTGGTGGACTCGCAGATTGTCGCCAATGCACCGGCGTCGTTCCTGGCCTACGGCGTAGGAGACGCGCTGGCGACCTGGCTCGAAGCGCGCGCAACCGCTGCCTCCAACTCGCTGACCATGGCCGGGGGCCTGCCCACCCAGACCGGCACAGCGCTGGCCCGGCTGAGTTGGGACGTTCTTTGGGAGTTCGCACTCCCGGCACTTGATGCCGCGCGGGACCATGTGGTGACTCCGGCGCTGGAGAAGGTTATCGAGGCCAATACGCTGCTTTCCGGCCTCGGCTTCGAATCCGGCGGATTGGCGGCGGCGCACGCCATTCACAACGGGCTGACCGCAGCACCGCAAACGCACGGGTTGGCGCACGGGCAGAAGGTGAACATCGGCTCGCTGACCCAGCTGGTGCTCGAGGGTGCACCGACCGCGGAAGTCCGAGATTTTGTGGAATTCACCACGCGGGTCGGTTTGCCGAACACGCTGACCGAAGTGGGGCTGTCAGTCGAGGACGCCCGCGAACTCGATCTGGTGGCGGAGGCGTCCACGGTGCCGGGGGAGACTATGAAGTCCATGCCATTCGATGTCGGACCCGCCGATGTGGTGGCCGCCCTGAAATCCATCGAGCGGTTTTCCCGGCGGGTCCGCCGCGAAGCAGGGCTACCCGAACCAGTGCCGTACAAGGCGGACTGAACCGGCAGCTAGGGCTGCTCCGCAGGCGCGGACGCAGGGGCTGCAGGAGCCCCCGGCTCGCCGGATCCCCCTGCATCTTCCATCTGGAGAATCATTCCCGATACCAGGATCCCGATCGCCAAGACCATCAGCAGCAGCACCCCGCTGATGATCGTTACCACTAGGGCGCTGCGCGGCCGCGGCCGGCGCCGGACGAGGGCACCCACCGCCAGCACGAAGGCCAGGCCCGCCAGCGGGAAAAACAGAGGCGGCAGGAAGACCGAGAGCACCAGGGCGACCAGTGCCACAATGCCCGACGGCGTCCCCAGCCAAAAGCTGTCTGCTGCCCGTCCCGGTGTGGGCGGGTCGGCCGGTGGGTCCGGCTGGACGCGTTCGGGTGCTGGACCAGTGCCGGATTTGGTGTTCATGGGTTTTCCTTAGATGCGACAGATATACGAGAGGTGCGACGGATACGACGCTTGGAGACGCTCGGGGCTGGTTGGATTGTGCTGGAGTTCAGCTTTCGAGGTCCTCGCCCTGCGGTTCGAAACCCTGCCGCTTGCCGTGCATCCAGAGCACGATATCCAGTTCCCGCAGTTCCGAAATAGGTTCGGTGATACCGGACTTGGCCCGAATTTCAGCCAACCGTTCGGTCAGCACCCCGTCAGCATAGGACGTGTGCCAGTAGAGCCACTGGTCCTTGGGTCCTGGCAGCGCGGTCACCCGGCGGATGATGGAATCATAAACCGGGATCAGCCGCGGCCGTTTCCGAGCCATGATCTTGCTGGTGGTGCTCGGTCCCACGCCCCAGCCCGCGTCGTCGTGCTTTCCGCGGAGCAGGTTCCACAGCTGCCGGGCGGCACTCTCGGCACCCAGATCCCGCTGCGGGTCCGCATCCGGAAGGTCCACATCCGCTGGGATCTGCGCCAAAAGATCGGAGATCTCCTCCGCCCGGGTCTCCAAAACGGCTATGGCTGTCCGCGGCGGAATCTTCACCGACCGAAAGGAGGCAGCCACTAGGTCGTCGGCGGTAATCCGGTTCACCGTTTCGGGGGCATCACCGCCGCCGGCCCACGAATCAAACCGGGAACTACTGCGGACCAAACCGGTGCGCGGCATAATTTCGGTGAAGAAATCCCGCAGATTCTGCGCTGCCGTATCAACGGTGATTTCGCCCGTCGAAATAACGCGTTTCATGGTTCCCCCGTCGATGGGTTGGAAAGTCCTAAAAACAGGTGCTGCTTCCACACCCTACTGTCGTTCTATAGAGTCCCACCATGCCCATTACCTTCAGTCCCATGGCGAATTCCAAACGGGACGCCGACGAGCTGGTTCGGTTCCTGACCACCAACCGGTTTCCGTTCCATGTGCGGCCCGAGCATTCGGAGGAATCAGCCCGTGAGGCCGTGGCCAGCGGGCGTTTCTGGTCAGGGGAATCCCACGGCTACTGGATCGACGACGACGGCGCGCGGATTGGGCTGGTCGTCCTGGACGACCTCGACGAGGACACCCCCATGTTTGATTTACGCCTGGCCGAGGCGTTCCGCGGCAAAGGCCTGGGGCCAAAGGTGCTTGCCGCGCTGTGCACCAAGGTGTTTGAGCAGTTTCCGGAACCGGTGCGGTTTGAGGGCCAGACGCGGGAGGACAACATCGCCATGCGCAAGACCTTCCTCCGTGCAGGTTTCCTCAAGGAAGCGCACTACCGTCTCGGCTGGCCCACCGCTGAGGGTCCCCGCGTTGCATCGGTGGCCTATGCCATCCTGCGCCAGGATTGGGAAAGCAAGGACACCACAGGGTTCGAATGGCATGACCTCCCGGCCTGAACCGGACTTCTCCGTAGACTCTGAACAAATAACCGGCCGCCGGCCGAGAATTTCGGGGGAATTTTGACTGCGAGTACGGAAACGGCCATCTCGGTCCGTGGACTGACAAAGAAATACGGCGCCACCACGGCCGTCGACGACCTTTCCTTCGAGGTGCAGGCCGGCAGCGTGTTTGCCTTCCTGGGCACCAACGGAGCCGGCAAGTCCACCACCATTTCCTGCCTGACGACAGTGAATCCGTTCAACGCGGGAGAAGTGTCGGTGAGCGGGCATGACGTCCGCACCGACGGTGGGGAGGTTCGAAAAGACATCGGCGTCGTTTTTCAGGACTCCGTGCTGGACCCCCTGCTCACCGGGCGGGAGAACCTGCGCTCCCGGGCCCGCTTCTACTCCGCGGACAACGCCGCCAATGACACCCGGATCGCGGAGCTGAGCGCGCTCATCGACCTCGAGGACTTCGTGGACCGCCGCTACGGCACCTATTCCGGCGGGCAGCGCCGCCGCGTGGACATTGCCCGCGCGCTGCTGCATTCGCCGTCGATCCTGTTCCTGGACGAACCCACCGCCGGACTGGATCCGGCCAGCCGGGCCCTCGTCTGGTCCACCATCCGCGAACTGCGGGACCGGCACGGGCTCACCGTCTTCCTCACCACGCACTATATGGAGGAAACCGAGGAAGCGGACCGGGTGTGCATCATCGACCGCGGCCGGATCATCGCCGACGGCACTCCGGCCCAGCTGCGCGCCCTGCACAGCAGCTCGGTCCTGAGCATCACCACGGACAACCGCCCGGCGCTGCTGGCGCTGGCAGCGGCAGAAGGCGCCCGCATCCGCGAGGAGGACGACGGCGGCGTGGTGCAGCTGGAGGTCGATGACGCCGCCACTGCCCGGCGGATCCTGGACCGGCACGGCGACGACGTCCTGGACTTTGAATTCCGGCACGGCACCATGGACGACGTCTTCCTGGCGCTGACCGGACGCAAAGGAGCAGACACATGAGCGTCGTACTCACCCTGATGAGCCGGAACCTGCGGCTGTTCTTCCGCGACCGGCTGGGCGTGTTCTTCTCCCTGCTTTCGGCTTTGATCCTGTTCCTGCTCTACGCCCTGTTCTTGGGCAACGGGCAGGTGGAGGACCTGCAGCAGTCCTTTCCCGGGGCCACGGAAGGGGAGGTCAAGGGATTCGTGGACAGCTGGATGTTCGCGGGCATCGTCGGCATCACCTCCATCACCTCCGGCCTGGGTGCGATGAACGTGTTTGTGGAGGACTCGGCGTCGGGCCGGTTCCGCGATTTCCTCGTCTCGCCGATCCGCCGCGACAAACTGATCATTGGCTACCTGCTCTCCGCCGGCGTCATTGCGCTGCTCATGACCACCACAGTGCTCATCATCAGCCTGGCCTACCTGTATCTGGTGGACGGCGTCAGCTTCGACGCCGGACAGATCGCCACGATTTATGGCTTCGTGGCGCTCAGCTGTGTGGCGTTCGCATCGCTGAGCGCACTGGCGGTGTCCTTTGTCCGCACCCCCGGCGCCTACTCGGCGCTGTCGACGATTGCTGGTACGGTCCTCGGCTTCGTGGCCGGCGCTTACATTCCCGTCGGCGCGATGCCCAACGGCGTGCAGACGGTGATCAACGCGCTGCCCTTCATGCAGGGATCGGTGCCCATCCGCCAGGAGATGACGGCCGAATCCCTGAATGCCATGGCCGGCGGGCAGCAGGAAGCCGTGACCGAGCTGCAGGAAATCTACGGCATCACCGCCTCGGTGGGGGACTGGGCCGTCACCAACACCTACGTGGTGCTCATCCTCGCCGTCATGACCGTTGTGTTCACCGTCTTGGCATCCCTGCGGATCCGCAGCCGGATCGCCTGAGCGCCGGGGGCCCCGCAGCTACACCCGCGGGTCGATGGCGAGCATGCCCATGCTCACGGCGTCCACCCAGGCCCCGTCCCAGCGCAGGGCGTTGCGCTGCCGGCCCTCGACGGTGAAGCCCGCCTTCTCGTAGGCGCGCTGCGCCCTCGGATTGAACGCAAACACCTCCAGCGCCACCCGGTGCAGGCCCAGGTCATCAAAGGCGTGCCGGACGACGGCGCGGGTCGCCTCCGTGCCGTACCCCTGCCCCAGCACGTCGGCGGGCGACAGGACAATCCGGAACCCGACGGATGCGTTGTCCGGATCCAGGTCGTTCAGCACCACTTCGCCCAGATACTGCTCCTTCTGATCCTGATCCTGACCTGTCGGGCGCCGGATGACGGCCCAGTCGGCGCGGTCGTGCCGCCCCGCCAGCCCAGCCAGCCAGCTCCGGATCTGGTCCGGCGTGAATTCCGCATGGGTGCCGGTCAGGCGCATGGCCTCCGGATCCTGCAGGGCCGCCCAAGCGCCGTCGAAGTGCTCCGGCCCCAGCGGCTCCAGGCGCAGCCGCTCGGTGGTCAGGGTGGCCTGGTGGGCAAAGAGGTTTTCGGAAATCACCTCGCCAGCCTAGCGCTGCTGATCCGGCGGGCTGATCCGATACGTCGGTGCCCCGGCTCGGGGCATGAGGCGGGACGGCAAGGAGCGCTAACGCCCGGCTGCAACCTCGAAAATTATCTCGAGGCCGTCTTCTTCGTCCCACTGCGAGCCGTTCTCCTGAAATCCGTACTGCAGGATGAGGTTTCGGGACGCTTCGTTGTCCGGACTGATCGTGGCCCGCACAGTGCAGACCGACGGCTCGCGCGCCGCCCGGCCCAGGAGCAGCTCCAGCGCGGCACGGGCATAGCCGCGGCGGCGGAGGACGGGGTCCACCGAGTAGCCCAGTTCCACCATGCCGGCGGAATCCGGAGGCCCGTGGAAGCCGGCGCAACCGACGGCCCGCCCGGTGGCGCTGTCGACAATCGCCCCGGTAACCCAGCCGGCGTCGTCGGGCGCCGTGGCCAGCTGGAGGCTGCGGATTTTCCACACCGCCTGCCGGTCGGACGAAAAATGCCGGGTCAGCGGCACAGGCGAGTGTCGGTTGGCGGTCGCCAGGTCTCCGTCGGCCAGCGCATCGATGGCGGTCAGCGGCAGCTGCACCAGTTCGACGGCGGGGCGCTGCTGCCCGGGAGCGTCAGCCAACGGACGCTCAGCCACGAAAGACGGAGCCGATCTGTTCCAAGGCGCCCGGAACCAGGGAGAAGTATGCCCAGACGCCGCGCTTTTCGCGGTGCAGGATGCCGGCGTCGACCAGGATTTTCAGATGGTGCGACACCGTGGGCTGACCCAGGTTCACCGGTTCGGTCAGGTCGCAGACGCAGGCCTCGCGGTTCTCCCGGGCGGCGATCAGGGAGACCAGCCGCAGCCGGGTGGGATCGGCCAGAGCCTTGAGCAGCCGGGCCAAGCGGGCAGCCTCGTCGCCGCCCAGGGCGCCGCTGGTCAGCGGAGTGCAGCAGGCGCCGGCCACGCCGTCGCAGGCTGCGGCGTCCGGTTCCCGGGTATCCGCAGGGGCCTCCGGGGCGACCTCCGGTACTGGTGCTGACACGGGCTTGGCCAGGGGAAGGGTAGTCACCCGTCCATTATGCACTCACATTGACACTCGTCGATATGTCCGGGGATACTCATATCGACCATCATCAATGTTTGGGTTACCGCCCGGCCGCCGGTGTCTCCTCCGGGCGGCGTTCATCCTAGGAGTTCCGTGAGCACAGTTTCAACCCGGGAGGGGACGCAGCAAACCGTTGCCCGCCTGTCCACTCTGGACCGGTTCCTGCCCCTGTGGATCCTGGGAGCCATGGCGCTCGGCCTGGTGGTGGGGCGTTTTGTGCCGGGCATCGGTCCGGCGCTGGACGCACTGAAGATCGCCAACGTCTCGCTGCCCATCGCGCTCGGCCTGCTGGTGATGATGTACCCGGTGCTCGCCAAGGTCCGGTACAGCCAGACCGGGTCGGTGCTGCAGGACAAAAAGCTCATGGTCACGTCCCTGGTGCTGAACTGGGTGGCCGCACCGGCCTTCATGTTCGCGCTGGCCTGGATCTTCCTGCCGGACCTGCCCGAATACCGGACCGGGCTGATCATTGTCGGTCTGGCCCGCTGCATCGCCATGGTGCTGATCTGGAACGACCTTGCCTGCGGAGACCGCGAAGCCGCCGCCGTGCTGGTGGCCATCAACTCGGTGTTCCAGGTGTTCGCCTTCGGCGCGCTCGGCTGGTTCTACCTCCAGCTGCTGCCGTCCTGGCTGGGCCTGGAAACCACCAGCGCCGGGTTCTCCTTCTGGGCGATCACCGGCTCGGTGCTGATCTTCCTGGGAATTCCGCTGGTGGCCGGCTACTTCAGCCGCACCCTCGGTGAACGGGCCAAGGGCAGGGACTGGTACGAAGGAACCTTCCTGCCGAAAATCGGACCGTTTGCCCTGTACGGGCTGCTGTTCACCATCACCGTCCTGTTCGCGATGCAGGGCGGCACCGTGACCGAAAAGCCGCTCGACGTCGTGCGCATCGCGCTGCCGCTGCTGGTGTATTTCCTGGTGGTGTTCGGCGCCGGCATGCTGCTTGGCCGGATCCTGAAGCTCGGTTACGCCCGCACCGTCACCCTGGCCTTCACCGCTGCCGGCAACAACTTCGAACTGGCCATTGCCGTGGCGATCGGCACCTATGGCGTGGCGTCGGGGCAGGCGCTGGCCGGCGTCGTCGGGCCCCTGATCGAGGTTCCCGTCCTCGTGGCGCTGGTCTATGCCGCGCTGTGGGCCCGCCGCTTCTTCACGGCTGGCTCCTTTCCTCCGGAAGCCGGCACGCTCACACTGGAAACCACCACCGATAAGGCGAAATCATGACCTCCGCAGCACCCTCAGTCCTGTTTGTCTGCATCCACAACGCCGGCCGCTCACAGATGGCCGCCGCGTATCTGACCGCCCTGTCCGGCGGCCGGGTCGAGGTCCGGTCCGCTGGCTCCGCCCCCGCCGACACCGTGAATCCGGCCGCGGTGGCCGCCATGCGCGAGGACGGCATCGACATGTCGGCGGAAATCCCCAAGATCCTCACCGTTGACGCAGTCCGGGAATCCGACGTCGTCATCACCATGGGGTGCGGCGACACCTGCCCCATCTTCCCGGGAAAGCGCTACGAGGACTGGGCGCTGGCTGATCCTGCCGGGCAGGGCGTGGAGGCCGTCCGCCCCATCCGCGACGACATCAAGGCCCGGGTCCGGGCCCTGCTCGCCGAGCTGCTTCCGGAGCCTTCCCGGTCGTAGAATCCGTCCGCCCGCCTAAGGAGCACCTCGTGAGCACTGATCCGGTCATCATCATCGGCTCCGGTCCCGCCGGCTACACCGCGGCAATATACGCCGCGCGCGCCGGTCTGCGGCCCCGCGTCCTGGCGGGTTCGGTGACCGCCGGAGGCGCCCTGATGAACACCACCGAGGTGGAGAATTTTCCCGGCTTTCCCGACGGCATCCAGGGCCCGGACCTGATGGAAAACCTGCGCCGGCAGGCGGAAAAGTTCGGCGCCACCATCCAGTACGACGACGTCGTGTCCCTGCAGCTGGGCGGACACACCAAGCGGGTGGAGACCGGCGGCGGGGAGACGCACAAGGCGCGCAGCGTCATTCTGGCCACCGGATCCGCCTACAAGGAACTGGGTCTGCCGGAGGAAAAACGGCTCAACGGCCGCGGCATTTCCTGGTGCGCCACCTGTGACGGGTTCTTCTTCCGGGACCGGGACGTTCTGGTGGTCGGCGGCGGGGATTCAGCCATGGAGGAGGCCCTGTTCCTGAGCCGGTTCGGCAAAACCGTCACCGTGATCGTCCGCCGCGGAGAGCTGCGGGCCTCACGGATCATGGCGATGCGGGCGAAAAGCCACGACAAAATCCGGTTCGAGTGGAACAGCGAGGTCACCGCCGTTCATGGCACCGACAAGGTCACCGGCGTAACCCTGACCGACACGGTCACCGGGGACAAGCGCGAGCTCCGCGCCGACGGTCTGTTTGTCGCCATCGGCCATGTGCCGCGCACCGAACTGATGCACGGGCAGGTGGAGCTGGATGCGGAGGGCTACATCACCGTTGCCGCCCCCACCACCGCCACCACTGCCGACGGCGTTTTTGCGTGCGGCGATGCCGTGGACCACCGCTACCGCCAGGCCATCACCGCTGCCGGCACCGGCTGCGCCGCAGCCCTCGACGCCGAACGCTATCTGGCCGCCCTGGAAGACGCCGACAGCATCGCCACCGCACTAGTAGAAGGAAAATAAATGTCTGAACGAATTCCTGAGTCCGCCGACCTGCCCGTTGCCGTGATCGGCGCCGGGCCAATCGGCCTCGCCGCTGCGGCACACCTGCTGGAGAACG
Source organism: Arthrobacter sp. zg-Y1219 (assembly GCF_030125545.1). Classification (NCBI taxonomy): domain Bacteria; kingdom Bacillati; phylum Actinomycetota; class Actinomycetes; order Micrococcales; family Micrococcaceae; genus Arthrobacter; species Arthrobacter sp. zg-Y1219. Next base: position 430,709 of record NZ_JASKLY010000013.1, read on the forward strand.
GTCTGACTCCGCTGATCTTTGAAGCCGGAGACCAGCCTGCCGCCGCCGTGCGGGACTGGGGCCATGTGCAGCTGTTCTCGCCGTGGCAGTACAACGTGGACGCCGCTGCGCGCCGGCTGCTCGAGGCCCACGGCTGGCAGGCACCGGATCCGGCGGCGCTGCCCACCGGCACCGAGCTGGTCGAGCAGTATGTGGAACCGCTGGCACGCATTGCTCCGATTGCAGCAGCCCTGCACACCAGCTCGCGTGTGCTCGCTGTCAGCCGCGCCGGCCTGGACCGCACCCGAACCGCCGGCCGGGATGCCGCGCCCTTCCTTCTCCGGGTGCAGGCCGCCGACGGCAGCATCACCGACCACCTGGCCCGCGCCGTCGTCGACGCCTCCGGCACCTGGAGCCAGCCGAATCCGCTGGGGCAGGCCGGTCTTCCGGCCCTCGGTGAGCAGGACGCACGGCAGCTGATTTCCCGTCCCCTGCCCGACGTCACCGGCCGCGACCGGGACCGTTTCGCCGGCCGCCGTGTCCTGGTGGTGGGCGCCGGGCATTCCGCGGCCAACACGCTGCTGTCCCTGGCCGATCTGGCTGAAAGCGCACCGGACACCCGCATCCTGTGGGCCATCCGCGGCGCCGACGCCACGCGGCTGTACGGCGGGGGAGACCTGGACGGGCTGCCGGCACGGGGTGCCCTCGGATCCCGGCTGCGGGATCTGGTCCGGTCGGGCGGGATCGAACTGCACACCTCCTTCACCCTCACCGCACTGAAGGCGGCGGATTCGCTGCTGGTCACCGGCTCAACGCCCGACGGCGAAACCTCCCTGGAGGTCGACGTCCTGATCCCGGCGACCGGCTTCCGGCCCGAGCTGGAAATGCTGCGCGAAATCCGGCTGGATCTGGATCCTGCTGTGGAAGCGCCCCGCGCCCTGGGACCGCTGATTGACCCGGAATTCCACAGCTGCGGCACGGTGCCGCCGCACGGAGCCCGGGTGCTGGCCCATCCGGAGAAGGACTTCTACATTGTCGGCATGAAGTCCTACGGCCGGGCGCCCACCTTCCTGCTGGCCACCGGCTACGAGCAGGTCCGGTCCGTTGCTGCCGCTCTGGCGGGCAACTGGGTTGCTGCTGACCAGCTCGAGCTGGAGCTTCCGGAGACCGGCGTCTGTTCCACCGATCTTGGCGGGGGCGGCTGTGACACTGAGCCGTCGGCGTCGTCGTGCTGCGAAGCCGAAGCCGAGCCGGCGTCGGCAGCGGCAGCGTCGTCGTGCTGCGAAACCGAGACCGAGCCGGCGGCTTCGGCGTCGTCGTGCTGTGAAGCCCCGGCGGCGGGACCACAGCCGGTCTCGCTTGGTTTCGCCACCGGGAGTGCTCACGGACGTTCGGGGGAATCCGGCTCCGGATCCTCCGGCGCTCCGGGATCTCCAGGCACAGGCGGTTGCTGCTAGGCGCCGCTGAAGGTCAGCACCAGCAGCGTGATGTTCAGCCCCACCAGAAGCAGCGCAATCACCACGCCCAGCGCCGTCGTCCACCAGCGATTGCAGTGCACGCCCATCAGGTCCTTGCGGGAGGTCAGCCAGACCAGCGGAATCAGGGCAAACGGGATACCGAAGGACAGGATGACCTGGCTCAGGACCAGCGCCCAGGTGGGGTCGATGCCAGCCGCAAGGATCAGCAGGGCCGGAATCAGGGTGACCAGGCGTCGCAGCAGCATCGGAATCCGAACCTTCAGCAGCCCCTGCATGATCTCCGCGCCGGCATAGGCGCCCACCGACGTCGAGGCCAGGCCGGAGGCAAGGAGTCCCACCGCAAAGAGGGTCGCGACGACGCCGCCCAGCGAGGCAGCGATGGCGGCGTGCGCGCCCTCCAACGTGTCGGTGCCCTCGACCCCCTGCAGCGAACTCGCCGCCAGCAGCAGGATTGCCAGGTTCACCGTTCCGGCCACTGCCAAGGCAATGGTGACATCCCACCGCGTGGCCCTGATCAGCATGGGTGTGGTCAGGCTGGCGCTGCGGTCCGGGAAGCGGTCCCGGGTCAGTGCGGAATGCGCGTAAATGGCGTGCGGCATGACGGTGGCGCCAAGAATGGAAGCGGCAAGCAGCACGGATTCACTGCCCTCAAACCTGGGAACCAGGCCGTTTGCCAGGGCACCGGCGTCGGGCGGCGCCATAACGACGCCGGCGGTAAACCCGACGGCGATGATCGCCATCATGGAAATGATGACGTATTCGAAGGTCCGGTGCCGCCCGCTGCCCTGCAGCGCCAGCACGGCCAAGGAAATTGAGCCGGTGATGACGCCGCCGAGCAGCAGTGGCAGGTCGAACAGCAGCCAGAGGGCCACTGCTCCGCCGATGACTTCGGCGACGTCGGTAGCCATCGCCACCAGTTCGGCCTGGAGCCAGTAGAGCCGGCGCGCGGATTTGCGGCCGATCCTCTCGCCCAGAAGTTCGGGCAGCGACTTGCCGGTGACCAGTCCCAGCTTGGCTGAGAGGTATTGGATGAGCCACGCCATGGTGTTCGCCGCAACCACAACCCACACCAGCAAGTAGCCGAAGCGGGCTCCCGCAGTCATGTTGCTGGCGACGTTGCCGGGATCCAGATAGGCGACCCCGGCAACCAGTGCCGGGCCAAGCATCCAGAGCAGGCGTTTGGGCGCAGGCGGTGATACCGGCGGTGGGGAACCCGCTGGTGGGTGTCCCGCCGGTTCGGATCCCCCTGGTTGGAGGAGTGGCGTCTTGCGGCTCATACCAGCAACCTAGCACGGTAGTTCGGTAGGCCGAAGAAAAGTTAGCGGTGTCTCGAAAAAGGGGAGCCAAGTCTTGACCTATGGGACCTGGGGAGCCGGGGAAGGTCGTGGGGTGTGGTCTGGGGGAGGGGTCTGGGTCTCCGGGCTGGACGCGCGGAAGAGGAAATGCTCGACATGAAGGGGCGTAGGTAGTCCGTTGAAAAAGACAGGTATTTGCGGGTCACCAAATCGTCCTGTTTGGGACTGTTTTAGGCCTTTTCCGAGACGGAAATGTCAGTGCCGGGTGAAAGTCTGAAGTCATGGATCAGAACGGATCTTCGACCGGGACTCCCGGCACTGGCGGTGAGACTGCAGCTTGCAGTCGGTTCGTCTTTGTCGCCGAGCCTGGGGTGGCCGGCACTGATCCTGCTGCCGGTGCCGGGGTTGATCCTGTTGCCGGCGACGGGGCTGACGTTCAAGGATCCGGTGGCTCTCCAGTTCCTTCATCCTCTGTTGATTCTGTCCATTCCCCTGAGGCGTCTGGCGCCGGTTACCGGGACGGGTTTACCGGGTTCCTGACCCTGCAGAATGTGGAGTCGTTGACCGAGGAGCAAACCGGGACGGTGTTGGCCCGGCTCAATCATTTGTCGCGGTGGGTGCAGGCGCAGCAGGCTCGGGTCCTGTCCCGGCTGCAGACCGTTTACGAGGACGAGACGCTATCCGTTACCGGGTTGCGGGACGCGGAGATGGCGTTCAGTCTCGCCGCGGAGGAAGCCGCGACCATTCTGGGGGTGCCTGCCGGTACCGGAAAGGCGTTGATGAGTCAGGCCGGTGATCTCTGCACCAGGAACACGGCCACACTGAAGGCGTTGGAGTCCGGACAGATCAGTTACGGGCACGTCGAGACCCTGGTGGAGCAGTGTGTGGGCGTGGTGCCGGGCGAGCTGACCGGGTTCGAGGCGGAGCTGCTGGGTCTGGCGGCGGGCCAGACCAGAACCCAGTTCCGGGTGAAGGCTCACCGGCTGCGGGAGCAGTACTATCCGGAGACCATCGTGCAGCGGCAGTTGACGGCGTTTGAGCAGCGGACGGTGTGGGTGCGGCCGGAGCCGGACGGGATGTCCTGGCTCTCGGCGTTACTGCCGGCCGAGAAAGCCCAGGCCATTTTTACTCAGCTCAGTGTTGCGGCCCGGGGTGAGCAGGCCGCCGGGGACACGCGCACGGTGGATCAGTTGCGCACGGATATTCTCACGGACTTACTCGGCGGGCACGACCATGAATGCGGTGATGCCGACGGCGCCGGTCGAGGGGCCGGAAAGGGCGGGAAGGGCAGGAAGGGCAAGGGCCTCGGCAAGAATTCCGGTTCCGGGAAGGGGCCCGGGTCCTGCCGTATTGGCCATGGTCCCAAGGCTCGGACGGAGATCCTGGTGCTGATCAACGCCGAAACCATCTTCGGAGCCGATGACCAGCCAGCCGAACTGAACGGATACGGACCGATCAGTCCCGTAACGGCCCGGCGGATGGCCCGCGAGGCCATGAAATGGACGCCGGTGGAACGCGACCCGGACACCGAAGAGATCCTGCGGGTCGGGAAAAGACGAAAGGTCCCCGACGGACTGAAACGGGTCCTGCGGGTGCGGGACGGAACCTGCCGGTTCCCGGGGTGCCGGACCAATGCGGTAATTTCCGAGATCGACCACACCAAGCCGTGGGCTCGGGGCGGGCCGACGGATCATGACAATCTGGAGCATTTGTGCCGGCGGCATCACATGTTCAAATCCGAAGGGTTCTGGAAAGCCAGGCAGCCTCGTCCCGGGGTGATTGAGTGGACCTCACCGGGCGGCAGGTGTTACCGCACCGAACCGCAACTGAGCCTGTCCCGGGAA